>JBEVFC010000141.1:0-6115 GCA_040512455.1 Nocardioides sp.
TCCTCTCGATCGTCCGGATCCGCGGGCGGCGGTCGGCCGCCAGCTCGTCGCGGCAGCCGGCGCACACGGGCACCTTCCGCTGGTCGCCGCCTTCCGGGACGAACGGGTGCTCGGTGACGCTGGGCCCGTGGCGCGGGTCGAAGAAGCACGGCGCGGTCTGCTCGGGCGCGGGCTGCCCGGCGCGCAGCGCGTCGATGACCACCAGTCGCCACCGGGCGTCCGACAGCCGGGTGGTGACCGCCTGGGCGTCGGCGGCGGTCTGCATCGCGTCGAGCCGCTGCCGGGCCTGCTCGACGAGATCGAGTACGGCGAGGGTGTGGGTGGCGACCTCGGTCCCGGCCTCGGCCGGCGGCAGCGTCGAGACCCGTCCGGACAGCTCGATGACCTCCTCGTTCAGCGGGCCGCGGAGCAGGTCGGCGATCTCCCCGTCCTGCTGGCGCGTGGTGCGCCGGCGGCGCAGCCACCGGACCCCGAGGAGCAGTGCGGCCAGGGCCGCGAGGGCACCGCCGAGGCGCAGGAACCAGGTCCCGACGCCGACGTGCACGTCGCCCGCGTCCGCGACGAAGCTCTCCAGGATGTCGCCGTAGTCGGGCGCGCAGCACTCGAGGGCGTCGTTGGCGGCCCCCTCGATGTCGTACGTCGGGCCGTCCTCGGCGAACTGCACCGCGAAGAACGAGCGGCCGCCGTACTCGCTGCCCGCGTCGACGAGGATCGCGTAGGTGCCGTCCGAGCCGACCCGGTCGTAGAGCTGCGCGACCATCTCCTCCTGGTCGTAGGCGAGGTCGTACGCCGAGACCAGCCCCGGCGACCCGTCGTCCTGGAGCAGCTTCGACGCCGGGAGCACGGCGATCCGGACCGGTCCGTCCTGACCGGCGGCTGCCCGGTCGAGGGCACGGACCTCCGAGGCGGAGAGCTTGCCGGACTCGATCACGCGGGGGTCGACGTAGAGGCCGGGGGTGGCGAGCTCGATCGCGACCTCGTCGAGGTAGCGGTCCGCGGCCGCGGTCTGCCCCGCCGTGGGCTCGAAGGAGGGCGGCTCGGCGTCGTCGCCGGAGTTGCGGGTGCCGAACGCCACCGCGGCGAGGGCGAGGACCACGTAGAAGATGACCGGCACGATCTTGGCCAGGTTGATCCTCATCGTGTCGCTCCCGACATCCGGGCCAGGCAGGCGCGGCAGACCGGGACCGGTCGCTCGACGCCGCCCGGCGGGGCCCACGACCAGTCGGCCACGGACATCCCGTGGTCGGGGTCGACGAAACAGGGCGCGCGGCGCGGGGGAGCGGGGGTGCCGTCGAGGCGGGCCCGCGCGCTGGCCAGCTGCCAGCGCGCGTAGTCGGTGACCTCCGCGATCTGCCGGAGCTCGTCGTCGGTGGTCAGGGTGTCCACTCGCCGGGAGGCGTCGTAGTAGGCGTCCAGGCCGGCCTGCACGTGGGCGGCGACGGCCGGGTCGGTGGCCGGCAGGTCCTCGCGGTCGATCTGCTCGCCGAGCCGGGTGACGTCCTCGCGGGCCAGCGCGGCCCGCTCCGCCACGGTGTCGTGCTCGTCGGGCTGCACGTCGAAGCTCGGCCGGTACTCGGCCGGCCCGGCCCAGGTCTCCCCGCTGGGGCGGACCACCGGCCGCGCCCGGCGGCGCCAGACGATCGCGGTGGCCAACACCGCCAGCAGCGCGGCGCCGGCGACCAGCAGCAGCCAGGGGAACCCGTCGCCCTCGGCCTCGGGCGCGCCCAGGTCGTCGAGGATGCCGTCGAGGGTCTGGTCGAGCTGGCCGAGGGTGTGGTCCGCGACCTGGTCGGCCACGATCTGGCCGACGTCGTCGGCGGTGCCGATCGCGGCGCCGTACGTCCCGATCCCGCCGAACGCCACGACGTACACGCCGTCGGAGCCGTACGCGCCCGCCAGCTGCTCCAGGTGCATCCTGGCCCGGTCGGGCTCGCTGCCGCCGCCGGGCACCTCGCGGAGCGCCAGCGCCGGCAGCACCGCGATGTGGACGTCGTCGCGCCAGCCGTCGATGCGCTCGCGGAGCCGGTCGGCGTCCTCGGCCCCGAGGGCGCCGGTGTCCGGGGAGACGTAGACCGGGTCGTCCCGCCAGGCCGCGACCACCGTGTCCAGGTAGTCGTCCGCGGCCGGTGCGGCGGAGGCCGTGGAGGGGATGCCGAGCAGGGTCGCGAGGACCGCGAGCGCCGCGACCAGGCGGGAGACGGCGTTCAGGGGGAGGGGCACGGCACAGACCTACCCCGGGGCGACGTACTTCACACCGCAGGACGCGCTACCCGCGGGTAGGTTCGGTTGCATGACACGCGCAGCGAGCTCCCGCCCGGTCCGGGGGCGCATCGAGTCAGGTGTCCAGGCGGGCGTGGTGTCCGCGGTGCTCGCGCTGCCGCGCCGGGTCCAGCGCCGGCTCGCCGGACGCCCGATCGTGCTCGACGGGCAGACCCTCGACACCCAGGTCCAGCTGGTGCTGCGCCTCCAGCGCCTGGCCCGCGTTCCGGTGCCCGACCAGCTCGGTCCCGTGGGCGGTCGCCGGCTGCTCGACGACCAGGCCGTGGTGATGGGTGGGGACCAGCCCGTCGGTGTGGTCATCGATCGGACGGTCGCCGGCCTGCCGGCCCGGGTGTACGTGCCGACCGCGCTGGCCACCTCCAGCGACCCGCGCCCGACGATGGTGTTCTTCCACGGCGGCGGCTTCTTCTGCGGCGGGCTGGAGAGCCACGACGCGGCGTGCCGGCTGCTGGCCCGCGAGTCCGGCGTGCAGGTGATCGCGGTCGACTACCGGCTGGCGCCGGAGGACCCGTTCCCCGCTGCGTACGACGACGCGGTCGCGGCGTTCCGCTGGGTGGTCGAGCATGCCGAGGAGCTGCGCGTCGACACCGCCCGGCTGGCGGTGGGCGGCGACTCCGCGGGCGGCAACCTGTCCGCCGGGGTGGCCCTGCACGCCGCCCGCGAGCGGCTGCCGCTGGCGTTCCAGCTGCTGATCTACCCGGCCACCGACCTGGGGTCGCCGTCGCTGAGCAGGCGTCTCTTCGCCTCCGGGTTCTACCTGACGCAGTCGTTCATGGACCTCGCCAACGACTGCTACGTGCCCGACGTCGCGACGCGCGAGGACCCGCGGGTGGCGCCGCTGCGCGCCGACATCCCGCCCGGCGTGGCGCCGGCCCACATCGTGACCGCCGGCTTCGACCCGCTGCGTGACGAGGGCGAGGCGTACGGCCGCAAGCTGCAGGACGCCGGTGTCGCGGTGGAGGTACGCCGCCACGAGGGGCTGATCCACGGCTTCCTCAACTGGGTGGAGCGCGGGGACGCCGTGCGGAACGCCAACCACGAGCTGGCCGCCGCGCTGGCGACCGGGGTCAAGGCGCGCTGACCCGCTCAGCCTCGGGTGAACTGCACGTGGGTGTCTCTCGCGGCGTGCGTGAACCCGAGCCTCTCGTAGACCTTGCGCGCCGGGGTGTTGTCGGACTCGACGTAGAGCAGCACCTCCCGCACTCCCTTGCCGGCCAGGTGGTGCAGGCCGGCCAGGGTGAGCGTGCGGCCGAGGCCGCGGCCCTGGGCGTCCGGGTCGATGCCGACCACGTAGACCTCGCCCAGCTCGGCCGAGTGCTGCTTGGTCCAGTGGAAGCCGAGCATCCGGTCGTCCTCGGCGACGACGAGCAGGCCGGCGGCGTCGAACCACGGCTCGGCCATCCGCTCGGCCAGCCCGGCCGCGTCCAGCGCACCCTGCTCGGGGTGGCTGGCGAAGGCCGCGGCGTTGACGCGGAGCAGCTCCGCCTCGTCCGTGGGTCGGTAGCCCCGCACCGCCTCCGACTCCTCCTCCGTGAGCTCCGGGAGCGGCTCGGTCACGTCGCGGCGCATCACCCACAGCTCGCGGGTGGGCGTGAACCCGTGGTGGCCGGCCAGCGCCCTGGCGGCCGGGTGGTTCCCGTGGGACCAGGCACTCCGGGCGCCGTCCGCGGCGGCGGCCGCGAGCGCCGTACCCTCCCCGCGGCCGCGGGACTCCGGCGCGACAGCCAGGTCGAGGGCGTCATCGTGCAGCAGCGCGAAGCCGCCGTCGGTGACCCAGAGCCGCGACCCTTCGAGGCCGTGGTGCTTGAGCAGCAGCGCCGCCTGCTCGTCGAGCGGGTCGTGGCCGTCCGCCGCAAGGCTGGCCGCGCGGACCTCGGTGAGCAGCTGCTCCCCACGGGTCGGCCAGGCGTCGGGCGGGATCTCGTCGGCGGTCACCCGCCTATGGTGCCCGGTTCCGGGACAGCGCGGCAGTTCACGGTCACCTGATGGCCGTGAAGTTCCGCGCTCGTGGATCAGGCGGCTGTCCACAGGGCAGAAGGAGGGCGGTGGCCCCGGCAGGGTGATCCTTCGAGGGTGGTCGTATGGACGACTCGGTGCGCGCGCTGCTGCGTGAACAGGACGACATCATTGCCAGGCGGCAGGCGCTTGCGCTCGGGATGACCTCGGAGGACATCCGGCGACTGCTGCGGCGCAGGGAGTGGGCGACGGTTCATCCGGGTGTCTACGCGGCGCACACCGGCCCGTTGCCCTGGCACCAGCGCGCGTGGGCGGCGGTGCTCCACGCGGGCCCCGGTGCCGCGCTGTGCCACGTCTCGGCTCTGCGTGCCGCCGACGGCCCCGGACGTGCGGACCGTCCGGAGGGCGTCATCCACGTGGCCGTCGACCGGGAACGCCGGGTCGTCGCTCCGGTCGGCGTGCAGGTGCATCGGATGGTCGCTCTGGAGGGGCGGGTGCTCTGGAACGTGGGACCGCCACGGTTGCGCTACGAGGAGGCAGCGCTCGATGTCGCGCTCGACCAGGCGACCGACTTCGCGGCGCTCGGGGTGCTGTCCGCCGCCTGCCAGTCCCGCCGCACGACGGCGGCGCGGCTGATCGGGTCCGTGGAGCAGCGCGGCCGGGTGACGAGGAGACAGTGGCTCGTCGCGGTGCTGACGGACGTCGCTGAGGGCACGTGCTCGGTGCTCGAGCACGGCTACCTGACCCGGGTCGAGCGGCCGCATGGTCTGCCGCGGGCTCGCCGTCAGAAGCGCGGCGCTTCGTCGACGGGCATCGTCTATCGCGACGCCGACTACGGCCCGCTGATCGTGGAGCTGGACGGGCGCCTGTTTCACGACTCCACGGCCCAGCGCGACCGGGACTTCGAACGTGACCTCGACGCCGCCGTGCTCGGTCGAGACACCAGGAGGCTGTCCTACGGCCAGGTCTACGACCGGCCGTGCTCCACCGCCGGCAAGATCGGGCTGCTGCTGGCGGCACGTGGATGGACCGGGCGCCTGAAGCGCTGCGGCCCGGACTGCACCCTGATCCTGGTTCCCGACCTGGCTGCGCGGTAGTTCGCGGTCACCTGATGACCGTGAATTACCGCACTGATGCGCTCAGGCGTCCTCGGTCTGCTCGGCGGGGGATTCCAGCCGCTCCTTGCTGGGCAGCACGAACCGGTAGCCGACGTTGCGGACGGTGCCGATGAGGGTCTCGTTCTCGGGTCCGAGCTTGGCGCGCAGGCGGCGTACGTGCACGTCCACGGTCCGGGTGCCGCCGAAGTAGTCGTAGCCCCAGACCTCCTGGAGCAGCTGCTGGCGGCTGAACACCCGGCCCGGGTGCTGGGCCAGGAACTTGAGGAGCTCGAACTCCTTGAAGGTCAGGTCGAGCGGCCGGCCGCTCAGCTTCGCGGTGTACGTCGCGTCGTCGACGACGATCTCGCCGCTGCGGATCACGTGCGACTCGGGGTCGTCGGCCTCACGCCTCGCGGCGAGGCGGCCGATGGCCAGCTTGATGCGGGCCTCCAGCTCGGCCGGCCCGCAGGTGTGCAGCAGCACGTCGTCCATGCCCCAGTCGGCGGTCACGACGGAGAGACCGCCCTCGGTCACGATCAGCAGCACCGGCACGTCGGAGCCGGTGGTGCGGATCAGCCGGCAGAGGTCGCGGGCGGTCGCGAGCTCCTGACGGCCGTCGACCAGCACGAGGTCGGTCTCGGGAGCCTCGAGAAGTGCGCTTCCCTCGGCCGGGAGGATCTTCACCTGGTGGTTCAGCAGGGCCAGGCCGGGGAGGACCTCGGCCGACGCCTGCAGCGCGCCCGTCAGCAGCAGCAGAGTGCCCAAGGCTCCTCCTCCATGGC
>JBEVFC010000147.1:0-4021 GCA_040512455.1 Nocardioides sp.
CCGCCGACCAGCACCGGCACCACACCACGACCGCGGAGGTCGTCGATGACCGCGCGCGCCATCCGCTGGAACTCCGCCACCGAGGCGGTCTCGTGGATGTCGAGCAGGTCGAGAAGGTGGTGCGGAATCCCGCGGCGCTCGGCCTCCGGCAGCTTGGCGGCGCCGATGTCCATGCCCCGGTAGACCTGCATCGCGTCGGTGTTGACGATCTCGCCGCCGAGCCGCTCGGCGAGGTCCAGCGAGAGGTCGGTCTTCCCGGAGGCGGTGGCCCCGACGACCGCGACCACGGTCGGGGCGTCGCTCGGGGTCATGCCACTAGTGTGACAAGTGGTCTCGGGCCGCGTCCTTCGCGGCCCTCCTTCCTCAACAGGAGCACGCACATGGGATTCCTCGACAAGATCAAGGGCCAGGCCAAGAGCGCGGTCGACAGGCACGGCGACAAGATCGCCACCGGCGTGGACAAGGCCGCCGACGCGATCGACAAGAAGACCGGCGGCAAGCACCACGACAACATCGTCAAGGGCAGCTCCCAGGCCAAGGACGCGCTCGACAAGCTGGATGGCAGGAACGACGACATCAAGTGACCCACAACCGTTTCACGGTAGTCCCGGCGGCCTACGTCTTCCTGCTCCGGGACGGCGAGGACGGCACCGAGGTGCTGCTCCAGCTGCGTCAGAACACCGGCTTCATGGACGACCACTGGGCCGCCGCGGCCGCAGGTCACGTCGAGAAGGGCGAGACCGCGTACGCCGCGGCGCACCGTGAGGCCGCCGAGGAGCTCGGCATCCACGGGCTCGACCTGGCCTTCGTGACCGCCCTCCAACGGACCCAGAACGACCGTCCGATCGACGAGCGCATCGACTTCTTCTTCACCGCCCGGACCTGGACCGGCGAACCCACCATTGCGGAGCCCGACAAGTGCGCCGCGCTGAAGTGGGTACGGCTCGATCAGCTGCCCGAGCCCGTGGTCCCCCACGAGCGGCAGGTCCTCGAGGGCCTGCGCGCGGGCGGCGTGGCGCCGTACACCACGCACGGCTTCACCTGATCCAAGGAGAGGGAGGAACACCTGTGAACGACAACCTGGGCCCGAAGCCCGTGGCCCACACCGAACCGCCCGAGCGCTGGCCCGGGGGGGCCGACTCGATCGCCGACGAGGAGAAGTACGGCGCGATCCCGGACCAGCCGACCGTCCCCAACCTGAACCCGAAGGACAACCCGGCGCTCGAGAACGCCGCCCCGGACGAGCTCTCGGAGCCGGAGGACACCGGCACCGAGGCCACCACCGACGGCGCCAGCGAGCCCGAGAAGGAAGACCCGGCGTGAGCGGCGTCGACCCGCACGCCCCGATCGAGACCGAGCTCCGCGACTCCGACCCCAACGCGGACGCGCCCGGCGGCCTCGCCGGCGGCATGGGCGTGAGCAGCGAGCGCGTCGGCGCGGCCGGCCCCGGCCAGGAGGCCGCCAACGGCACCCGCGACACCTCGCCCGCGCCCTCCCCGTCGGAGGGTGACGAGCCCGACGAGCAGCGCCCCGGCCTGCCCGAGACCAACCCCGAGGGCCTCGAGCCCAAGCGCACCCGCGACTGAGGAGTCCCATGAGCGACGAGCACCCCGACAGCCCGCAGGGTCCGGTCGACCCGCACGGTCAGGGCGGCATCGATGCCCCCGCTCCCCCGGGTGGCCCGCAGCGGACCGACGCGCCGGAGACCTCCGCGACGCCGGGTGAGAACGCGCCCGACCCGGATCCGGACCCCGGCTCGGACCCCGGCGCCGGGCAGATCCCCGAGCCGGTGGGCGACGCGAGTGCCCAGCAGGACGAGCAGGAGCGCTCGCTGCAGGAGGAGAACGCGGAGACCTCACTGGACCAGCCCTCGGGCTGAGCTCCTGTCTGTGCGGTAGATCCGACGCACCTGGTGCATCGGATCTACCGCACTGTGTTCGCCAGGGCGCAGTCCAGGTCACGCTCGAAGTCCCGGTCCCGCTGCTCGGTGGAATCGTGGAACAGCCGACCATCCAGCTCCACGACCAGCAGGCCGTAGTCGGCGTCCCGATACACCACGCCCACCGACCCCGTTGCGTGTAACTGGCGCTGCGCCGACGGCAGACCGTGGGCCCGCTCGACGAGGTGCAGGTAGCCGTGCTCCAGCACCGAGCAGGTCCCCTCCGCCACGTCGCGGAGCACCCCGCTCATCCAGGTCCGCCGCGCCACCCGCTCGCGGGCGTCCACCTCGGTTCGCAGGCGCCCAGCCGTCGTCCGTCGCGACTGCACGCGGCAGCGAGCACCGCGAGGGCGTCGAAGTCCGTCGGCTCGGCCAGGGCCACGTCGATCGCGGCATCCTCGTAACGGACCCGCGGCGGGCCGAGGTTCCAGAGCACCCGCTGCTCGAGACCCGCCATACGGTGGACGCGGACCCCAGCCGGGGCGACGACCTTCCGCTGCCGGTCGACGGCGACAGCTATCGGCTCGTCGCCTCGCTCTCCCCGCCGGCCGGGTCCCTCGGCGGCGCGGAGCGCGGACTGATGGCTCAGCGCGCTGCGACCGCAGTAGAGCACCGCCGCCCAGGCGCGCCGGTGCCAGGTCAGGGGTCCGGTGTGGTCGCAGAAGACCCCGGGGTGGACGCGCGCCAGCTCCCGGCGCCGTACGAAGCGGGCGAGGTCGTTGACCCCGACGCCCAGCTCGAGCAGCTGACGGCGGGCGATCACACCGTCCTGCTCGGCCAGGAGGGCTCGGGTGCGCTGGTCCATGCGCCCAGCGTCATCGGGCTGTCGAAGGTCAGCCAGCGGCGTACATCCGGCCTGTGGATGGCCGCCTGAATGACTGTGCGGTAGATGCAATGCACTGGGTGCGTCGGATCTACCGCACTCCTGTTGCTATCCCCGGCCGGCCGGGGAAACCACCATCCCCGATCAGCGGCAGGCGGGAGCGTCCGCCAGCGGCGCGGGCACGCCGAGCGTCGGCATCCCGAGCCGGACACCGGCCGCGACCGGCGCAGAGGTACGCGCCTCCCAGGCGTCGCCGGAGCGGGTACGGCGCGTGGCGAGGACCGGGCCGTCGGCGACCAGGTGGTGCGGGGCGGCGTAGGTGATCTCGACGGTCACCATGTCGCCGGGGCGCACGCTCTCGGCACCCGCCGGCGGGGTGAAGTGCACCAGCCGGTTGTCGGGAGCACGCCCGGAGAGCCGGTGCGTCGCGGCGTCCTTGCGGCCCTCGCCCTCGGCCACCATCAGCTCGACGGTGCGGCCGACGAGGCGCTTGTTCTCCTCCCACGCGATGTCGTTGACCAGCGCGGCCAGCCGGCCGTAGCGATCCTTGACGACGTCGGGGGTGATCTGGTCCGGGAGGTCGGCGGCGGGCGTGCCGGGGCGCTTGGAGTACTGGAAGGTGAACGCCCCGGAGAAGCGCGCGGCCCGGACCACGTCGAGGGTGGCCTGGAAGTCCTCCTCGGTCTCGCCCGGGAAGCCGACGATGATGTCGGTGGTGATCGCGGCGTCCGGCATCGCGGCGCGGACCCGGTCGATGATGCCGAGGTACTTCGACTGGCGGTAGGACCGGCGCATGTCCTTCAGCACCTTGTCGGAGCCGGACTGCAGCGGCATGTGCAGCGAGGGCATCACGGTGGGCGTCTCGGCCATCGCCTCGATGACGTCGTCGGTGAACTCCGCGGGGTGCGGGGAGGTGAACCGGACCCGCTCCAGACCCTCGATCGCACCGCACGAGCGCAGCAGCTTCGAGAACGCCTGCCGGTCGCCGAACTCCACGCCGTACGCGTTGACGTTCTGCCCGAGCAGGGTGATCTCGCTGACCCCCTCGGCGACCAGCGCCTCGATCTCGGCGAGGATCTCGCCGGGCCGGCGGTCCTTCTCCTTGCCGCGCAGCGCCGGCACGATGCAGAACGTGCAGGTGTTGTTGCAGCCCACGCTGATCGAGACCCAGGCGGCGTACGGCGACTCGCGGCGGGTCGGCAGGGTGGACGGGAACACCTCCAGCGACTCGACGATCTCGACCTGGGCCGCCTGGTTGT
>JBEVFC010000159.1:0-3862 GCA_040512455.1 Nocardioides sp.
TCTGCCAGTTGAGCTAGGGGCCCGGGGCATGGGGACTTTAGTCGGGACTTCCCAAGGGACTTTCCTAGGGAAACGTCCCCACGACCGGGCGCCATCATCGCAGACAGGGTGAACCGGCCGAGCCGGGCTATCCCGTCCTGGGCCCCGGATCGGGGTCCGGTACCGTCGCGCCGTGAGCAGCTCTGAGCACGACACGGCGACCGCTCACCCGTGACGACTTCGCTCGCAAGAGCGTAGTGGCGGTCCGCACTGACTGGACGTTGCAGCGGTGGCCGGGCATCGAGCGGTTGCTGGGCGTGCTCGACACAACGGCTAGCAGGGCCAGGGCAGCGTCAGGGCAGCGTGACGAACTGGCCCAGGAAGTCCCGCGCGTAGGTCGTGTCGAGACGGTAGTCCTTGTCGGTCGCCTTGCAGACGGAGTCGCCGGTGACCGTGACCGCCACCACGACGTCACCCAGGAAGTGCGGTCCTCCGGAGTCGCCGTAACAGGTGCCGCCGTTGCCCGTCGCAAGGTTCATCGAGAACGTCACCCACGCCTTGGTCACCGAGTTCACGTGTTGGCTGGCCATCATGCGACGCCAGCCGACCTGGAATGCCTGCGGTCCGGTGCGGTTGGTCTCGCGGACGGTCCCGTAGCCGACGGCCACGAACGTCTGGCGCTGGACCTCGCGTTGGTCGAGCAGACCGGCCGTCGGCAGCCTCGCCGGTGTCACGCCGGTCACCGGCTCGTCGAGCAGGAAGACCGCAACGTCGTAGGTGTTGTTCGCTCCTCCGCTGGCGTACAACGGGTGGACGACGGGGGTGCCGGAGAGCTGTGCGACGGTCGGGTCGACGAGGCCGTCCTGGTCCGCGTCGATCACCGGGTCGAGGGTGAACGTGATCTCCTCGACGAAGTCCGGGAGCCCGGAGAAGCAGTGGCTGGCGGACACGACGACGTCGGGAGCGATGAGCGTTCCGGTGCAGAGCTGGTACAGCTCGGTGGCGCCGGTGTCCGAGTTGGTCACCCGAGCGACGAAGGAGCCGACGTTCGGGTGCCCGTCGTCCGGAACGCCGTAGGTGATCGCATTCGCCGCTTGCGGTGCGAAGACCGCCATCACGACCAGCAGGACCAATGCGACAGAACGCCTGGTGAGGTGCATGTCGAGCCTCCTCGGACCCCGGGAACTCCTTTACGCTACGCGCGACCGAAGACGGGACACATAGGCAATCCGGGCGCCGCGTTGGGCACCCGGATTAGTCACGTCGCGAGCGGCAACCGCGTCAGCTTCCCTGTTGGCGACGGCGTCGATCGCGTCGGCGGCCGACCGGAACCACGTCGCTTCCTGGATCGTCAGGCGAGCTCCTGACCCGGGTAGAGCACCGGGCCCACGCCCGGGAGCGCTTGACGTTCAGCCAGGTCGAGCAGGGACTGCCATGCGCGGCGGCTGCTCTGCCCTGTGGTCGACATCCTTGCGGCGACCAGCCCGGCGACCAGCGGAGTCGAGAACGAGGTCCCGCTCCACAGCGCCATGCCCTCGAACGGGACTGCGTTGTGTTGCTGGCCGTCCCAGGTGGGCTCGTAGTCACCGGTTGCGAAGGCGTTGACCAGACGGTCGCCCGGCGCGTACACGTCGACGTTCCTTCCGTGGTTGGTCCACGTGGCACGGTTGCGCCAGTTCTCGGCGAGGCCGCCGACCGAGACCACCCAGGGAAAGGCCGCCGGCCAGGTCTTCCGTTTGTCCCCCTCGTTGCCGGCAGGAGAGACGATCAGCAGCTCCTTCAGGTGCTTGATCACGCTGTCGTAGAGCCCGGCCATGGCTACCGGCGGGCGCCCGCCCTGTGTCGTTCCGGCGAAGTTCAGCACCAGGACGTCAGGCACCCGGACCGGGTGGTCGCCGCCGGCGGCGACGAGGTGACTGCTCAGCAGGGCTGCCAGGTCGCTCTCGAACGCCGCCCCGATCCCGTCTGCGTCTGCCGTGAGCGTGAGGAGCCGGGCCGCGTTGACGACGTTCACTTTCGCCTCGGGCGCGGTGACACGCACACAGCCCGCCACAAAAGTGCCATGGCCGCCGTCCTGGCCAATCCTGGCCGGCGTCGTGCCAGCCCCGGCGGCCACCAGCGTGTCGTCCTCACCGGTGACGCCGGCCATCCAGGGGTGCTCTTCAGCGCCCTCGACGAGACCCGTGTCAAAAACGAGCAGGCGCACGCCCTTCCCGTGGCTGCTGGCTGGGGACGCCGCGTCCTGGCCGCTCTGTGGCCTGGGGACCGGGACACTGTCGGCGGGAACTGGCTCCGGCTCAATGGCCGCGCAGCAGTGCACGCACACGTAGAACAGGTGGTCGAAGCCAGCGGCTCCGTGCCCTTCCTCTCCCTCGATCCGTGCCAGCTCCTCGTGGAGAGACCACGCATCGTCGGCCGGCTTGCTCACGCTGAGCCGGGTGGCCCCGGCGAGGACTGTGTCGTCCACGGTGTTCCTCACGCCCCGGCCGTCGAGGCTGCTCCTCACACTGTCCAGGTTCGAGTCGCGGACGACGATCGTGTTCTTGCGGTACAGGTACTCGACGCCCGTCGCCCTCTCGTCCCAGTCCTCGGGGAACGGTGCCACGTCCGCGACGGATTCCAGGATCAACCCGATCTGCACCTGCTCCCGGACGGGGGCCCGGCCGTTTCCTTCGCCGCTTGACCGATCTGCATCTGACATGTCTGACCCTCCGTATCGTGCCGTCGACTCTCGACGGCGGCGTGCCTAAGATCAGGTCTGTGCCCGGGGACCCGAAGATCCCCTCAGCCACTCCCGATCTGGACGGGTTGCTGGCCCTCGCCCTCTCCCGGCCACGTCAGGGGCTCGAGGCCGCCCGCTCCCTCCTTGCCGAGGGTGCCGGCTTCGAGGTCGCCGCCGTTGCCCACCAGGCCGCAGGCATCGTGCTGCGCGACTTCGGGGACATCGACCTGGCGCTCGGGGAGTTCCGGGCCGCGATCCGTTGTGCTCGTCGCGCCGGGAACGCTGAGCGCGGAGCTGATGTCCGCTCGGCGTACGGGGCGGCGCTGGTGATGGCCGGACACCCGCGGCGAGGTCTGGCCGAGATCGAGCAGGCAGCCGAAGGGGCGGTCGGTACGGCGGCCGGGCGTATCCAGATCCGTAACGCCCATGCCCTGTGGCTGCTGGGCAGGAACACCGACATGTTGCGGGCGGCGCAACGGGCTGTCCACCTGCTCAGCGGTGCCGGGGACCCGGTGTGGGAGGCGCGGGCACTCGGCCACCGGGCAAAGGCCAACCTCGCGCTCGGCGCTGTGGCCCGAGCTGACGAGGACTACATCCGGTCCGAGGAGCTGTTCGCGTCGGCCGGTCAGCGCCTGGAGTACGCCTCCGCGCGCCACGACCGCGGCACCACCGCGTTCGCCCGCGGCGACCTGCCGACAGCCCTCGCGCTTCTGGACGACGCGCAGCGGGTGGTCGAAGAGCTCGACGTCTTCGAGCCGGAGCTGGACGTCACGCGCGTGCAGGTGCTCCTCGCTGCGGAGCTGCACCGGGACGCACTCCGGGTGGCTGACGAGGCCGTCGCGCGCAGCATCCGACTGCACGGGTCGGCAGCCCGGCGCGGCGAGCTGCTGCTCGCCGCCGCGCTCGCCGCGTCCGCCGCCGATGACCCGCCGAGCGCCGTCTCGCGGAGCGCCGAGGCGCTGCGCATGTTCCGTCACCAGCAGCGCGCCTGGTGGGCCGCCCGCGCCGAGCTCGTGCTGCTGGAGAGCCGGTTCGACACCGGTCAAACCTCGGCGGCCCTCCTGCGTGCTGCCACCCGCCTCGCCGAGGCGCTCGAGACCGTGGATGTCGTGAGCGTCCCCAGGGCGCGACTGCTGTGCGGCCGCCTGGCGCTGGCCCGGG
>JBEVFC010000184.1:0-6428 GCA_040512455.1 Nocardioides sp.
CGAACAACGGCTCCTCGGGGTCTTCCGTCCGGTCGAGGATGACCTCCGCCCCCAGCGCTTCGGCGCGCGCACGCTGACGGTGGAGCTCATCGACGCTGGTGACCGTGAGGTCGAGGTGCAGCTGCATCGGGACGTCGTGCGAGGGCCACGTGGTCGGAGTCAGCTCGTCGACCTCCTGGAAGGCGAGCTCGCGGACCCCGTCCGCGTCGACCAGCACGAGCCAGTCCGCCGTGTCGGGTGTCCCGTCGGTGGGCGGCTCGTCGCCGGGCCGGTACCGCAGCCCGAGCAGCTGCCGGTAGAACTCGGCGAGCTCCCGCAGTCTCGTCGTGTCGAGAACGGTGTGCAGCAGCTGGGGGTACTCGGCCATGAGTCCTCTCCTACCATGGCCGGTATGACGAGGCGAGCCGTTCGGCATCACTCCCGGGCGAGGCGGTCGTGACCGGCGACCGGGACCGGGACCCCGCCGGTCGCCCTCGCCAGGCGCGTCCCCGGGACGCGCTCGGCCGACCGCTGCCATACGGCGCCGTCGGCGTCGAACCGGTCTCGGAGGAGCCGCTGCCTCCGTCGGAGACGTTGGAGGCGGCCCGCTCCCTGGTCGACCAGGGAAGGCCGTTCTCCGCCCACGAGGTTCTCGAGGCTCGGTGGAAGGCCGGTCCGGACGCGGAGAACGACCTGTGGCAGGGCCTCGCCCAGATCTGTGTCGGTCTCACGCACGCCGCCCGCGGCAATGCAGCGGGGGCGGACCGGTTGCTCGAGCGGGGTACCGGTCGCCTGGAGCGGTACGGCGCCGGCGAGGGTCCGACGTACGGCCTGGACCTGGCTGCGGTGGTCACCTGCGCGCGGGAGCGCGTGGCCGGAGCCCGTGGAGAAGCCGCCGACGGCTAGGCAGGTCCTGCACTCACCAGGATTCGAGCCACGACGTCACCGCGGGATGTTGTGGAGGGTGACGTCCCGGAGGACCGCATCCTCCGCCGTGGCCGTGAGGTAGGTGCAGAACGGCTGCCGCCGCCGGTCGGTCGGGGAACCGGGGTTCAGCAGGCGCAGACCGGTCGGAGCCACCGCGTCCCACGGGATGTGGCTGTGCCCGAAGACGAGCACGTCGAGCCCGGGGAACTGCGCGCCGCACCGCGCCTCGCGCCCCTTCGCGGGGCCGGTCTCGTGCACCACACCGAAGCGGATGCCTTCGAGGTCGACGCGCGCCACTTCGGGGAGGCGCTCCCGCAAGGCACCGTGGTCGTTGTTCCCCCACACCCCCACGAGCCGGTCGGCTCTCGCCTCCAGCTCGTCGAGGAGGCCGACATCGACCCAGTCCCCCGCGTGCAGGACGACATCGGCCGTCTCGACCTCGCGCCACACCTGGACCGGGAGATCCCGGGCCCGCTTCGGCACGTGCGTGTCCGCGATGATCAGGAGTCGGGCTGCCATGGGTCCAGTCAACCGCCTGCGACCACGCGCCTCTGCTCAGGACGACAGGTGGTCGAACGGCGCCGGGATCGGTGCGTGCCAGGCGGCCGGCGCGACGTGCCGGGGGCTGGCGAACTCCCCGGCGTAGTAGCCGTTGTGGGCGTGCACGCGGCCTGCCGACATACCGGACTCCTGCTCGATCGGGATCGATGCGGCCATCGTGCTCACCTCCTTGTTCGGCTGCTGTTTCTCTGCCTGTACAGACCCTCGGGTCCGGTGCAAGTCATCGGTTCCTGCCCCGCCGTTCGGAACATTTCCCTGATCTCGATCGTGCGCCGATCGGTCCTCTGCCGCATCAGGGAATCCACCCGTCTTCCCCCCGGGACGCCCCGGGGGCATTCCCAACGGGTGGGAGCCCAGAGCATCCTGAGCCCATGGCAGAGACCTCCGCCCGGAAGGGCATGCCCATCGCGCTGACTGCGCTCGCTACCGGCGCCGTCGTCGCGCTTCTCGTGGGCGTGCTCGGGAAGGCCCACGACCCGTCGCTGGCCGGCACGACCACGCTCGGCTTCCAGACCGTCGTCGACATGAAGGTCGTGCTCTCGATGGTGATCGGGGTGCTCGCCGTGGTCCAGGTGATCGGCGCGCTCTGGATCTACGGCAGGCTGGGGATCGAGGCGCCGTCCTGGGTGGGAAAGGCCCACCGGTTCTCCGGGGCCACCGTCCTCGTGCTGGCGGCATTCGTCGCCTATCACTGCCTGTGGACCCAGGGCCTGCCGACCGGGACGCTGGACGGCGAGGACGTGTCGACGCGGACCGTGGTTCACGGGGTCTTCGGCTGCGCCGTGATCGGTGCCGCCGTGGTGAAGGTGGTCGCCGTTCGTTCGAGACGCGCCCCCGGGTGGTTCCTGCCGCTGGCCGGCGGCCTGCTGTTCTCGCTCCTCCTCGTCTCGGTGCTGACGTCGGCCGTCTGGTACGTCGCAGCGCAAGGCTGGCCGACGCCCTGATGCGACGTACTGACCACGGGCTCGTGCCGCGGCCGCTGTTCCCAGCGGTGGGACGGCGGTGTCGGAAGGCGCCTATGCTCCGAAAGTGATCCGGGATCCAGGTCCACGAGCCGTGAGCAGTGTGCTGGCCGCAGCGGAGGCGGCCTCGCCGGTCAATGCCGTGGAGTCCGTCACCCGCGAGCTGGGCCTGGCGCTCGGCGCGACCAAGGTCTCCTTCCTCATCGCCGACCTGTCCGGACGGGCGCTGGTCCGTCTCGCGCACCTCCAGCTGCGCACCGCCGACGAGGTCGAGACCAGTACGCCGCTCGCGCATGACGAGCGGAGGTCCCTGGAGGAGTCCGCGACGGTCCTGCCGTTCGACGGGGGGCCGGAGGAGCAGACCGTACGGAGCCAGGAGGTGCAGGTCGTGGCGCCCGAACCGGGACGTTCGGGCTCCGACGGGGCCGGGTCCTGGCTCGTGCTGGCCCCGGTGACCGAGCGAGGCGAGGCGATCGGCGTCCTGGAGCTGACGCTGCCACACTGTCCCGAGCACGCGACCTGCGAGGAGATCGCCCGCCTCGCGCACCTGCTGGCGTTCGTGGTGATTGCGAACCGGCGGCACACCGACCTGTACGAGTGGGGTCAGCGCTCCCGGCCGCTGAGCCTGTCCGCGGAGATCCAGCACCGGCTGCTGCCCGGGCCGCAGACGTGCGAGGCGGGGGCGTTCACCCTGGCGGGCTGGCTCGAACCCGCTGCCTCCATCGCCGGGGACACCTTCGACTTCAGCCTGGCCCGTGACGTGCTGCACCTGTCCCTGACCGACGCCATGGGCCACGGGGTGGCCGCGGCGCTGGCCGCGACCCTGTGCGTCGGGAGCCTGCGGAACGCTCGCAACGCGGGCGAGTCCCTGGTCGAGCAGGTCGCCTCGACGAACCGGGCGCTGGCCGAGCACACCACCCACGCCGCGATCGAGGACTTCGTGACCGGCCTGATCGGTCGCCTCGACCTGCGCACCGGGACCCTGCAGCTGATCAATGCGGGTCACGTAGCGCCGTACCTGGTCCGCGGCTCGCACACAGGACCCCTCGACCTGACGGTCGATCTCCCGCTCGGCCTGTTCGGCGACACCACGTATCGCACGAGCCGCGTCGACCTGGAGCCGGGTGACCGGATCGTTTTCCTCACCGACGGCATGCTCGAGCGCAACGCCGTCGCGGTCGACCTCCCCGCGGCGATCGCCGAGACCAGGGCGCTGCACCCGCGTGAGGCGGTCCGGGCCTTGGCCGACCGCGTCCTCGACGCGACCGGCGGCGAGCTCAGCGAAGATGCCACCGTGCTGTGTCTGGACTGGCACGGCGGGCACGGACGCGACCGCGACAGCATCCACGGAGCCGAGCAGGGACGCGCCAGCCAACCCCCCGCCTGAACCCCCAGCGGCTGGGTCAGCCCCCGTCTCCCGGGGCCGGGGCTTCCGCCGGGCCTCGCCTGGCCCGCGCCCACCAGCGCCCCGATGACTCCTGGTGCCGGCCGCCGGTGTCGCGGGGGGTCTCGACCTGACCGGCGAGGGTGAGCACGTCGCGGAGCAGGGCCGCCGCGCCCGACGGGTCCTCGTCCAGGAAGGTGGTGTCGACCACCCGACGCCCGTCGGAGGCGTACCGGAACCCGACCAGGTCCAGCTCAGGGGTGTCCAGACTGGTGGTGACGCTCAGCGCCCCGGCGCCGCCTGCGAGGTGAGCGCCTCTCCGGGCCAGGCCCACGACCAGGGTCACGGGCGTCCCCGACCCGACCTCCACGTGCTCCAGGTCGGCGGTCTCGTCCCCGGTCCAGGAGACGACGGCGTGTCCGGCGTACGGGTTGCCTTCCGAGGCGTCCTCGTAGGCGGTGACCCAGCCGATCAGCCGGCCCTCGTCCCGGCTGGCGATCGCCGGGGCCGCGTCGAGGCCGGCCTGGGCCAGGAGCTCGACCCGGTCCCATGACTGTGGTTCGTCGGGCTCGACGACGTCGAGGTAGAACCGGGGGTCGTACTCCCAGCCGTTCGTCTCGCGCAGCTCGATGTAGTCGTCGACGAGGGTGCGGCGACCGCGGGTGTTGAGGCCGGTCCCGATGTGGATGCTCATGCCGACGCGCACCGACTCGAGCCACTCGTCGATCGAGCTGACGGGGTTGTCGGGGAAGTAGAACTCCTTGCTGGGGTCCCCGAGCGGGATGGGGATGCCGTACGTCCGCGGGTCGCGGCCGCACCTGAACGTCAGGACCGCCTCCCCCGGCTTGCCCCGGACGTCGTCCACGACGCACCCGGGCTCCAGCTTCGTGCCCGTCGGATACATCTGCCGGAGACGCGCCACTAGTTCCTGTTCTCGTTGCCTGCTCCCCACCTCGCCAGTGTGCCCCCGAATCGGGGCGGTGACCGAGGAACCTTCCCAAGTCCTTCCGTTCGGGGATACTGGCGCCATGCTGATCGTCGGGCTCCTGGTGCTCGCGGCGGCGGTGCTGCCGCTGCCGGTCCTGACGGCGCTCGGAGCACACCGGCGTGGTCTCGGGGCGCCCCGTGCCGCGGTGGCTGGTCTCTTCTTCCCGGTGACGTGGACCGTTTGGTACGTGCGTGACGAGCACCCGTACCGGCGGACGCATCGGCGCCTTGCCTGAGTGGCTGGCACTCACGGCGACACTCCCCCAGTCGCGACCGGAGGTAGCGTCGGAGCATCGTGACCCTCCTTGCCCGCCGGCCACGAGTCGGTCACTCACGGAGCGCTGCGGCGTTGCTCGTCGCAGCGCTGGGCTGCGCGGTCGTCCTCGCGCTGACCGGCTGGAGCCGGCTGGCGGGGACTGAATCGCCGGGCCCTGCTGCCGCATCGCTCGTCCCGCGGCCGGCGGCCACCAGCTTCACGCTGATCCAGATGAACCTGTGCCTGTCGGGGCTGGCCGGCTGCTACGACGCGGCGGCGTACCCGGCCGTGGTGCAGGAGGCGGTGACGAGGATCCGTCAGATGGGCCCGGACGCGGTCACGGTCAACGAGGCCTGCCGGGGCGACGTCGTGCAGATCGCCCGGCGCACCGGCTACCACCTGCGCTTCTCGCTGGTGATCTACGACGGCGAGCGCCTGCCGTGTGTCCGGCCGGGCGGTCGGGGGCTGTTCGGGGACGCGGTGCTCACGCAGGCACCCATCGTCGCGTCGACGCACCGACCCTTCGCGGCACAGGCCGGACTGGAGCAGCGTCGGTGGTCGTGCCTGACCACCCGTCTGGACCAGGACGTGTGCACGGCCCACCTGAGCACCCGTCGCACGGACTCCGGCGCGACCGCGAACGACGCGCAGTGCGCCGAGCTCGCCGTGATCCTCGCCGGCCGCGCAGCGGTCCGTACGGTCGCCTTCGGCGGTGACGTGAACCGTCGCCGGTCCTGCGCGCCCGACGGCGTCTGGACGCGCACCGACACCTCGGCCGACCAGGATCCCGGAGTCCAGCACGTCTACGGAAGTCGCGCCACGCTCCGCTCGCCTTCGACGAGCGTGCTTCCGGTCGCTGGGAGCGACCACGACATGTTGCTGGTGAGCGCGCGGCCTGTTCAGCGCTGACCGGGCGCGACCTTCACAGGTCCACCACAGCCGCCAGACATGGCCCTCGTACGCACCGATCTCACTGTTGGGCCCAGCGCCTCATCCCGGGGCGGATCACAGGAGGTCATGATGAAGATGTCGAAGCGGATGAAGCTCGCCACAGCCGGAAGCACGCTGGTTGTCGCCGGATTCGCCGGCGGTGCGGCGCTGGCGGTCACCGGGGCCGCGTCCGCGGTAGGCGACGCCGTCACCGGCTCGAGCTCCGGTCCCGATGGACACGCCGGCGAGGAACCGCTCACGGGCACCACGGCGGAGCGGGTCACAGCTGCGGTCGAGGCGAAGTACCCCGATGCCACCATCGAGCGCGTGGAGACCGACTCCGACGGCGTCTACGAGGCGCACATCGTGACCAGTGACGGCGAGGAGCTCGTCGTCGAGGGCGCGACGGACTAGTCGATCAACGGGCCGCAGACCGGCGACC
>JBEVFC010000214.1:0-5556 GCA_040512455.1 Nocardioides sp.
ACCTCACGCGCCTCGGCGTACCCACCCAGTTCCTGCACGGCGGCACCCCGGTCCGCGAGCGCGAGGCGATGGTCCGCCGCTTCCAGGCCAACGAGGTGCCGGTGTTCCTGCTGTCCCTCAAGGCCGGCGGCACCGGGCTCAACCTGACCGCCGCCGACCACGTCATCCATTACGACCGGTGGTGGAACCCCGCGGTCGAGGAGCAGGCCACCGACCGCGCCTACCGGATCGGGCAGACCCGCCCGGTGCAGGTGCACCGGCTGATCACCCAGGGCACCATCGAGGAGAAGATCGCCGAGCTGCTCACCCGCAAGCGGGCGATCGCCGACTCGGTGCTCGGCGGCAGCGACGCCGCCCTGACCGAGCTCAGCGACGCCGAGCTGCGCGACCTGGTCACCCTGCGTCCCGGTGGGCCGGGCCCCGAGGAGCTCAGCTGAGCGCCGTCACGCACCCACGGATGGCGCCGCGCCGTGGCGGGGTCCGGGCCGCCGCGTGGTGGGCCAAGGCCTGGCTGCGGGCGGTCGAGGAGTCGGCGTACGGCGAGCGCGACCTGCGCGGCGGCCGGGCGCTGGCCCGCGGCGGCGCGGTCGGCGGCATCACCGTCTCCGCGGGCCGGCTGCTGGCCGGGGTGCTGGAGGACGACGACGTCTGGACCGTGACCGTGGAGGTGCCGGTGCTCGCCGAGGAGTCGGTGGCCGCGTTCGGTGAGCTGGTCGCGGCCGAGTCCGGCCGGATCGCGCAGCTGCTGGCCGGCGAGCTGCCGCTGGAGCTGGCCGAGCACGCGGAGGAGGCCGGCGTCGAGCTGTTGCCGTACGGCGGGGAGCTGGTCGCCGAGTGCACCTGCGGCGCCTGGACCCAGCCGTGCCGGCACGCGCTGGCGGTGCTGCTGCAGACCGGCTGGCTGGTCGACGGCGACCCACTGACGCTGGTGCTGCTGCGCGGCCTGCCCCGCGAGGAGCTGCTGGCCGCGCTGCACGCGCGGACAGTGGCCGAGCCCGAGACCGAGCCGGCCGACCCGGACGAGGAGGCGGCGTACGACGCGGCGGTGCGGGCCCGCCGGTTGCTGGACCTGCTCGAGAGCGGCGACGACGGGGCGGACCTCAGCCACCTGCTCTGAGCCTGAGGAGCGTCAGGCGGTGGCCGGCTCGGTGGCCAGCAGCTCGCGCACCCGCGGCACCACCTCGGTGCCGTACAGCCGGATCGACTCCAGCCGCTCGGCGTGCGGCAGCGTGCCCACGGCGTACTTCAGCTGGAACCGGGACAGCCCGAGGGTCCGCATCGCCCAGGCGATCTTCTGGGCAACGGGCTCGGGGGAGCCGACGAACAGCGAGCCGGTGGGGCCGGCGCCGTCCTCGAACTGCTCGGGCGTGTAGGGCCCCCAGCCGCGCTCCTTGCCGATCTTGGTGAACGCCGCGGCCTGGTGCGGGTACATCTGCGCGCGGGCCAGGTCGTCGGTCGCGGCCACGTGGCCCGGGCTGTGCATCGAGATCGGCCGGGTCGAGTGCTGGTAGTACTCCAGCCCCCGGTGGTAGAGGTCGACCAGCGGCGCGAACCGGGCCGGCGAGCCGCCGATGACCGCGAGCACCAGCGGCAGCCCGTACGTCGCCGCGCGGACCACCGACTCGGGGGTGCCGCCGACGCCGACCCAGGCGGGCAGCCCGGCGGCGGTACGGGGGAACGCCTCGATGCCGGCCAGCGGGGGACGGGTGGTGCCCTCCCAGGTGACCGGCTCCTCCTTGAGCAGCTCGGTGAAGATCTCGAGCTTCTCGGAGAACAGCACCTCGTAGTCGTCGAGGGACAGCCCGAACAGCGGGAACGACTCGGTGAACGAGCCGCGACCGAGGGTGACCTCGGCGCGGCCGCCGGAGACGGCGTCCAGGGTCGAGAAGCGCTGGAAGACCCGGATCGGGTCGTCGGAGCTGAGCACGGTCACCGAGGTGCCGAGCCGGATCCGCTGCGTCTGCCCGGCGATGGCGGCCAGCACCACGTCGGGGGCGCTGATCGCGAAGTCGGGTCGGTGGTGCTCTCCGATGCCGAAGAAGTCGAGGCCGACCTCGTCGGCGAGCACGGCCTCGGCGACCACCTGCCGGATCGCCTCGGGGTGGCTGACCGGGGTGCCGTCGGCGCCGTTCTCCAGGTCGCCGAAGGTGTCCAGGCCGAAGGTGGGCGCCTGCGGCGTCCCCAGCACGTCGTAGTCCATGAGGTCCTCTCTCGCGTTCCCCGCGACAACGCGCCGGGCGGCCCGGGCATTCCGCCGGTCAGGACAGCGGTACGCCGACGGCGAGCACCGCGATGTCGTCGCGGGGGACGCCGTGCTGGAACGCGACGACGTCCTCGACCAGTCGCTGGACGATGGCGGCCGGCCCGGCCTCGCGGGACACCACCGCGCGCAGCCGGTCCTCGCCGTAGAACTCGCGGTCGCAGCGGCCCTCGGTGATCCCGTCGGTGTAGAGCACCAGCACGTCGCCGGGGGCGAGCCGCACCGTCGTCTCGCCGAAGGTGGGCCGGTCCAGCACGCCGACCAGGGAGCCCTCGGCGCCGAAGGCCACCGGCTCGACGCCCGGGTGGCGGAGCAGCGGCAGGGGGTGCCCGCCGGTGGTCAGCACCGCGGACCAGCCGTCGGCGTCCTTGTGCAGCCGGAGCAGGGAGATGGTGCAGAAGCGATCGGTCTGCTCGTGGAGGAGGACCTGGTTGAGGCCCTCGAGCATCGCACTCGCCGCGTCGTGGCGGGCGGCCAGGGCGCGCAGGGTGTGCCGGGCGAGCGAGGTGATGACCGCGGCGTCGACGCCCTTCCCGGACACGTCGCCGATCACCGCGACCCAGTCCTGCTCGCCGACCGGGAACACGTCGTAGAAGTCGCCGCCGACCTCGTCGCCGTTGCCCGCCGGACGGTACGCCGCCGCGAGGTCGAGGGTCGGGATCTGCGGGGGCGTGGGCGGGATGAGCGTCTTCTGCAGGGTCCGGGCCAGCTTCTGGGCCCGCACCTCGGCCGCCTCCGCGGCCTCCTTGGCGCGCAGCAGCTCGCGTTCGTACTGCCGTCGCTCGGTCGCGTCGAAGACGGCGATCCGGACCACCCGGGCCTGCCCGGACTCGTCCCGGTCCAGGGTCGCGTTGACCAGGACCGGCAGCCGGCCCCCGTCGGCGGTGACCAGGTCGAGGGCGATCTCCCGGGCGCTGCCCTGCATCCGCAGGGTGGGGGCGAAGTGGGTCTCGTGGTAGATCCGTCCGCCGGCGGTGAGCAGGTCCACGAACGACAGCTTGCCGACGATGTCGGCGGTGTCGCGGCCGATCCAGGTGCGGAAGGTGGCGTTGCACTTGACGATCAGTCCGTCGGGGGTGGTCGACAGGAAGCCGCACGGGGCCCGCTCGTAGAGCTGGACCGGGTCGTCGTGGACGAGGGCGTCGAGGAAGGCCTGTCGCGCCGCCCTCTCGTTGCTCATCGGGCCCGGCTGCTCACGTGACCGGCACCGGCTCGCCGCGGACGAAGCCGGCCATCGCGGCGATGGTCTCCTCCGGGGCGCTGAGGTGGGGGCAGTGGCCGGTGGCCTCGAGCATGGTCATCGTGCCGTGGGGGAGCGCGTCGGTGACGTAGCGGCCGACGGTGACCGGCGCGATCAGGTCGTTGCTGCACTGCAGGACCAGGGTCGGGCAGGTGACCCGGCCGAGCACCGCGCGGGTGTCGGTCAGGAAGGTCACCCGGGCGAACTGGCGGGCGACCGCGGGGTCCATCCGGCAGAAGCTCTCGGTGAGCTCGGCGCCGAGCGAGGGACGCTCTGGGGCGTTCATGATCGCCGGCGCCATCGCGGCGGACCAGCCGAGGTAGTTGCTCTCGAGTGACTCGAGCATCTCGAGGATGTCCGGCTCGCTGAACCCGCCGACGTACGAGCCCTCGTCGATGTAGCGGGGCGACGGCCCGACCATCACCAGCCGGTCGAAGCGGTCCGGCTCGGCGACCTCGGCCAGGGCGCCGATCATCGCGGCCACCGAGTGGCCGACCAGCACCACGTCGCGGAGGTCGAGGTGGCGGATGACCGTCAGCAGGTCCTCGGCGTACCCGTCGAGGGTGCCGTGCCGCACCGGGTCGTACGCCGCGGGGTCGGACCGGCCGGCCCCGACGAAGTCGAAGAGCACGATGCGGAAGTGGTCCGCGAACGCGGGGGCCACGAAGCGCCACATGTTCTGGTCGCAGCCGAACCCGTGCGCGAACACCATGGGCTGACCGTCCGGGCGACCCATGGTGGTGACATTGAACCTCGCTTCGACATCCATCACGTGGAGCGTATCCCCAGCGGTCGCGACCGGCGTCGCGGACGGACGGGGCCTTGCCCCGGTGCCGACGTCGCGCCAGAGTTCGGGACGACGCCTGAGGAGGCACCGTGAGGATCGGCATCATCGTGGGCAGCACCCGTCCGGGCCGGAAGGGCGCCGGCGTCGGCGCCTGGGTCCACGAGATCGCGTCTCGTCGCGACGACGCGGAGTTCGAGCTGGTCGACCTGGCCGACTACGATCTGGTGCTGCTCGACGAGGAGACGGTGCCGAGCGACGCGCACCGCAACTACGCCTCCGCCGCGACCCGGCGCTGGAGCGCGAAGATCGACGAGCTCGACGGCTTCGTCTGGGTGACGCCGGAGTACAACCACGGCGTCCCGGCCGCGCTCAAGAACGCGCTCGACGTGCTCTGGCCGGAGTGGGGCAACAAGACCGTCGGCTTCGTGGCCTACGGCTTCGACGGCGGCACCCGCTCGGTCGAGCAGTGGCGGATGATCGTCGCCGCCGCCTTCATGATCGCGGTCCGCCCCCAGGTGGCGCTCCAGAACTTCGCCGACTTCGACGGCAACAGGTTCACGCCCCAGGACCGCCGCGAGCGCGAGCTGACCAGCCTGCTCGACCACCTGGTCCGGATGACGGAGGCCACCGCGTCCCTGCGCAGCTGACGCGTACGACGCCAGGTACAGGTGCCGGGGATCCGTTTGGCGTCAACGCGAGAGGGCCGCATCATTCCGGCCCACTTGGACGCACCTTCCTTGGCGGCAAGAAGGCGCGACGTGGAGGGGAGGCGACGTGTCGCCCCCGTGACCGGTGTTGAGCGCGACGCCCAGGTCGATGTTGTCCCATGCGGTGGCGCTGTTGCGGAGTCCGACGCGAGTGTCCCGAGCCCCTCGGCGGACACTGCCGTCAAAGGCAGTGCGATGACTGCAGCGTCGCAGGGGGTGCGGTGTCGCCGCCAGGGCACTCGGAATGCGCGGTTGTCGGCTCAGGTCGAGGCCGCCGAGTCAGCGGGGTCCGTGGGTGTTGAGCCACAGGATCGGCTCGGCCAGCGCACGCGTCTCGGCCAGGTCGCGGATCGCCGCGAGCGCCTTGCCGGTGTAGACGGGTTCGAGCGCCAGCCCGTGGGCCACAGCGTCGGCCACGGCTGCCACCGAGGCCGGCGTGGGGTCGCCGTACGTCGTGCCGAGCCACTCGTCGCGCATCGTGACGTCGTGGGGCCGGACCTCGGCCACCTCGAGCTCGGCACCGTGGCCGCGCAACAGGTCGGCCGTCTCGTTCGCCAGCCAG
>JBEVFC010000238.1:0-6131 GCA_040512455.1 Nocardioides sp.
GCGATGCGCTACACCGAGTGCCGGATGGCGCCGCCCGCGGTGGCGATGACCGCCTCCATCGACGAGGACACCGTCGACTTCAAGCCCAACTACGACGGCCGCGAGACCGAGCCGACCGTGCTGCCCTCGGCGATCCCCAACCTGATCGTCAACGGCACCACCGGCATCGCGGTGGGCATGGCGACCAACATCGCCCCGCACAACCTGATCGAGGTGGTCCAGGCGCTCAAGCACCTGATCACCCACCCCGGGGCCACCATCGACGACCTGATGCGCTTCATCCCCGGCCCCGACCTGCCCAGCGGCGGCAAGATCGTCGGGCTCGAGGGCATCCGTGACGCCTACGAGACCGGCCGAGGCAGCTTCCGGATGCGCGCCACCGCCCGGATCGAGGCGGTGACACCTCGGCGCAAGGGCATCGTGGTGACCGAGATGCCGTACGGCGTGGGCACCGAGAAGGTGGTCGAGCGGATCAAGACCCTGGTGCAGACCAAGAAGCTGCAGGGCATCTCCGACGTCAAGGACCTCACCGACCGCGAGAAGGGTCTGCGGCTGGTCATCGAGGTCAAGAACGGCTTCGTGCCCGAGGCGCTGCTCGAGCAGCTCTACAAGCAGACCCCGCTCGAGGACTCGTTCGGCATCAACACCGTCGCGCTGGTCGACGGGCAGCCCCGCACCCTGGGTCTCAAGGAGCTGCTCGAGGTCTTCCTCGGCCACCGCTTCGACGTCGTACGCCGCCGCTCGGTGTTCCGCCGCGGCAAGGCCGCCGACCGCCTGCACCTCGTCGACGGACTGCTGATCGCGATCCTCGACATCGACGAGGTCATCCAGGTGATCCGCTCCTCCGACAACGCCTCGATGGCGAAGGAGCGGCTGATCGACATCTTCGAGCTCAGCGAGATCCAGACCGACTACATCCTCGACATGCCGCTGCGCCGGCTGACGAAGTTCAGCAAGCTCGAGCTGGAGAAGGAGTCCGAGGAGCTGCGCCGCACCATCGAGGCGCTCGACGCGATCCTCGCCGACGACAAGCTGCTCCGGAAGGTCGTCGCCAGCGAGCTCGACGACGTCGCCAAGACCTACGGCACACCGCGGCGGACCGTCCTGCTCGAGTCGGCCGGCAGCGCCGCCGTCACCGCGGCCGCCACCCCGCTCGAGGTGGCCGACGACCCGTGCTTCGTCTACGTGTCCTCCAGCGGGCTGCTGGCCCGCACCACCACCGACGACGCCCCGGGAACCGGTGACGGCCGGGCCAAGCACGACGTGGTCACCTCCGCGGTCCGGAGCACCGCGCGCGGCGAGGTCGGCGCGCTGACCAGCCGGGGCAGGGTGATCAAGCTCGGCGTGCTCGACCTGCCGGCGCTGCCGCCCTCGGCCAACGACCCCCACCTCGGTGGCGGGCTCCCGGTCAGCGAGGTGCTGCCGCTGGAGGCCGGCGAGCGGCTGCTGGCACTGACCGCGCTGCCCACCGACGGGCCAGGCCTCGCGCTGGGGACCCGGGACGGCGTGGTCAAGCGGGTGAACCCGGAGGTGCTCAACCGTGACGAGTGGGAGGTCATCTCGCTCAAGGACGGCGACGAGGTCGTCGGCGCGGTCGAGCTGACCACCGGCGACGAGACCCTGTGCTTCATCACCACCGACGCCCAGCTGCTGCACTACGCCGCCGACAACGTGCGGCCGCAGGGCCGGTCCGGCGGCGGCATCGCGGGCGTCCGGGTCTCCCCCGGTGAGCAGGCGCTGTGGTTCGGGGTGCTGGCCCCCGGGGCGGACGCCGTCGTGGTCACCGCCTCCGGGTCCTCCACCGCGCTCCCGGGCACTGAGCCCGGCTCGGTCAAGGTCACCCCGTTCACCGAGTACCCCACCAAGGGCCGCGGCACCGGCGGCGTGCGCTGCCACCGCTTCCTGCGCGGCGAGGACGCCCTGGTGTTCGCGTGGGCCGGAACCGCCCCGGCACGGGCCGCGGCATCCAGCGGAGCGCCCATCGAGCTGCCCGAGGCCACCGGCCGACGGGACGGTTCGGGCGCCCCGGGCAGCCAGCCGATCGCGGCGGTCGCCGGGCCGGTCGCGACGCGCCTCGGCTGAGGCCTCAGGAGGCCCGGAAGGCGGGCGCCGGTGTGGCAGGCTGAGCGCATGTTCCGCCGCGCGCTCCGCCATGACCCCCGGTCCACCACCCTCCGGGCCGCCGCTCCCCTGGCGATCGCCGCCCTGACCCTCGCCCTGGTCGGCTCGGGGTGCACCGGGCAGAAGGACGAGAAGGGCATCAGCGAGGACAAGAGCCCCGACGAGGTGATGGCGCTCGCCAAGAAGACCCTCGACGACACCTCCGGCGTCAAGATCGACCTCGACACCACCGACCTGCCCGACGGCATCCAGGGCATCAGCCACGCCGAGGGCACCGGCATCCACCCGCCGGCCTTCGAGGGTCAGCTGACCGCGGAGGTCTCGGGCCTGTCCGTCGACGTCGACGTGATCGCCACCGACGGCAAGGTCTGGATCAAGTACCTCACCCCCACGTTCACCGAGGCCGACCCCGCCGACTACGGCGCACCCGACCCGGCCGAGCTGATGTCCACCGACGGCGGCCTCTCCGACCTGCTGGTCAACACCGACAACCTCGAGGCCGGCGACACGGTCCGCGGCGGCGAGAACAACGAAGAGGTGCTCACCGAGTACACCGGTACGGTGCCGGCCACCTTCGTCGAGACGGTCATCCCGAGCGCCAGCGGCGACGACTTCGACGCGACGTACACGATCACCGCCGACGGCGAGCTCCGTGAGGCGAAGCTGACCGGGGAGTTCTACCCCGACGGCGGCCCGAACACCTACACGATCAAGTTCTCCGACTACGGGACCGAGAAGGACATCTCCGCACCGTGACGAGCGGCGACGCGGTGAGCGGGTCGTCGCGGGTCCTGCTCGCCCTCGCGGCAGTGGCGGTCGCCTTCGCGGCCGCCGACACGTACGTCGTGGTGCTCGCGCTGCCGGACATGATGTCGACCGCGCGGATCCCGATCAACGAGCTCCAACGGGCCGCCCCGATCGTCTCCGGCTTCCTGCTCGGGTACGTCGCGATGCTGCCGCTGATCGGCCGGATCGCCGACCTGCGGGGCCGGGTGCCCGTCCTGGTGATGTCACTTGTCGTCTTCGCGGTCGGCTCGCTGGTCACCGCGCTCGCCTACGACCTGCCCAGCATGGTCGCCGGCCGCTACCTCCAGGGCGTCGGCGGCGGCGGGCTGGTCCCGGCGACCCTCGCCCTGGTCGCGGACCTCTACCCCGTGGAGCGACGCGGCGTCCCGCTCGGCATCGTCTCCGCGGTGCAGGAGATCGGCAGCGTGATCGGCCCGCTGTTCGGCGCGGTGGTGCTGGCGTTGGCGGACTGGCGGGGCATCTTCCTGATCAACCTGGCGGTCGCCCTGGTGCTGGCCGCCGCGATCCGCCACCTGGCCGGAGGGGAGGCCTTCGCCCCCCACCGTGCTCGTGGTCATCCGGACTGGATCGGCATGGTCGCCGCGGCGGTGACGCTGGTGGCCGGCGCGATCACGATGGTCCAGCCACCGCCGCTGCAGCGCGACCTGACCTGGGGCCAGCTGTTCATCCCGTACGTCGGCGACGGGCGCTGGCTGACCCCGATCGGCGTGACCACCATCGTCGCGGCGCTGGTGCTGGCCGGGCGGTGCCTGTTCGCGAAGCGGCCGCTGGTCGACGTACGCGCCTGGTTCGCCCACATCCGGCAGGCCGACCTGGTCGGGGCGCTGCTGCTGGCCGCCGCGCTCGGCGGCATCATCCTGGCGTTCGCGACCGCGGACCCCGAGGTGCAGGTGTTCTCGGAGCAGGGCCCCTGGTTCCTGCTCGGCTCCGCCCTCGCGACGGCGGCCTTCCTGGTGCACCTGCGCCGGGCCGAGGCGCCGTTGATCCCCCACGGTGCGATCCGCCGGGTCCCGGCCTGGGGCTCGCTGCTGGTCAGCTTCTTCGTCGGGTCGGCGCTGATCGCGGCGCTGATCGACATCCCGATCTTCGCCCGGACCACGATCTACCGCGAGTCCCAGCTGATGGCGGCCCTGGTGCTGGTCCGGTTCCTGGTGGCGCTGCCGGTGGGCGCGGTGGTCGGTGGCTTCCTCGTCCGCCGGGTGCCGGCCGGCGTGGTGACCGCGGTCGGGATGGCCTGCGCATCGGTCGGCTTCGTGCTGATGGCGCAGTGGGACAAGCACTCCCTGGAGAACCTGTCGGTCAACGGCACGCTGCTGCTGTGCGGCTTCGGGTTCGGGCTCGCGCTCGCCCCCGTCAACGCCGCGCTGCTGGCCAGCACCGACGACACCGTCCACGGCGTCGCCTCCGCGCTGGTCGTGGTGGGCCGGATGATCGGGATGCTGGTCGGCATCTCGGCACTGACCACCATCGGGCTGCGGCGCTTCTACGGCGCCCTGGCCGACGGCTCCAGCCGCACCGAGGCCGCCTTGATCCAGGAGCACGCCGTCTTCCTCGGGGCCGCGGTCTGCGCTGCCGTCGCCGGGGTGCTGGCGCTGGTGCTGTTCCGGACCGCCCGGACGCGGGAGCTGGACACCGCCGAGATCCTCCGCTCGGGGCACTGAACCCTGCCCGTGGGCGCTCTGAACCCTGCCGTTGGGGACCAAACGGCAGGTTTTCGCGACCACAGGCTGCAGTTTGTGACCAATAGGTGGGTGCCCGGACCAGCCGCGTCCCGACCCCGCTACCGTGCTGCCCGTGGCTGACTTCGATGACCTGATCGCCGCCAACCGTGCGTTCGCTGCCGACTTCGACCTCGGTGGCTTCGACGGCGTCGCACATGCCGGCGTCGCGATCGTGACCTGCATGGACTCCCGCATCGACCCGCTCCGGATGGTGGGGCTCTCCCAGGGCGACGCCAAGATCTTCCGCAACCCCGGCGGCCGGGTGACCGTGGCCGCCCTCGAGGCGCTGGTGCTCGGCGTGCACCTGCTCGGCGTGAAGCGGGTGCTGATCGTCCCTCACACGCGCTGCGCGATGACGCAGTACACCGAGCAGGAGTTCCAGGACAAGGTCGGCTCGTCAGCGGGCCAGGATGCCTCCTGGCAGCAGTTCCACGTCGTCGAGGACCAGCTGGCGAGCCTCGAGGAGGACGTCCGCAAGGTGCAGTCGCACCCGCTGATCCCGGGCAGCATCGCGGTCGCCGGCTTCCTGTACGACGTCGACACCGGGCTGCTCGAGCAGAAGTACTAGCCACCCCGCTGACCCCAGAGGCGACAACCACCCGCGTGGGGGCTGTCGCCGGGACCCGGACAAGCCGGACAATACGGCCCAGAGGGGGTCGGCCATCCCCCCGGGCCGGTCCCCTCCTGCGCGCCCACCGGCGGTCAGGAAGGGTCAGGCGTCCAGCGCCTCGACGTCGACCTCGTAGGCGCCCTGAACGATGAACTCCTTGCGCGGCGCCACGTCGGAGCCCATCAGCAGCTCGAAGACCTGGGCCGCGACGTCGGCGTCGTCCACGGTGATCCGGCGCAGCGTCCGGTAGCGCGGGTCCATCGTGGTCTCGGCCAGCTGGTCGGCATCCATCTCGCCGAGGCCCTTGTAGCGCTGCACCGGGTCCTTCCAGCGGATGTTCTTCTTCTTGAGCTCGGCGAGCTTCCGCTGGAGCTCGTCGTCGGAGTAGGTGTAGACGTACTTGTCCATCCCCTTCTTGGGGTTGGACAGCTCGATCCGGTGCAGCGGCGGCACCGCGGAGAAGATCCGGCCCTCGCGGATCAGCTCGGGCATGTACTTGAAGAACAGGGTCGCCAGCAGGCAGCGGATGTGCGCGCCGTCGGAGTCCGCGTCCGCCATGAAGATGATCCGGCCGTAGCGGGCCGCCTCGAGCTCGAAGGTGCGCCCGGAGCCGGCGCCGACCACCTGGATGATCGAGGCGCACTCGGTGTTCTTGAGCATGTCGCCGACCGAGGCCTTCTGGACGTTCAGGATCTTGCCCCGGATCGGCAGCAGCGCCTGGAACTCCGAGTTGCGGGCGAGCTTGGCGGTGCCCAGCGCGGAGTCACCCTCGACGATGAACAGCTCGGACCGCTCGACGTCGTTGGAGCGGCAGTCCGCCAGCTTCGCGGGCAGCGCGGAGGACTCGAGGGCGTTCTTCCGCCGCTGGGTCT
>JBEVFC010000261.1:0-5150 GCA_040512455.1 Nocardioides sp.
CGACGTACCTCTCCTGGAGCCTGGCCGCCACCTGCCTGCTCACCCTCCCGGACCGTCAGTCCCTGCTGGAGGCCGAGAGCGCCTCGATCCGGCTGGGCATGCTGATCACCTTCCTCCGCGAGGAGCTGCGGGCCATCGCAGCGATCCCGTCGCTGCCCGCCACCGAGCTTGCCCGGACCGGCTGGTCCCCCAACTGATGAGCACCGTCTGATGAGCACCGCCTGATGGCTGCCCGCAAGGCAGCCGGGGGTACGCCGGCCACGGTCGCGCTGACCCGGGCCGGAGTGCCGTTCACGCTGCACCCCTACGAGCACGACCCGCGGGCCGAGAGCTTCGGCCTGGAGGCGGCCGAGGCCCTCGGTGTCGCTCCCGAGCGGGTGTTCAAGACCCTGCTCGCCGAGGCCGGCGGCCGGCTGGTGGTCGGCATCGTGCCGGTGACCGGCCAGCTCGACCTGAAGGCGCTGGCCCGCGCGGTGGGTGCCCCGAAGGCGACGATGGCGGACCCGGCCGCGGCCGAGCGGAGCACGGGGTACGTCGTGGGCGGCATCTCCCCGGTCGGCCAGAAGCGGGCCCTGGCCACGGTCCTCGACGACTCGGCCCTCGACCACGAGACGGTGTTCGTCTCCGGTGGCCGCCGCGGTCTCGACCTCGAGCTCACCCCGGCGGACCTGGTCCGGGCCACGACCGCCACCACCGCACCGATCCGCCGCGATTGAGCGGCGGACCGGCGGCCGTCGTCAGTCCTGCGTGGTGAGTCGCACCAGCGAGTGGGTCTCGTCGCCGTCGACCCAGCCGCTGATGCCGAACGCCTCGAGCGGCTTGACGTTGGCGGCGGTGTCCGCGGAGTCGTCGAGCTCCGCGACCAGGTCGACCAGCCACCCGTCGCCCCCGCCCGCGTCGAAGTTGACGTAGAGCACCGAGGAGGCCTTGTCGGAGTCGGGGACGACCGACTCGTAGGCGTCGGTCGAGCCCAGGTCGCCGCCGTCGGCCAGACGGTCGAGATAGGCCTCGCTGGTGCCGACCAGCATCCGGTCGCCGTCGGCCCGCCACATCAGCGTGTCCCGCTCGTCCGCGGGAAGCTTGGCCCGGAGCTTCTCCAGGACCTTCTCGATCTCGGCAGGGTCGCCCTTGACCACGACGCCGGCCGGCAGCTCCTCGGGCGAGTCCTCGAAGATGCTCGGGTCGAACTCGGCGTCCAGCGCCGCCGCGGCGGACTCACCGGTGAGCGTCTCGATGTCCTCCGGCACGCTGATCCCGAGCTCCCGCTCGATGTCCGCGATCGCCTCGTCGACGGACTCGCCGGCCGACTCCTCGATCATCGGGCCGAACTCGTCGATGAGGGCGCCCAGCCAGCCGTCCGAGAACCCGAGGCCGTAGGCCACCGCGGTGCTCGCGGGCAGGGACTCGACCAGGTCGCCACCGCGGTCGGTGTCGAACGTGTCGGTGATGGCGGGGGCGAGCGAACCCATGGCGGCCTCCATCTCGAGGCCCCCGTCGTCGAAGCGGATGACCATCGCCCCGCCCGGGAAGTCCTTGAGCGTCTGCTCGACCTCGGGCGGCATCCCGCCGTCGTACGGCGCGTCTCCGAGGCCGGGGTCGTCGGGCTCGGTGGGCAGGTCGGTCGGGAAGTCCGAGGGCAGGTCCGTCGGGAAGTCGGACGGGAAGTCCGAGGGCAGCTCGGTCGGCAGGTCCGAGGGCAGCTCGGTCGCGCCGTCGGAACCCTCGCCGCTCGAGCCGGATCCCTCGGACGGGGCCGGGCTGGGGGTCTCGGTCTCCTCGTCCGTCGCCGCGTAGGCGGCCGGCGCCATGGTCGTGGTGCTCGAGGAGCTCTCGGCGTAGTCGCTGGACCCGGTGAAGCCGCTGAGCCCGCCGAGCTGCAGCAGCGCCTCGCCGGCCTCGGGGGCGGCGTACATCGTGACGATGCCGGGGTCGCCGACCGCGTCGGTCCACTTGGTGTAGTCGCCGTCCTCGCTGAGGTTGCCGTCGTCCGCCGCGTCCACGACGTCCTGGGCGATCCCCTCGGTCTCGGCGAGCACCACCCAGTCGCCGTTGAAGGCATAGCCACCGAGCTCGTCCTCGGAGCCGGAGGCGTCCGAGGCGCAGGCGGTCAGCTTCTTGAGACCGTCCTCGGCGCCGTCCTGGTCCTTGATCTGCACGACGAAGACCGGGACCGGGTCCTTGCCCTGGTCGACCAGCGCGAACGCGGCGCGGTCACCCAGCCACGGCTCGATGTCGTCGGCGTAGTCCACGTCCTCGCAGAGGCCCTCGTCCTGGAGGGAGGTGAAGATCTCCTTGCGCACGTCGTCGTCGGTGTCGAGGCCGACGTTGTCGCGGAACGCGGGGAACTTGCGGAGCGTCTTGATCGCCTCGACCTTCTGCTGTCCCGGCGGGTCGAGGTCGATCGACACGTAGGCGAGGGTGCTGTCCGGCAGCGCCTCGGCCGGCTGCGGGCCCTGGGCGAAGAACGCCGTCCACGCCCACACCCCGCCCCCGGCCAGGACGACGGCGGCGACGCCGCCACCGATGACCAGGCCCTTGCGGCTGCGACCACGGGGGGCGTCGCCGCCGGGGCGGACCCGGGCGCCGTCGCCGACGTCGAGGTGCTCGGTGGCCGGCTGGCCGGGCGGCTGGTAGCCGGGTGTGTGGTCTGTCATCAGGGGGTCCCCCACTCGTGCGGTCGTGCTGACTGGTGTGCTGGCCTCGATCAGACGGGGGTGCTACCCCGTGGGTTCCGTCGTGGACCTGCGTCGTGTGAACGTGACGAGAACGGCGACGCTCCCCAGCACCGCTCCACTGGGGAAGGCGAGGTACGCCGCCAGCGGTCCGGCACGGAGGTCACCGTCTATCTTCTCGAAGTCTGCGGTACGGCGGGCCACATCCGCTGCGTTTTCGGGGCCAAGGAGGTGACCGACCCACGCCATCACCAGCCCCGCGATCACGCCGCCGGCCACCACCGCTGCCAGCGTGGCCACCTCGTCGCGCTCGAAGAGGAACTGGAAGAGCATCCCCAGCGCCAGCCCGGCCACGGCCGCGATGAGCATGTAGAGGCCGGTCCCCCGGAACTCCTCGTCGGGCTCGTAGTAGACCTTCTTGTCCACCACCACGCCGGTCGGCGCCGGGGCCCACCAGGCATGCCAGATCCAGGCACAGACCACGGCGACCACCACGAAGGTGACGAGCACGATCAGCGTCTGCCGGACCAGGGTGGCCCGACGGGTCCGGGCCACGGCGACGTCACTGGCCAAGGCAACCCGGCCCGAGGAGCTGCTTGAGGTCGGCGAACAGCGACGGCGCGGGGGTGACCCGCAGCCGGTCGTCGAGCCGCAGCACGGTGGTCGAGGTCCGCGAGAGCAACCTGAGCTGCACCTCGGTCATCCCCGGGTGGGTGGCCAGCACGTCCTTGAGCTGCTCCACCACCGGGGCGGTGCACCGGGTCGACGGCATCGAGATCACCACCGGCCCGGACGGCCCCTCGCTGATGTCGGGGACGGTGACCTCCTGGCCGTGCAGCTCGGGCTGGTCCTTGCTGCGCGACAGCCGGCCCTTGACGGTGATGATCGCGTCCTCGGTGAGGTACGTCGCCGCGAGCTGGTAGGCGCTCGGGAACAGCAGCACGTCGATGGCGCCGTCGAGGTCCTCCAGCGTGACCATCGCCCAGGTGTCACCGCGCTTGGTGATCTTGCGCTGCACCGAGGTGACCAGACCGGAGACGGTGACCGTGGAGCCGTCCTGGCGCTCCTCGTCCAGCATCAGCTGGCCGATGGTGCAGTCGGTGCCGTTGGACAGCACGTGCTCGAGGCCGAGCAGCGGGTGGTCGGAGACGTAGAGGCCGAGCATGTCGCGCTCGTGGCCGAGCAGCGTCATCTTGTCCCAGTCGTCGATGTCGGGGATCACCACCGACAGCCCGAAGCCGCCGCCGGCGTCCTCGTCGAGACCGCCGAACAGGGAGTCCTGGCCGATCGCCTCGTTGCGCTTGATGTCGACGTACTGGTCGACCGCGGACTCGTGGATGGCCACCAGCGCCCGGCGCTTGTGCTTCATCTCGTCGAAGGCGCCGGCCTTGATCAGCGACTCGATGACCCGCTTGTTGCAGACCAGGGCCGGGACCTTCTCCATGAAGTCGTTGAAGTCGGCGTAGCGACCCTTCTCGGTGCGGCCGGCGACGATGCCCTCGACCACGTTGTGGCCGACGTTGCGGATCGCGTTGAGGCCGAACCGGATGTCGGTGCCGACCGGGGTGAACTCGGACGACGACTCGTTGACGTCGGGCGGGAGCACCTGGATCTTCATCCGGCGGCACTCGTTGAGGTAGATCGCCGACTTGTCCTTGTCGTCCTTGGTCGAGGTCAGCAGCGCGGCCATGTATTCGGCCGGGTAGTTGGCCTTGAGGTAGGCGGTCCAGTAGGACACCATGCCGTACGCCGCGGAGTGCGCCTTGTTGAACGCGTAGTCGGAGAACGGCAGCAGGGTGTCCCACAGTGCCTTGATCGCACCGACGGAGAAGCCGCGTTCCTTCATGCCGTTGGAGAAGCCCTCGAACTGCTTGTCCAGCTCGGCCTTCTTCTTCTTGCCCATCGCCCGCCGGAGGATGTCCGCCTGGCCCAGCGTGTAGCCCGCGAGCTTCTGGGCGATCGCCATGACCTGCTCCTGGTAGACGATCAGGCCGTAGGTCTCGCCGAGCACGTCCTCGAGCGCCTCGGCCAGCTCCGGGTGCAGGGGCTCGACCGGCTCGCGCCCCGTCTTGCGGCGGGCGTACTTGTTGTGGGAGTCGGCGCCCATCGGCCCGGGTCGGTAGAGCGCGCCGACCGCGGAGATGTCCTCGAAGCAGTCGGGGCGCATCGAGCGCAGCAGCGAGCGCATCGGCCCGCCGTCGAGCTGGAAGACGCCCAGGGTGTCGCCGCGCTGGAGCAGCCGGTACGTCGCCTCGTCGGTGAGCTCGAGCTCCTCCAGCACCACGGTCTCACCGCGGTTGGCCTCGATGTTCTTGACCGCGTCGTCGAGGACGGTGAGGTTGCGCAGCCCCAGGAAGTCCATCTTGATCAGCCCGAGCGCCTCGCACGTCGGGTAGTCGAACTGGGTGATCATCGCGCCGTCGGCGGGCCGCTTGAGCAGCGGGATCACGTCGATCAGCGGCTCGCTGGACATGATCA
>JBEVFC010000262.1:0-15855 GCA_040512455.1 Nocardioides sp.
GCGTCGGAGAAGTACGCCGGCACGGTGATCACCGCGTCGGTGACCGGCTCGCCGAGGTACGCCTCGGCGTCACGCTTGAGCTTCTGCAGCACGAACGCGCTGATCTGCTGCGGGGTGAACGACTTGTCGTCGATCTTCTGGGACCAGTCCGTGCCCATGTGGCGCTTGACGGACCGGATGGTGCGGTCGACGTTGGTGACGGCCTGCCGCTTGGCGACCTCACCGACGAGGACCTCGCCGGACTTCGCGAAGGCGACCACGGACGGGGTGGTCCGGGCGCCTTCGGCGTTGGCGATGACGGTGGGCTCTCCACCTTCGAGGACGGCGACGACGGAGTTCGTCGTGCCGAGGTCGATACCGACCGCGCGAGCCATGGGTTACCTCCGGTTGTGTTGCGTGCCCCGGGTGTCGGGGACTTCGAATGTGGGGGGTCTGCGGCCATCCTGCCGCGACCGCGGCGAGTCTGACAAACAAGTTGAGTCTATGCAACTCAAGTTTGCTCACTGGGGCCAACGGAGGGCGGCGGGCGCTTGTTCCCGATCGGACGGAGAACTTCCCCCGCGGTGCCGGCCCGGTGCACCGCCCGTCGGTCCGGGGCCAATGGCCCAAGGTCGTCATTGACCACGCCGGGCGCGCAGATCACCGTCGATGGATGGGGGTGCGAGTGGGCGCACCCTCCGTGAGGACCCGCTCGGCGAGGTGACCATGACCGACCAGACAATCATGCCCGGCAGGGGTGACGGCGAGGCCGGACCCGCCGCGGCGCCGACCCCGGCTGCGGCTCCGGCACCGCCGGCGCCCCGCCGTACGCCGCGACGGCGCGTCCTGGCCGGCACGGCCACCGCCGGCCCGTACCGGGTCGTCACCGCGAACGTGCAGTCGTTCCCGGTCAACGCGATCAGCCTTCCCGAGGCCCTCGAGGACCTGCGCCGCAACGCGGCCGACGGCGACGTGGTGCTGCTCCAGGAGATCGCCGCCCGCTACAAGACGCTGATCCAGATGGCGTTCCCCTCCGCGGAGTGGGTGGTCTACTACGGCCGCAGCGACAACTCCACGCCGATCGCGTTCCGCCGGGCGCTGTTCTCGAAGGTGGAGGGTCGCGTGGAGCTGCTGCACCCAGCGGTGAGGCACCTGCACTTCCGGCGCTACATGACCCACCTGCGGCTGCGCGCCAGGGACCTCCGCTTCGAGTTCCACGTCATCAACCTCCACCTGGTCGCGGGGGCGTTCAACGGTGTCGACGAGCCCGACCAGGACCTGCGGCTGGCGGAGTGGAACGACGGTATCGCCAAGCACCAGCGGCTGGTGGAGAGCCTGGTGGAGACCGGCCTGCCGGTGGTCGGCGGCGGCGACTACAACCGGCGGCTCGAGCACTTCAGATCGGTGGGCACGGAGATCGCCGGCAAGCAGGTCACGTACGCCGTGGACGGCGGCTCGATCGACCTGCTCTGGTTCATCGACGGCGACGAGAGCGGGTGGGGCGTGCGCTCCACCAAGGTCTTCCCGGGGCGACGCGGGAAGAGCCCGCAGCGCAACAGCGACCACTCGATGCGGCGGGCCACCGTGACCCTCACCGGCACCCCCGCAACCGCACCGGTCGGCGCCACCGGCCCGGCCGGCCCGAAGGCGGCGGCGAAGCCTGGTGCGAGGCCGAAGGCGGCTGGCACCCCGAAGGTCCGACCGCACCGCCCGGGACCGGCCGGGGCTGCGGCGCCGGCCCGCGAGGAGCTCCCGCTGCCCGGACCGTTCGAGCTGACCACCTTCGGCGACGGCACCGCCAAGCGGGTGGACTGGAAGACGCGCGCCGCGCTCGAGGAGGCACAGGCCCTCCTCGGCTATCCGCTCACCCTCGTGCAGGGCTCCTACAACCGCGGAGGCGTCTCTGCGTCCGCCGGCACCCACGACGCCGGCGGCGTGGTCGACCTGCTCGCCTGGGACTGGCAGCGAAAGGTGCGCGCGCTGCGGAAGGTCGGCTTCGCGGCGTGGTACCGGGCCCCGGTCCGCGGCCTGTGGGGCGCCCACATCCACGCGGTCCTCATCGACCACGGCCGGCTGGCGCCGGTGGCCGCCCGTCAGGTGACCGCCTACCGCAACGGGCGCGACGGCCTCCGGAGCAACCTGCCCGACCGGTTCTGGCGGCCGAGCCCGATCCCGGTGTTCCAGTACCCGCCGAAGCGGCGCCCGGAGCCGCTCCGCTCGACACCGCGAGCGCATCCGGCCACGGCTCCTACGGCCGGCGCCTACCCGCCGAAGCGGACGCTGGACGGGGTCGACACCAGCCACCACCAGGGCGGCCGGATCGACCTGAAGGCGGCCCAGCAGGCGGGGCTGCGCTGGTGGTACCTCAAGGCCACCGAGGGCGACACGATCAAGGACTCCACGTACCGCAAGCGGGTCAAGCAGGCCCGCAACGCCGGGATTCCCGTCGGGGCCTACCACTTCGCGCGCCCCGACCCCGGTGACGCCGCGAAGGAGGCGCGGTTCTTCCTCAAGAACGCCGACATCCGGGCCGGGGACATGCTGCCGATGCTCGACCTCGAGTCGCTCGAGGGGATGTCGCTCGCCGAGGTGACCACCTGGACGGGGCGGTGGGTGCACACCGTCACCCAGGACCTCCGGCGGCGCGGGCTGGTGGCGCGGCCGATCATCTACACCCCGTTCAGCCTGGGCAATGCCTTCCAGTGCCTGCTCTGGGTGGCCCGCTACAGCGATGACTTCCGCCCCCCGACGATCCCGAAGCCATGGCGGAACGCCGTGATCTGGCAGCACTCGAACGGGCGGTACGGACCGGTCAAGCACGTGCCCGGGTTCGGCCCGGTCGACGTCAACGCGGTGCACCCCGACGTCCCGTTGTCGGCGCTGCGCGTCAAGAGGGTGAGGAAGGCGGCCCCGCAACCCGCGCCGGGCCCCCGCCCCGACCCCGGGCCGACGCCCGCGGGTCCCGTGGACGTGCCGGTGGTACCGGAGCCGGTGGACGTGCCGTTCACGCCGGAGCCGGTCGACGTACCGGTGACGCCGGAGCCGGTCGACGTACCCGTCGCCCCCGAGCCGGTCGACGTACCCGTCACTCCCCAGCCGACGCTCCCCGCAGCGCCCGCGCCCGCCGAGGCGGACGTCAACCAGCTGATCGACCTCGCGGTCGCACGGGTCCAGCTGGAGCTGGCGCAGCAGCAGCTCGAGGCCGCCCTGGCCCGACTCCCCGAAAGGTGATCACCATGTCCCCTGTCCAGATGGCCGCCGATCTCCTGCGCAGACTGCCCAGCAGTGTGCGACGGACCCTCTACACCGTGCTGGCGCTGCTGGGTCTCGCCCTGACGGCGGCCCAGTTCCTCGGCGTCGAGTCCATCGGCTCGGTCTCGATGAGCCGGGCCCTGGAGCTCTACGCGTACATCTCGCCCGCGATGGGCGTGGTGGCTGTCGCCAACGTGAGCAAGCCCGCCGACGAGGAGGTGACCGAGTTCGAGGAGGACGTGGACCTGTCCGCGTTCGAGCCGGTCGGCTCCGAGGAGGACGTGTACGGCGCGGCCGCGCTCTGAGTCGTCTCCGTAACCGCGGTCAGCCGGCCAGCCCGACCAGCACCCGGTCCAGTCCCCAGGCGAACTGCCGCTCGGTGACCCACTCGGCCATCGTGCCGGTCGAGGCGGCGGTGCGCGGCCAGTCCTCGGCCGGGACGAAGGCGAACCGCTCGCGGCGCTGGGCGACCCGCTCCTCCTCGCTCGCCAGCGGGAGCGTGCCGTCGGTCTCCGCGACGTCGAGCGCGACCGCCCCGACGACGTACACGATGAGCACCCAGCAGGCCCGGGCCGGCGCCTTTCCGGTCAGCCCGGCATCCTCGAACGCCGCGATCAGCCGCTCCCCGACCGCCAGTGCGGCCGGCCCGTCCATGGGGGCGGTCATCAGCAGCGGCGCCACCGCCGGATGATCGAGCAGGGCGGCTCGCAGCGCCAGCGCGTAGTCGCGGATCCGCGACCGCCAGGCCCGCGCCGGCCCGTCGAGGTGGGCGAGGTCGGCCTGGAGCATCACCCACTCCACCAGCGCCCGCTCCAGGCCGGCGCGGTCCGGGACGTAGGTGTAGAGCGCGTTGGGTCGGACGCCCAGCTCGGCGGCCACCCGCCGTACGGACAGGGCGGCGCCTCCCTCCCGGTCGACGAGGGCCAGCGCGGTCTCGGTGACCCGCTCCTCCGACAACGTCCGCTTGGGTCCGCGCTTGCGGGGTGTTGACACTTGCTCAACCATGGGTTTCACTGTACACCGTACAAACTCTGTACGCCGTACAACGAAAGGCTTCGTCATGAACCACCGCCTCACCGCCGGCCTCATGGTCACCGGCGCCGTCGCCGTCAACGCCGCCTTCTTCGGTCTCGGCGCCCTGTTCGACTACCCCGACGTCCTCCAGCGGCCCGGCGCCGAGGTGCTCGCCTCCTTCCGCGACCACCAGGCCGGCGTGATGGCGTGGTTCGCCGTACTGCTGGCCGGCGCGGCACTGATGGCCCCGATCGCGGTCGGCGTACGTCGCCTCGGCGCCGGGCGGGCCGCCTCCGCGGGGATGGTGGTCGGCGTCGCCGCGGCCGTCGTGCAGGCGATCGGACTGTCCCGCTGGCTCCTGGTGATCCCGACCGTGGCCTGGCAGGCCGCGGACCCGGCGCGCGAGGCCGACGCGGTGGACGCCTACGAGCGGGTCGGGTTCGTGATGGGCGAGGTCGTCGGCGAGACGTTCGGCTACCTGCTCACGGCCCTGTGGACGCTGCTGGTGCTGCGCTCGCTGGCGAAGCGGTCGCCGCGCTGGTTCACGGTGCTCGGCACCGGTTCGGCGGTCGCGGTGCTCTCCGGCGTGCTGATCCCCTTCGGCGTGCCGGGCACCGACCTCGCCAACTTCCTGGGCTACGTGGGCTGGTCGGCCTGGCTGATCGGGTTCGCGGTGCTGGTCGGGCGCGGCCGGTTCGCCGTCTCCTCGGAGTCCACCACCGCCGCCTCGGTCACGCTCGTCGCCTGACGACGCCGCAGACCCGGGCCCACCAGCCCCACCAGGGCCGCGGCACCGACCACACCGAGCGGCCCGAAGACCAGCCAGCGGCGTTGCATCGCCGGCGCCTGACAGGCTCCGTCGTACCCGACCTTGTTCTTGTCGGCCGTGGTCGGCGAGTGGCAGGTCACGGTCCCGTCGGGACCCTCGTAGGTCACCGGGGCGAAGACCAGCCAGGCGGTACCCGCGACCACGGCGAGCCCGAGCAGCGCCGCGACCGTCGGCCGCCACACCGAGCCGGGCCGGTTCGCCAGCGAGACCAGGACCAGGCCGAGCACGACCACGATGGCCATCCCCGCGACCAGTGCCGCGGCACCCCAGCCGACTCCCATGTCGCCCTCCTCGGTGCCGCGCACCCGCGCCGCACCCTCGGTCAGGCTAGTCGGGGCGGCCGACCCACGCGGACCGGAGCGCGACCGACACGCCGCAGGGCGATCGACGTGACCTGCGCCTCGTCACCCGCAGGGCGAGCGGCCGACGGGGAATATCGAGGCGAGCCAACGGGTAGGGACAGTCATGACTGTTCCCACGATCACCCTGAACGACGGAACCTCCATCCCCCAGCTCGGCTTCGGCGTCTTCCAGGTGCCGCCCGCCGAGACCGCGGAGACGGTGACCCGGGCCCTCGAGGTCGGCTACCGGCACATCGACACCGCGCAGATGTACGGCAACGAGGAGGGCGTCGGCCAGGCCATCGCCGCCTCCGGCATCGACCGCGACGAGCTCTACGTGACGACCAAGCTCAACAACGGCTTCCACCGCCCGGACGACGCGCGTCGGGCGTTCGAGGCGTCGCTGGAGAAGCTCGGCCTGGACAGAGTCGACCTGTTCCTCATCCACTGGCCGCTGCCGACGCGGTACGACGGCGACTTCGTCTCCACCTGGAAGACCCTGGGCGAGTTCGCCAAGGACGGCCGGGCCACCAGCATCGGCGTCTCGAACTTCGAGCCGGCCCACCTGGAGCGGATCATCGACGAGAGCGGCGTGCTGCCGGCGGTGAACCAGATCGAGGTCCACCCGTTCTTCGGCAACGAGGCGGCCCGCACCGCCGGCGCCGAGCGCCAGATCGTCACCGAGGCCTGGTCGCCCATCGCCCAGGGCAAGGTCATCGGCAACGACGTGCTCGGCAAGATCGGCGCCGAGCACGGCAAGTCCGAGTCGCAGGTCGCCCTGCGCTGGCACATCGAGCGCGGCGACGTCGTCTTCCCGAAGTCGATGAAGGTCGAGCGGATGCAGGAGAACTTCGAGATCTTCGACTTCTCCCTCACCCCCGAGCAGGTCGAGCAGATCAGTGCGCTCGACCAGGGCGAAGCAGGCCGGATGGGCCCGAACCCGAACGAGTTCGACTACATCCCCGACTGACCGCACACCTGATTGTCGACGCCGGATTTGTTGCCGTTTGGGCCCCACCGGCAACAAATCCGGCGTTTCTCGTGCAGTTTGTGACCAATCGGCGACCCCCTGGGCCGCTGGTTACACGTCGAGCGTGCGTCCCCAGGCCTCGAGCAGGTGCGCGAGCCGCGAGCGCTCGAGGTCGGTCAGCCCGGCCAGCAGCCGGCGCTCGTTCTCGAGGTGCTGGGGGACGAGCTCGTCGATGAGCGCGTGGCCGGCGTCGGTGAGCGCGATCCGGCGGGACCGGGCGTCGGCCGTGCTCACGGTGCGGGTGACGTAGCCCTTCTCCTCGAGCCGGTCGAGCCGCTTGGTGACCGCACCGGAGGTGACCATGGTGCTCGCGGCCAGCTCCCCCGGGGTCAGCTGGTACGGCGCCCCGGCACGTCGCAGCGAGGCCAGGACGTCGAAGTCCCCGTCGGACAGACCCGCCTCGGCGAACACCGGCCGCAGCTCGGCGTGCAGGGCGTCCGCGAGCCGGTGCAGCCGGCCGATGACCCCCATGGGCGACGGATCCAGGTCCGGTCGCTCCCGGCGCCACTGCTCCATGATCCGGCCGACGTGATCGAGATCTCGCTCCATCCCTCGACTTTATCTTCTCTGGAAGATAAAGTCTCTTCCATGGAAACTATTCGCTGGAGGTTCGTCCTCCTGACGATGGTCGCGCCGGCCGCGTGGGGCACGACGTACATCGTCACCGAACAGCTCCTGCCGCCCGACCGCCCCCTGTTCGCGGCAACCGTGCGCGCCCTCCCGGTCGGCCTGGTGCTGCTGGCGATGCGGCGACGGCTGCCCACCGGCATCTGGTGGTGGCGGGCGATCGCGCTGGGCGTGTGCAACATCGGGCTGTTCTTCCCACTGATCTTCCTCGCGGCCTACCACCTGCCCGGCGGCCTGGCCGCCACCGTGCAGGCGGCCTCGCCGCTCGCCGTGATGGCGCTCGCCCTGCCGATCATCCGCGAGCGCCCCGGACGGATCCGGATCGGTGCCGCCCTGGTCGGCCTGGTCGGCGTCGGCCTGCTGGTGCTGCGCTCCCCCGGACAGATGGACACCCTCGGCCTGGTCGGCGCGTTCGGCTCGGTCCTCGTCTCCGCCCTCGGCTTCGTGCTGATCAAGCGGTGGCCGGCCCCGGTCGACATGCTCACCCTCATCTCCTGGCAGCTCGTCGTCGGCGGCCTCGTCCTGCTGCCGGTCGGACTGCTCGTCGAGGGCCCACCGCCGGCGATCGACCTGCCCGCCGCCGCCGGGTTCGCCTGGCTCGCCGTGATCGGCACGGGCGTCGCCTACTACTGCTGGTTCCGCGGCCTCACCCAGATGCCGGCCGGGGCCGTCTCCCTCATCGGCCTGGTCAACCCGGTCGTCGGCACCGCGCTCGGAGTGGCCCTGGCCGGCGAGCTGTTCGGCTGGGCGCAGGCCCTGGGCATGGTGCTCGTCCTCGGCGGCGTGGTCGCCGGCCAGCCGGGCGTCGTAGCCCTGCTGCGACGGACCCGGAAGACCCCGGCGGCTCCCGTGCGGGAGAATCAGGCGGGTGCGGACTCCCGGGAGAAGCAGCTTTCGGCTGCGTGACATCGCGCTGGCGGCGTACGCCCCCTCCGCCGTCAGCTCCGTCGGGTTCGGCGCGGTCATCCCCGTCCTCGCCCTCCGGGCCCGCGATCTCGGTGCCGGGGTCGACCTCGCCGCCCTGATCGTCGCCCTCCTCGGCATCGGCCAGCTGCTGACCAGCCTGCCCGCCGGCGCCCTGGTCGCCCGGATCGGCGAGCGTCGGATGCTGGTCGGCTGCGGCATCGTCGACGTCGTCGCGATGGGGTACGCCGCCGTCGCCGACAGCGTGCTCGGGCTCGGCGTCGCGGTCGTGGTCAGCGGGGCGACCTGGACGGGCTTCCTGCTGGCCCGGCAGGGCTACATGATCGAGGCGGTGCCCCCGACCCACCGGGCCCGGGCGCTCTCCGCCCTCGGCGCGACCCACCGGGTCGGGCTGATGATCGGGCCGCTGATCGGCGCGGGGCTGATCGCCTGGCAGGGCCTGGGTGCGGTGTTCCTTCTCGGCGCCGCGATGTCCGCCACGTCCGCGCTACTGGCCCTGGCGATGCCCGACCTCGGCGCCGCGACCCGCCGCGAGCAGGCCGCCGCCGGCCACGCCAGCGTGTGGTCCGTCCTGCTCGACCACCGTCGCACCCTGCTCACCCTGGGCACCGCGGTGATCGTCATCGGCGCCTCCCGGTCGATCCGCAACACCCTGCTCCCGCTCTGGGCCGACCACATCGGGATGTCACCCGCGAGCACCTCGCTGCTGTTCGGGGTGGCGGGTGCCGTCGACATCCTGTTCTTCCTGCCCGGCGGGTGGCTGATGGACCACCGCGGCCGCGCCGTGGTCGCCGTACCCGTCGTGCTGGCCGTCGCCATCGGCGCCCTGGTCACCCCGCTGGCCGGCTCAGCGGCCGGGCTCACCGTGGTCGCCCTGCTGATCGCTGCCGGCAACGGGCTGGGCTCCGGGATCGTGATGACGATCGGCGCGGACACCGCACCGGTCGTCGGCCGCGCGCAGTTCCTCGGCGGCTGGCGCCTGTGCGGCGACATCGGCGGCACGTCCGGTCCGCTCGCGTTCAGTGCGCTCGCCGCGGTGCTCCCGCTGGCGGCCGCCTGCGTGGTGGTCGGCCTGGTCGGCCTCGCCGGCGCGGGCTGGGTGGGGCACTGGACACGCCAGCTGGACGCGCGTCGGCGGGAGCCGCTGCCCGACCTCAGCCGTGCTTGACGGTGACCTCGTTGGACCGCTTGTTGCGCGACTTGTCCCACATCCGCCACTTGATGGTGCCGGCGTTGGAGGTGTACACGTACGTCGCGAACGACTGGCCGGAGACGTTGACGTCGAGGTTGAACTCGCGCCAGGGCTGGTCGTTGATCTTGTACTCGATGTCGAGGATCGAGCCCTCGCCGCCCGGGTAGGTCCCCGAGAGGTAGAGCTGCTCGTCGCCCGACACCGCCGTCGCGCCGGCCGAGAGGTTGATCGCCTTCTTCGGCTTCTCCACGGAGGGCTTCTCGGAGGGTTCCTCCTCCTCGGCCTGCTGGGTCGGACTGCCCGCCAGCGTCACGAGGGGGCCGCCCTCCTCCTCGGTGGGGACGGGTTCCGGCAGGTACAGCGACTGCTCGCCCCGCGGCTCGCCCGCCGAGGAGTCGCTCTCGCCGCCGACACCGATGATCCGGGTCCCGACGATGGCGGCCAGGCCCGCGAGCAGTCCCACGACGACGGCGACGCCGACCAGCGCCACCAAGCCGGTGATGACCGGCCTGTCTCGTGTGTCTACCACCGCGGCTCTTCCCCCAGATCGTTCGGACGTCCCGGACATTGTTGCAGGCGGACCGAGCCACACCCAGCCGACGAGACCTCCGGTGCGGGGTGCGGCTGGCTGCGCCCGTTCCACGCTCCCGTCCACAGGGCCGCCGGCGACGGCGGCGGGAACGGTCGGATGGTGCCTAGCGTCAGGGGCATGAGCGAGTTCCAGTTCGATCCCGATGCGATCGCACCCCTGCCGGCCGGGCTGCGCGCCCAGCAGGCCGCCCTGCTGGCCGTCACGACCCTGCCGTCGCCGGACACCGGTGGCTCCACGGCCGCCACCGCCGAGGCCGTACGCCGCCTCAGCGCCGCGGCGACGTCTCTCGCGGGTCGTCTCGACAGCCTGGCCGACGACGTGGACGAGTGCCTGACGGTCTACGCGGAGGTCGACGACGACGTGTTCCAGGCGCTGGAGCTCCGGATGGCCGGGGCGCTGTCGTGATCAGTCTCGTGGTGGACGGCTCACCGTCCGGGTGCCGCGACGCGGCCCGCGACCTGCGGACGCTCCGCACCAGCCTGGCGACGCTCGCCGACCAGCTGGCCGCGGTCCGCGCCGGGTCCTCCCCCGCCTGGACCGGGTTGGCCGGCGAGCGGTTCCGGACCCGCACCGGCTCGGTGATCGCCGCGGCCGACGAGCAGGCCGAGGTGGTCGGCACGGTCGCCGCGGCCCTCGACGCCCTCGCCGACCGGCTGGACGGGGTCCGAGCGGCGATGACCGCGGCCCGGATGACCGCCATCGGCGCCGGCATCCCGGTGGGCAGCGACGGCCTGCCCGGTGCCGCCGGACTGCCTCCGGACCAGCTCGAGGCGCATGCGCGGGCGCTCGCCGCCGTCGGCCACGCCCGCGACCGGGAGGCGGAGGCCCAACGGCAGTGGACCGCCGTGCTGGCCCGGGTCACTTGGCAGCCCACCGACGACCCGCGGGTGCTCGGGGCGACTGCCACGGTCCGTGGCCTGGGCGTCGCCGAGGGCGTCCGGCCGTTCGTCGACCGCCTCGAGGGACTCCTGCCGGGGTCCGGTTCCCCCGGGTTGCCTTCGGTGCCGCTCCCACCGCTGCTGCCACCGCCCGGGCGCGGGGGTGTCGGCCCGGGAGTGGTGTTCCGGCAGCTCAGAAGGATGCAGGAGGAGGAGTGGAGGCAGATGGACGACGACACGGACCTGGACGGGCTGACGCTGACCGAGCGGCTGGCCCGGGGGATGGTGATGGGCACCGCGACCGGTGTCGGCGCCTTCGGGGCCATCGCGCTCTGCATGCGCGTCGGCGCCACCCGGAAGGCGGTCCCGGTCTGTGGTGACGTCGGTGCGGCCGCCGGCGCAAAGGCCGGCGACCTGATCCTGCGAGCCGTCGATGACCGGTGACAGCGTCGTCCGGATCGTCGTGCCTCCGGGCTGGGGACGGGTCACCGATCCGGTGCCGGGCGTCGCCCTGCTGATGGCCGCACCACGGCGTCCGGCGACCGGCGTACTCCCGAGCATGGCGGTGGCCGCGGCCCCGCTCTCCCCCGGCCGGACCCGCGCGGCATACCTCGAGGGTCTGCGGGCCGAGCTGACCGCCCGCCTGGACGACGCGGACGTGGAGGACGAGGACTCCTTCGAGGTCGACGGCGGCCCGGTCGACTACCTCCGGGTCGCCCACCGCGACGACGAGCGACACCTGATCAGCGAGGTGTGGGTCTGGCTCGCCGACGGCCGGGCCTGGTCGGTCTGCGGGACCCTGGACCGGCGGGACTACGCCGACTTCTGCGACGTGTTCGAGGAGGTGGCCGCCACCTTCGACCCCGAACGCTCTCACCCCGCCCACCCCGCCGCCTGACCTGCCCACCCCGTCCGCTCTCGTCCGCCGAAGCGTTGGTTCTTGCGTGCCGAAGTGGCAGTTCTTGCGCGTCGAGGTGCGCGTTCTTGCGGGTCACCCGGTGGACCGGGCCGCGCGCGCCTCGCGCTCGGCGACCGCGTGCTCGTCGGTGCGGTTGTCGTAGGACCAGAAGTCGCTGAGCGCCACCGCGGTGAGCAGCACCCCGGCGACGCACGCCGCACCACCGCTGACGATCGCGCCGCGGACACTCCAGGCATCGGCGACGAAGCCGGCGCGCACCTGGCCGCCGAGTGGTCCGACCGAGTACGACAGCATCTCGATGCCCGCCAGCCGGCCCCGCATGTGGTCGGGGATGGTCTGGTTCCAGACCGTGCTGCGGAACACCGCGGAGATCATGTCCGCCGCCCCGGCCAGCATGAAGAACCCGAGCGCCACCCAGATCGTCGGCGCCAGCCCGGCCAGGGCGATGAACGCGCCGTACGTCGCCGCGGCCACCACGATCGCCCGCCCGTGGTGGTGGACCCGGGAGGTCCAGCCGCTGAGGCCGGTGGCGAGGAGTGCCCCCACCGTCTCCGCGGAGTACAGCAGACCGAGCAGCTCGGGCCGCGAGAACACCTCCTCGGCCAGCGCCGGGAACAGCACGACCGGGATGGCCAGCAGCATCGCCGCCAGGTCCACGACGTACGTGCCGAGCAGGTCCCGACGGCTGAGCGCATAGCGAATGCCGTCGCCGATGCCCTGCAGGCTGGGCGGGGTGGTCTCACCGAGGTGTGGATACGGCCGCATCAGCGCGAACAGCACGACCGCGACGCTCAGGCCGACGATGTTGACGACGTAACACCAGCCGATGCCGACGTACGCGATCAGCAGGCCGCCGATCGCCGGCCCGACCAGCACTCCGGCCTGCATGCCGAAACTGCTCAGCGCGTTCGCGGCGGTGATCAGCTCGTGCCGCACCGTCCTCGGCTCGAGAGCCTCGCGGCTCGGCCGCTGGAGCGAGCCGGCAGCGGCGAGCAGCCCGGAGAGCACGAAGATCACCCAGACCCGGGGCTCGCCGACGACCGTGTTCACCGCGAGCGCGACCATCAGCAGCGCCTGCGCCACGCCGGTGCCGACCAGCAGCCGCCGGCGGTCGACGTGGTCGGCGAGCGCGCCGCCGTACAGGCCGAACACGATGAGCGGCGCCAGCTCGACGAGCCCGATCAGGCCGACGGCGATGTTGGAGCCGGTGAGTGTGTAGACCTGGAACGGGATGGCGACGTACGCCACCATGGCGCCGAGGTAGAACACCGTGCCGGCCATCAGCAACAGCCGGAAGTCCCTCGACTCGCGCAGCGGCGTGGTGTCCATGCGCATCGCACGGAAACGGTCCCTCCAGGTCACAACCGACGATGATCCCGGGTCACCCTCATCGGCGCACCCCGATTTCCGCGCCGGTCTCGCGGGCGTCTGCTCTCGCCCCGGTCAGCGGTGCGTGACGCGGATGCGGGCGCCTCGACGCGGGACGCTGGTGATGTTGCGCACCTTGGGCTCGTCGCCGCCGACCGCCGTGAGGTCGTACGCCGCCAGCACCTCGCGCAGCACGGCCACGCCCTCCATGAGGGAGAAGCCAGCGCCGATGCAGCGGCGGACACCTCCGCCGAACGGGATCCAGGTGTTGGCGGCCGGACCGACCCTGTTGCCGTGCTCCTCGAGGAAGCGCTCGGGCCGGAAGTCGTCCGGCAGCTCGTGGTTGTCCTGCCGGTGATGGGTCAGGATGATCGACGGTCCGACCGTGACGCCGGCGGGCAGGTCGATGCCCCCGATCGTGGCGGGCTTCATCAGGGTGCGCACCACCATCGGGATGACCGGGTGCAGCCGCATCGACTCCTTGACGACCGCCTCCAGCCAGACGTCGTCGCCCTCGTCGGCGGCGCGCCGCGCGCGGGCCAGCTGTTGCGGGTCGCGGCCGAGCTCGTAGAGCGCCCAGGCCAGCGCGGTGGCCGTCGTCTCGTGGCCGGCGAGCAGCAGGGTCACCAGCTGGTCGCGGAGCTCGGCATCGGTGAGCGCGTCACCGGCGTCCTGCATGCGGATCAGCCGGGAGAGCACGTCGCCTCGCTCAGCCAGGTCGGGCGCCAGCCGGCGCTCGCCGATCTCCGCGTAGATGAGCTGGTCGAGCTGTCGTTGGTTCTCGACCTGCGCCTTCCACGGTCCGAACCGTTGCAGTCCCGGCCAGCCCCAGCCGAGCAGGATGGCCGGGCTGATGTTGACCGTCTTGTTGACCCGCGGCCGCAGCTGGGCGAGCCGGCTCTCGTCGGTGACGCCGAAAACCACCCGGAGGATCACCTCGAGGGTGAGGGCGTTCATCCGGTCGAGGGAGCGGAAAGTCGTCCCGGTCCGCCAGGTGGCCACCTCGGCCCGGGCCAGCTCGGTGACCAGCTCGGCGTACCCGCGCAGTGCGGCGCCGTTGAACGCGGGCCTCAGCAGCTTGCGGGCCCGCTTGTGCTCGCCGGAGTCCTGGAGCAGCAGCGAGTGCTCGCCCATGATCGGTCCGAGGATCGCGTTGCCCTTGCCGGCGTGGAAGACCTCCGGGTCACCGGCGAAGATCTCCTTCGTGTGCTCCGGACGGGTGAAGAGCACCAGCGGCCGGCCGCCGGGGATCAGCCAGACCGTGAAGGTGTCGCCGAACCGGCGGTGCAGGTAGGGCACGAACCGGTGCCGGAACCGCAGCAGCCCGGCGCTCTGGGCCAGCACCGGCCAGTGCAACCCGGGCGGCAGCTGGTCACGCCGTACCTGCGGCAACCGGCTGACGTCCGGGCGGGTGTGCGCGAAACGTTCGTCGGTGAGCCGGGCGACCTGCTCGTCGGTCAGTGCCATGGCCCGATCGTAGCCGCGTCACCACTCGGATGTAACCGTCTGTGACACTCCTCGTCCACTTCCTCGCCGACCCGTGCGTTCTCGCTCGCCGACCCGTGCGTTCTCGCTCGCCGAGCCGTGCGTTCTCGCTCGCCGAGCCGTGCGTTCTTGCGGCAACAACGCACGGCTCGGGACGCAACAACCGACGGTTCGGTGGACAAGAAGTCACACCTCGACGTGCAAGAAGTCACACCTCGACGTGCAAGAAGTGACACCTCGGGGGAGGTCAGGAGGTCAGGAGGTCAGGAGGTGCGGTAGCGGGTGCCGGGCTTGGCGACCAGGTCGGCGCAGGACTGGCGGGTCGGGGCGGTCGCGACCTTCTCGACGCGGATCGTCGTCTCGCCGCCTTCGTGGCTGAACCGGACGTCGACGGCCGCGAGGACGCCGCCGTCGGTCCCGGCCTCCGTCCCGGCCTCCGTCCCGGCCTCGGTCCCGGTCCCGGTGGCCTCAGCCCCGGGCTCCGCCCACACCCCGGCCTCGGAGTCGGCGCTCGCGGGCCTATCGGGCTGGACGGCCGAGACGCCCAGCAGGGTCAGGGCGTCGAGACGGGTGGCGCCGAGCCGTTCGCGGACGGCGATCTCGGCGGCCTGGACGGCACCGTCGTACGCCGAGCGGCCGCGCAGGTGCGCGAGGTCCAGCTCGCCGGCGCGGGACGCCTCCACCACCGCGAGCGCGGAGCGGCTGTCGAGGCGGCCGTAGGACAGGCCGTGCGGCAGCACCAGCATCGCGCCGGCGAAACGGTGGCCGCCGACGTGGGTGGTCTCCCAGGTCTCATCGGGGTACGCCGCGGCGAGGGCGGCCACGATGGGCCGGCCCAGCTCGGCGCAGCAGAGGTCCCGACGGCCGTTGGTGCAGACGAGGTACAGCGCCCGGTCGTACGGGGTGAGCCCGGTACGCGACCCCGAGGCCAGGGCCGCCAGGTCGAGGTCGAGCAGCTCGTCCGGCGAGGACAGCAGCGCGGTCGCGGTCCACGGCGCCACCGGGTCGGCGTACGTCGCGAAGACCCGCAGTCCGGTACCCGCAGCGGTGCGGCCCGGGCGGCGGACCAGCTGCACGCGGACGCCGGCGGCCTCGGCCGCCTCGGCCAGCCCGTGCCGCACGTCCTCGGGGAAACGGCTCTCGGCGAGCGCCTTGCGGCCCCAGGGGCCGGGGTGCTCGACGAGGAGGTACGTCGCGGCAACGGCGGCGCTGCCGGCCATCGGCTCGTCGGCCGCGCCACCCGAGCAACGGAAGGCGCGGTCGTCGGCGGCGTGCTCGGCGGTCACCCGCGCAGTCTCTCGCAGCGAGGCGGGCGCGGCGGGAGAGGGTGCCGGGTCAGTCGCCCAGCAGCCCTCGACGGCGGGCGATCGCCGCCGCCTCGGTGCGCCCGGAGGCGCCGAGCTTGGCGAGGATGTTGGAGACGTG
>JBEVFC010000322.1:0-3043 GCA_040512455.1 Nocardioides sp.
CCGCACATCGGGGAAGCCGCTGACCCTGCCCCCGGTCCCGACCCCGGGACCGTATCGGGGTCGACCCCGAGAACCGTGCCGGTCCGTGTCGGGGATCACGGGAACAGACGGGCACCGGCGCGGGTTGGGAGCACGTGATTATCGAAGTCTGGTCCGACGTCGTGTGTCCCTGGTGCTACATCGGCAAGCGCCGCCTCGAGTCGGCGCTCGCGGAGTTCCCGCACGAGGTCGAGGTCGTCTGGCGCTCCTTCCAGCTCGACCCCGGCGCGCCCGCGGTCCCGACCGAGACGGTCGCGGAGAGCCTCGGCCGCAAGTACGGCGGTGGTCCCGAGGGCGGTGCCCGGATGATCGACAACGTGGAGGCGGTCGCGGCCGAGGAGGGCCTGGTCTACCGCCTGCACCAGGCCCAGCGCGCGAACACCATCGACGCGCACCGGTTGCTGCACCTCGCCCTCGAGCAGGGTGGCCCCACCCTCCAGGGCACGCTGAAGGAGGCACTCCTGGCGGCGTACTTCACCGACGCCCGCAACGTCGCCGACCACGCCGTGCTGCGGGACGTCGCGGTGACGGCCGGCGTCGACCCGGAGCGGGTGGACGCGGTGCTGGCCACCACGGAGTACCGCGACGAGGTGTTCGCCGACATCGAGCAGGCGCAGGCCTACGGCGCGACGGGGGTTCCGTTCTTCGTCATCGACCGGAAGTACGGCGTCTCCGGTGCGCAGGCCGCAGACACGTTCCGGCAGGTGCTGGACCGGGCCTGGGCGGATGCGCACCCGAGCCTCGAGCTGGTCGGCGGCGGGGACGCCTGCGGCCCCGACGGCTGCGAGTCCTGACTCGGTCCGCTCAGTCCGGGAGGCTCAGCCCAGGACGAGGAACGCCAGCACCGCGATGATCGCCACCAGGGCGGCGACCAGGGAGACCAGCAAGGTGCGCGGCTGACGGGCGATGATCCCGCCGCTGGGCGCAGGAGCGGCCACGGCCGGACGGCTGTCGAGCTCGCCCCCGCAGGAAGTGCAGACGGGAGTGCGCGACGTACGCAGCGCACCGCAGTGGGAGCAGAAGGCCTCAGGCATGGCGACAGCGTGCCAGCGAGCAGCACTTCCTGTTCGGCGATCTCCCGAGGTATGGCCGATCGGTCGACGGGTCGGGCCATGCGGACCGTACGGCCGGGTCAGTGGGCGGTGGTCCCGAGGTCGACGGTCCGGTCGATGCCGACACGGTCGAGGAAGGCCATGTCGTGGCTGACCACCACCAGGGTGCCGGGGAAGTCGGCCAACGCGGTCTCGAGCTGCTCGATGGCGGGTACGTCGAGGTGGTTGGTCGGCTCGTCGAGCACCAGCACGTTGACCTCCCGGGCCTGGAAGATCGCCAGCATCGCCCGGGTGCGCTCGCCCAGCGAGAGGCTGCGGGCGGGCCGGTCGACGTGCTCGCTCCCGAGCCCGAACTTCGCCAGCAGGGTGCGGACCTCCCCGCGGCCGGGTGCCGACCCGTCGGGTGCGGCCAGCTCGGTGCGCACCACGTCGACCACCGGGGCGTCGGTCTCGAGCAGGGAGCGCGGCTGGTCGATGACCCCGACCCGGACCCGGGAGCCGCGGGTGACCCGCCCGGCGGTGACCGGCAGGTCGCCGAGCAGCGCGGCCAGCAGCGTGGACTTGCCGGTGCCGTTGTCGCCGGCCAGCGCCAGCCGGTCGCCGCGGGCGACGGTCAGGTCGATCGGTCCGAGGTGGAAGTCGCCGCGGGTCACCTCGACCCGGTCCAGGGACCACACCACGTCGGCGGACGCCGGTCCGGCCGCGATGGCGTAGCGCAGCTCCCACTCCTTGCGCGGCTGGGTCACCTCCTCGAGGCGGTCCACGGACCTCCTGATCCGGGCGGCCTTGCCGGCCTGCCGGTCGGCCCGCGCCTTGAACTTCTCCCGGATGTGCTTGTCGGGCTCGTCGCCCCTCGCCACGTTGCTGCGGCCCTTCGCCGCCCAGCCCGCGCGCTGCCGGGACTGCGCGAGCAGCTGGTCGCGCGCGCCGGCGTACTCCTCGAACGCGTCGAGTGCCTGCCGTCGCTCGAGGTCCCGGGCGGCGACGTAGTCGGACCAGCCGCCGCTGTAGTGGCCGATGCGCTGCTGGGCCAGGTCGAGCTCGACGACGCGGGTGGCCACCCGGTCGAGGAAGGCGCGGTCGTGGCTCGCCACCAGCACCGGGCCTTCGTGGCCGACGACGAACTCGGCCATCAGGGCGAGCCCGTGTGCGTCGAGATTGTTGGTCGGCTCGTCGAGCAGCAGCACGTCGTACCGGCTGAGCAGCACCGAGGCGAGCGCGGCGCGGGCCGCCTGGCCGCCGGAGAGCGAGCCCAACGGCCGGTCCGGGTCCACGTCGAGGCCGAGCTGGCCGGCGACCTGCGGCAGCCGGTCGTCGAGGTCGGCGGCGCCGAGGGCCAGCCAGTGCTCGAGCGCCGCGGCGTACTCCTCGTCCGCGCCGGGCGTACCGGCCGCCAGCGCCTCCGACGCATGCTCGAGGCCGTGGTCGGCCGCGGCCACGCCGGTACGCCGCCGGGCGTAGGCGAGCAGCGACTCCTCCGGCTCCGGCAGGGTCTGCGGGAGCCAGCCGATGGTCGAGTCCGCGGGGGCCAGCCGGATCGAGCCGGCCTCGAAGGGCAGCTCGCCGACGATGGTGCGCATCAGGCTGGACTTGCCCGAGCCGTTGGCGCCGACGAGGGCCGTGACGTCCCCGGGGGAGAGCACCAGGTCGAGGCCGGTGACCAGCGTGCGGGCGCCGAAGGCGACCTCGAGGCCGGTGATCGTGAGGGTGGAGGTGGTGGACATCGGGGGCTCCCGGGGGTGACGAGACGGACCACCTGGCGGCGGCGGGCACGGAGTCGTCAGCGGGTGTCCACAGCGCAACGGTAACCGCCCCTCGGGTGGTGGACGCAACCCATTTCGTTGGTGACCGTCGGGTAGTCTGGGCTCTCGGGCACAGCGTCGTGCACGACCCTGCACGCCGGACCGCAGCCGGACCGCGTGGGCACGGGTCCCACATCCACGGACTACCCC
>JBEVFC010000324.1:0-7207 GCA_040512455.1 Nocardioides sp.
CGCGCAGGCCGTCGCGTCCGCGACCGGACGGCGCCTCCATCGCGGCAGCGGTGACGACCTGCATCAGGTGGTTCACCACCACGTCCCGGAGCGCGCCGACGGGGTCGTAGAAGTGACCGCGGTCGTCCACGCCGAAGTCCTCGGCCATCGTGATCTCGACACACTCGACGTAGCTGCGGTTCCAGAGCGGCTCCAGCACGGTGTTGGCGAACCGCAGGTAGAGGATCTCCTCGTAGCCCATCTTTCCCAGGTAGTGGTCGATCCGGTACAGCTGCGCTTCCTCGACGTACTGGTGCAGCTCCGTGGCCAGTGCCCGGGCGGATTCGAGATCGTGGCCGAACGGCTTCTCCACGACGATCCGGGCCGCCTGGCTCAGCTTGGCCTCGGCCAGCCCCTTGATCACCGTGCCGAAGAGGAACGGCGGGATCTCGAGGTAGAACACCGGATGGGCGGCACCAGCGATGGCCTCGCCGACCCGTTGGTAGGTGCCCTCGTCGCCGAAGTCGCCCGGTACGTAGGCCAGACGCCCGGCGAACCTGGCGAACACGTCCTCGTCGAGCTGCTCACCGGTGGCCTCGATCGAGTCGCGGGCACGCTGGACCAGTCGCTCCAGCGACCAGTCGTCGACCGCCACGCCCACGATCGGGCAGTCGAGCCGTCCCCGCATCTCGAGGCGATACAGGGAGCGGAACGTCATCACCCGGGCCAGGTCGCCGGTGATGCCGAAGATCACCAGGACGTCCGCCGGCTCATTCCAGGGGCCGGCGTCGGTGGGTGCGGTTGTCGGAGCTGTGGTGGTCACGGGGTCCTCCCTCTCCACGGAACCGTTCGCCTGCCATGCAACCCAGCACGGGTCGGAAGCGCTTCACCTCCGGGGGGTGAGACTGGACCGCTCAGTCGCCCTCAGGCCCCGGGCCGGTGCCGAGCCGGTCGAGGAGGCGGGCCAGGGTCTCCAGCTCATCGCTGGTCAGCCCGTCGGCGGCCCGCTCCTCGATCAGGTCGAGGTAGCGGGGCGCGGCCGAACGGAAACTGTCCCTGCCGGCCTCGGTGATGACCGCGTAGGCCGACCGGCGGTCGTCGGCGTTCGCCTCGCGGGCGACGAGTCCGGCGCGAACCATCTCGTCCACGAGCCTGCTCACCCGGGTCCGGCTGAGCACCACACGCTCCCCCAGATCACTCATCCTCAGCCGGCCGTCGGGCTCGCTGCCGAGCTCGAGGAGCACGTCGTAGTAGGCGAGCGAGATCCCGGTGCGGCGTACTCCGGCGTCCATGACCGGCAGCAGGCGGGCGTGCGCCCGCAGGAGCGAGCCCCAGGCGTCGGCGGCGGCGTGACGGCGTGATCTGACCATTCCCCCATCCTAACCACTTGCGTTCACACGCACCTTTATGTAATGTGTGTGCAGACGCACATACATACCTCTCAAGAGTCGGAGAAACCCATGACCAAGCTCCTGCACATCAGCGCCTCACCCCGCGGCGAGAAGTCCGAGTCCCTCGCCCTGTCCCGCACCTTCCTGGCCGAGCTCACCGCGGCCCGGCCCGACGTCCACGTCGAGGCCTGGGACCTCTGGGACGGCACCCTGCCGCCCTTCGGCCCCGACTTCGCCGCCGCGAAGATGTCCGTCTTCGCCGGCGAGGAGCCGACCGGCGCCCAGGGTGAGGCGTGGCGGGCCGTCCACGAGACGTTCGCCCGGTTCGACGACGCCGACCTCTACCTCTTCTCGGTGCCGATGTGGAACGCCGGGGTGCCCTACATCCTCAAGCAGCTCATCGACGTGATCAGCCAGCCCGGACTGCTCTTCGGGTTCGACCCGGAGGCCGGCTACACCGGGCTCCTCGAGGGCAAGCGGGCGGCGGTCATCTACACCGGCGCGGTCTACGGCCGCGACCGCCCATCCTCGTTCGGCTCGGACTTCCAGCAGCCGTTCTTCGACGACTGGCTCCGGTGGGCGGGCGTCGAGGACATCGAGCAGGTGGAGTTCCGCCCGAACCTGGCGGTGGCCGACGCCGACGTACGCCGGGAGGAGGCACACGTCCAGGCGGCAGCCGTGGCCCGGCGGTTCGCCCGCACCGGCTCGGAGACCCTCCGACTGGGTGCCTGACACGCGAAAGGAAGGCGCCCCGATCCGGGGCGCCTTCCTGTCGTCTGGCGGTGGCGGAGGGATTTGAACCCTCGGTGGGCTTGCACCCACAAACGCTTTCGAGGCGTTCTCCTTAGGCCGCTCGGACACGCCACCGCCGACGAGGGTACCGGAGACGGGTCGGGGTGCCGAAATCCGGGGAGGGTGCTGCGCGACCCGCTCAAGCACCGTTCCGGTGGCCGTCGAAGAAGTCCAGCAGCAACCTGCCGCACTCGTCGGCGAGCACCCCGGAGACGACCTCGGGCCGGTGGTTGAGCCGCCGGTCGCGGACCACGTCCCACAGCGAGCCGACCGCGCCGGCCTTCGGGTCCCAGGCACCGAAGACCACCCGGGCCACCCGGGCCAGCACCAGCGCGCCGGCGCACATCGTGCACGGCTCCAGCGTCACCACCAGCGTGCAGCCGTCGAGCCGCCACTCGCCGAGCGCCTGCGCCGCCTCACGCATCGCGACCACCTCGGCATGGCCGGTCGGGTCGTGGGTGGCCTCGCGGAGGTTGCGGCCGACGCCGACCACGCCACCACCCGGGGCGAGCACGACCGCCCCGACGGGCACGTCCCCGGTCGCCAGCGCGGCCTCGGCCTCGGTCAGGGCGAGTCGCATCGCGCCGTCGTACGGCCCGTCGCAGGCACCGTCCACGTCAGGCGTTGGTGAGCCCGACCATGTCGTCGAACGTGGGCCCGAAGCCCAGCCGGCCGGCGATGTCGGAGAGCATCTCGTCGGGGTAGAGGTCGTAGTCGTCGATCAGCACACCCATGTCCATGGCGTGCATGCCGAGGTCACCGAGCAGGTCGAGGTCGCCGGCGGGTGCCGGGTCGTCGTCCTCCTCGGGGTACGGGAGGCCCAGCGCCGCGACGGCGGTCCGGGCCAGCTCCCACTCGTCGGCCGCCGTGATGTCGGAGAGCAGCAGCCTGACCGACGGCCCGGCCACCCGGGCGATCAGGAACACGTCCTCGTCGTACGCCACCATGCCCACCGCGCCGTGGTCGCCGGGGAACCGGCGCAGCGCATTGGTCAGGTGCTCGACGTCCTCGGTGACGTCCGGAGCGAGCTCCTGGACTACCCAGACGCCCTCTTCCCGGTACGCCGCGAGGGCGAAGTCCACCTCGTCGGGCAGTTCTGCCATGGTGCACCTCCGCTCGTCCGGTCCGCTGCAGCCTCCAGAGTGGCAGACCTCGGGGAGCCTTCCAAGCCCGTTTGCCGTTAGGTTTTCCCTCATGCGCACCCACGTCATCGACCACCCGCTCGTCTCCCACAAACTGACCACACTGCGGGACGAACGAACCGACAGCCCGACCTTCCGCCGGCTGGCCGACGAGCTGGTGACGCTGCTGGCCTACGAGGCGACTCGGGACGTGCGCGTCGAGCCGTTCGACATCGTCACGCCGGTCGCCCCGACCCGTGGCGTCAAGCTGGCCAGCCCCAAGCCGCTGGTGGTGCCGATCCTCCGCGCCGGCCTGGGCATGCTGGACGGGATGATGCGCCTGCTGCCCACCGCGGAGGTCGGTTTCCTCGGGATGGTACGCAACGAGGAGACCCTCGAGGCGTCGACGTACGCCGAGCGGTTGCCCGAGGACCTGTCGGGGCGTCAGTGCTACGTGCTCGACCCGATGCTGGCCACCGGCGGCACCCTGGCCGCGGCGATCCGGTTCCTCACCGACCGCGGCGCCGACCACATCACCGCGATCTGCCTGCTGGCCGCGCCCGAGGGCTGCGCCCGGCTCGAGAAGGACCTCGAAGGTCTGGACGTCCCGGTCACCGTCGTCACCGCCGCGATGGACGAGAGGCTCAACGAGAAGGGCTACATCGTGCCCGGGCTCGGCGACGCGGGCGACCGGCTGTACGGCGTCGCGCAGTAGCCGCCGCCCCCGACGCCGACGGCCCGGCACCCCAGCGTGGGGTGCCGGGCCGTCGTACGTCGGGAACCGGTCAGGGAGCGACCGGCTGGCCCTGGAGGCGTCGGTAGGAGTACGCCGCGGCCACGGTGACCACCGGGTAGGCCACCAGCAGGCCCACACCGCACGCCAGCGCGCCGGCCACGAAGCACAGGAAGCTGAGCAGCGCCAGCAGCAGCAGCGGTCCGACGTGGCTGGAGGTGAACGAGAAGCTCGACTTGATCGCGGTCAGCGCGTCCTGGCCGCGCTCGACGACGAAGTACGTCGCGAACCAGGACAGGAAGATGACCACGAAGCCGGGCAGGACGCACAGCACCAGACCGATGGTGGTCAGCACGCTCACGATCAGCGCCACCACGAGCACCTGGAGCTTGTCCCAGCGCTCGAACATGGACCCCAGCGTCACCTGGCGGCCGTCGACCGCGTCGAACGCACCCCGGATGAGGGCGGCACCGAACAGCGTGAAGGCGACCTGGCCGAGGATGTTGAAGAGGCCTGCGAGCGGGCTGAACTCGAAGCCGTCGCTGTCGTAGCTGAACAGCGCGTCACCTCCGGTCACGATGGACCCGATGACGCTGATCGCGATCCCGGTGCCGACGGCCAGCAGGGCGAGCAGCAGGAACGCGCCTGCGTTGTCCTTGAACTTGTTGAAGCCGTAGCCGATCGCGTCGGTGGCGCTGTAGGGGCGCATCCCGCCCGGGTCCGCGCCGTACGCGGGGTAGTTCGGCGGCGGCTGGCCGTAGCCCTGGTTCGGGTCCTGGCCGTACCCCGGGGGCGGCGGAGGCTGGTTCGGGTCCTGGCCCCAGCCCTGGCTCTGCTGCCACTGCTGGTTCTCGCCGCCCTGACCCCAGCCGCCACCCTGGTTCGGGTCCTGCGGGTATCCGGGAGGCGGCGGCTGCTGGCCGTACGGCGGCTGGGCCGGCGGCTGCTGGCCGTACGGCGGCGGAGGCGGAGGCTGGTTGGGGTCGTAGGGAGGCTGCCCGCCGGGGGTCTCTTCCGGCGGCTCGCCGCCCGGGTTCTGGCCGTAGGGGTCCTGGGGTGGCTGCTCGCTCATGTCGTGACCCTAGTGGCTCGCAGGCCGTCTGGTCTGCAACCCGACGGGTCAGGACACCGTGCTCAACAGCTGCGTCGCACGCGTCAGCACGACGTAGAGCGTCGCGCGCCCGGTCGCCGACTCGTCCTCGATCTCCTGCGGACGCACGACCACGATGCCGTCGAACTCCAGGCCCTTGGTGTCGAGGCCGGTCAGCACCACGACCCGGTCCTCGCCGCTCGGGCCGACCCCGGTCACGGAGGCCGCGGCCGACGGGGCGTCCGCGGCCAGCTCCGGCCAGGAGGCCAGCCAGGCGTTGACCTCGGCCCGACGGGCGGCGGGGACGACGATCCCGACGGTGCCGGCGACCTCGCGGGCGAGCCGGACCACCTCGTCGCGGACCGCCTGCTCGAGGTCCGGTACGTCCTCGTGGACGGTCGGGTGCTCGCCGGTGGAGCGGACCGCGGTCGGCAGGTCGGCATCCAGACCGGCCCGCTGGGCGTACGCCGCGGCGTGGTCGTAGATCTCGGAGGAGTTGCGGTAGTTCGTGGACAGGTGGAACTCGTGCACCTGCTTGCCCTCGAGCGCCTCGGCGCGGGCCCGCGCGGACTCCTCGGCGTCCGGCCACGAGGACTGCGCCGGGTCGCCGACGATCGTCCACGAGGCGGCGCGGCCGCGCCGGCCGACCATCCGCCACTGCATCGGGGTGAGGTCCTGCGCCTCGTCGATGAGGACGTGCGCGAACGGGTCGTCCTCGATGCGGTGCGTGGGCGGGGCCCAGCCGCGTCCGGTGGGGGCGTACTCCCGCTCGGCGGCGGTGGTCAGCTCCTGCAGGTCGCCACCGAGGTGGTCGGCGTACTCGCTGTCCTCCGCCGAGCGCTCCGGCACGTCGCCGAGCGCGTAGCGGAGCTCGTCGACGAGCGGGACGTCCTCGATGGACAGGTCTCCGCCCCAGCTCTTGAGCAGCAGTGCCTGGTCCTCGTGGCTGACCACGCCGTCACCGACGCGGGCCAGGAAGTCGGGGTCGCGCAGCCAGCCGAGCACGGTCGGGGCGTCCAGCGGCGGCCACCAGTCGACCGCGAACTGGACGAACGCGTCGTTGCCGAGCATCTCGTCGTCGAAGGCCTCGCGACCGCGCTCGCGACCACGCTCGCCGCGGACCTGTCGCCACATCGCGTCGAGCAGCGCCGAGGCCACCCGCGGGAACTGCCGGTTGCGGCTGCCCTGGTTGAGCAGCTGGCGGCGGATCCGGGCGAGGACCTGGCGGTCGAGGACGAGGTTGTCGTCGCGGTAGAAGATGCGGAACTCGCTCGGCGATCCGGGCACCGCCTGCCGGGCGGCCCGGCGCAACAGCTCGGCCATCCGGCCGGAGCCCTTCACGTCTGCGACCGCCGGGTCGTCGTGGCGGACCGCGCGCAGCCCGTCGACGACCTCGCCGAGGGACCGGAGGGCGACCGCGGTCTCGCCCAGCGAGGGCAGCACCCGCTCGATGTAGCGCATGAAGACGCCGGACGGGCCGACGATCAGCACGCCACCCGACTCGTAGCGGCGTCGGTCGTTGTAGAGGAGGTACGCCGCACGGTGCAGCGCGACGACCGTCTTGCCGGTGCCCGGTCCGCCTGAGATCGCGACGACGCCCTTGCCGGGCGCGCGGATCGCCTTGTCCTGCTCGGCCTGGATGGTGGCCACGATCGAGTGCATGGAGCGGTCGCGGGCCCGGGAGAGCTGGGCCATCAGGGCGCCCTCGCCGACGATCGGCAGGGTCTCCGCGGCCGGGTGGTCGGGGTCGAGCAGCTCGTCCTCGACGCCGATGACGGTGGGGCCGAGGCTGCGCAGCACCCGGCGCCGTACGACGTTGTGCGGCTCGGCGGCGGTGGCCCGGTAGAACACCGCGGCGGCCGGGGCGCGCCAGTCGATCAGCAGGGAGTCACGGTTCTCGTCGCGCAGGCCGATCCGGCCGACGTACCGCGGCGCCGGGTCGAGCTCGGGGCGCACGTCGAGACGACCGAAGACCAGGCCCTCGTGGGCGGCGTCGAGCTGGGCGATCCGCTTGGCCGCCTGGAAGACCATCGCGTCGCGCTCGACCAGGCCACCCTCGTGGCCGAGCCGACCACGGTCGTGCCCCTCCCGGGCCAGCTGC
>JBEVFC010000325.1:0-20152 GCA_040512455.1 Nocardioides sp.
GACCGAGGTGCTGCGCAGCCCCGGGGTCGAGCAGGCGTGGCTGGTCAACCCCGCGCGCGACTCGGTGCTGGGCCGGCCCTGCCTGCCGACGCTGGCCGACGTGCCCGCGCCGGTCGACCTGGTGCTGCTGGGAGTCCCCGACCACGCGCTCGTCGACCAGGTGCGCCTCGCGTCCCGACGGGGCGACGGCGGCGCCGTGGTGTACGGCGCGGCGCACGGCCTCCGGGACCAGCTGGTCTCCGCCGCCGACGGGCTGGAGATCTGCGGCGGCGGCTGCATGGGCTTCGTGAACGCGGTCCGGGGAGTGCGCGCGATCGGCTACCTCGAGCGGGACCCGGTGCCGGCCGGGCCGATCGCGCTGGTCACCCACTCCGGCTCGGTGTTCTCGGCGATGCTGCGCACCCACCGTCGCCTCGAGTACTCCCTGGTCGTCTCCTCCGGGCAGGAGCTGGTCACCACCACCGCCGACCACCTGGCCTACGCGCTGTCACTGCCGGAGACCCGGGTCGTCGGCCTGGTGCTCGAGACGCTCCGGGACGCGGCTGCCATGCGCGCCGTGCTCGCCGACGCCGCGGACCGCGACCTGCCCGTCGTCGCGCTCACCGTGGGCAGCTCGACGCGAGGGCGGCGGCTCGTGGACGCGCACTCCGGAGCCGTGGCCGGCTCGGACGCAGCGTGGGAGGCGCTGTTCTCGGCGTACGGCGTGCACCGGGTCGACGACCTGGGCGAGCTCGCCGACAGTCTCGAGTGCTTCGCGATCGGACGGCGGGTCCGGCGTCGGTACGGAGGCATCGCCACCGTGCACGACTCCGGGGCCGAGCGGGTGCTCGCCACCGACGTCGCCGAGCGGCTCGGCGTCCCCTTCGCGCCCCTCTCCGCGACCACGACCGAGCGGCTGGCCGCCCTTCTCGACCCGGGCCTCGAGCCGACCAACCCGCTCGACGTGTGGGGCACCGGTAGCGACACGGAGGGACTGCTGGCCGACTGCCTGACCACGCTGGCGGACGACCCCGCGGTCGACGTGGTGGCACTGGCGGTCGACCTGGTCCCGGAGTACGACGGCGACGAGTCCTTCCCCAAGGCGCTGGCCGGGCTCGTCGACCACACCGACAAGCCGGTGGCCGTGCTGTCGAACCTGTCCTCCGCGATCGACGGGCCGCTCGCGGCCGCCCTGCGGGTCCGGGGCATTCCGGTGCTGGAGGGAACCCGCTCCGGCCTGCGGGCGCTGGGTCACCTGCTCGACCACGCGACCCGCCCGACCCTCCCGACGGGCACCGTCGACGAGGGTCGGCGGGCGCGCTGGTCCGGGCGCCTGCGAGCAGGAGACGTCGACGCGTTCGCGCTGCTCGCCGACTACGGCATCCCCGTGGTGACGTCCCTGACGGTGGCCGACCCGGCCGCCGCGGTCGCGGCCGCGGCAGCCGTGGGCCACCCGGTCGTCCTCAAGATCGCGGACCCGGACGTCCACCACAAGCTCGACGTCGACGGCGTCCGCCTCCACCTCGGAGACGCTGCCGCAGTCGCCGCGGCGTACACCGATCTCGCCGGCCGGCTCGGCCCGTCGGTGTCCGTGCAGCCCGAGGTTCCGGGCGGGGTGGAGGTGGCCCTGGGGTTGTGGCGCGATCCCCTGCTCGGTCCGCTGGTCCTGGTGGCGGCCGGCGGCTCGCTGGTCGAGCTGCTGACGGAGCGGTCGGTCGCCCTGCCGCCGGTCGACCCCGAACGTGCGGCCGACCTGGTCGGGCGGCTGCGTCTGGCGCAGTTGCTGGCCGGGCACCGCGGCCGCCCCACCCTCGCCGCCGAGGCCCTGGTCGCCGCGGTGGTGGGTTTCTCCCAGCTCGCCCACGAGCTCGGCGACCTGCTGGAGGCGGTCGACGTCAACCCGCTCATCGTCGGGCCCGACGGGGTCGTCGCCGTGGACGCACTCGTCGTACGGCGATAGTCAGGCGGTCTCGGGGAACGGCAGGGCGATCGGGTCGGGTGCGAGGCGACTGCGGCCCTGCTCGTCGAACCGGTCCAGCCCGAGGTCGGTGACGTCGACGACGTCCGTGGTCCCGTCCACGGCCAGGTCGGCGGCGGCCTTGGAGACGCCCGGGCCCCACATCATCCCGTGGCCGCCGGCGGCGGCGACGACGGTGCCGGACACCGGCTCGCCGTCGACGACCACCGGGCCGAGGATCGGCAGGTGGTCCGGCGTGAAGTCGATGGTGGCCGCCCAGGCCCTGCGGAGGCCGAGGTCCGCGGTAACCGGCAGCAGCGTCGCCATCCGGCCACGCACGCGGTCGTAGTAGGCCCAGTCGAACTCGGCCGCCTCGCCGGGCTGCTCGTCGGGGTTGCTCATCCCCCAGAGCACGCCGCCCTCCTCCGGTCGCCAGTAGATGCCGGACGCGACGTCGAAGATCATCGGGAGCCGGTCCGGTGCCAGGTCGGGGTGGGGCTCGGTGACCACGACCTGGTGGCGGGCACCTCCGGCCGGGATGCGTACGCCGGCCGCCCGGCCCACCGCGGCCAGCGTCGGACCGCCGGTGAGGACCACCCGTCCGGTCGCGATCTGTCCCCCGGTCGTCGCGACCCCGGCGACCCGGTCGCCGTCACGGAGCAGCCCGGTGAACGCGGTGTGCTCGAGGACCCGGACACCCGAGGTGAACAGGGCCGCGGTGTAGGCGAGCACGTTGCGCGGCGGATCGAGGTAACCGTCGCCGGGGGCGTAGGAACCGCCCCTGGTCCGGCCGCGGGCCATCGCCGGGTTGAGGGCGTCGAGCTCGTCGGGGTCCACCCAGCGCACGTCGAGGCCGAGCGCCTGCTGCATGGAGATCCGCGCGTGCGCCTCGACGACCTCGCGGTCGGAGAAGCACGGCATGAAGTAGCCCTGCGCGACGAAGCCGGAGTCGATGCCGAGCCGCTCCTGCTGGCCGGCGTAGAACTCGCGGCTGAACAGGCCGAGACGCACGGCCGCCTCGGTGCCGCCCTGGGCCCGGACCATGCCGGCCGCGCGCGGGCTGGCCCCTGCGCCCAGGGTGCGCTGCTCGAGGAGCACGACGTCGGCCAGGCCGGCCTCGCGCAGGAACCACGCGCACCAGGCGCCGATGGTCCCGCCGCCCACGACGACGGCATCGGCGGTACGCGGCCAACCGCTGGTCACGCCTCCGAGGCTCGCATAGACTGAACAGTCAGTCAACGCCTGAGCGGAGGACCCGATGTACGGCCTGACCCCCCAGGACCTCTACCTCCAGCGCCGGGCCCGCGCGTTCTCCGACGAGCTGATCGGGTTCGAGCTCGCGGCCGAGGCCCGCGGCGGCAGGCTTCCCGACGAGGTGACGAAGGCCCACCACGAGCGGGCGATCGAGCTCGGCCTGTACGCCACCAACATGCCGACCTCCGTCGGCGGCCGTGGCTGCACGACGCTGCAGCAGGTGCTGGTGCAGGAGCAGGCCGGCCGGGTGACCAACGGCATCGCCTGGTGCTGCGCGACCCCGCCCTCCTGGTGGCCCGCGGTCGCCAACGACCACCAGCGCGAGACCTGGCTGCTGCCGACCGTGCGCGGAGAGATGGAGGAGTGCTACGCGATCACCGAGGAGGGCGCCGGCTCCGACGTCTCCGACCTCACCGCGACCGCCCGTCGCGAGGGCGACGACTACGTCCTCGACGGGGTGAAGTGGCACGTCACGTCGTTCAACGAGGCCGACTACGTCTTCTTCCAGGCCGTGCTGACGACCGGACCGCACGCCGGCGACCAGGCCCTGTTCGTGCTCGACAAGGACACACCCGGCGTGCGCGTCGTCCGCACCCCGGACTACACGCACACCCTGGGCCACGCGCACCCGATCGTCGCGTTCGAGGAGGTGCGGGTCCCGACCACGCACCTGGTCGGCAGCGAGGCGGACGGCATGTCCTTCGTCTACGAGTGGTTCCGCTTCGAGCGGCTGATGGTCGCGGCCCGCTGCCTGGGCGCCGCCGAGCGGCTGGTCGACGAGGCGACCGCGTTCGCCCGGGAGCGGGTGGTCGGCGGGCGGCCGCTGATCGAGCGGCAGCTGGTCCAGGCGATGCTCGCCGACAGCCTGACCGAGCTCTTCGCCGCCCGGTCGATGACCTACGAGACCGCACGCTCCGTCGACGAGGGCCTGGACACGAAGGTGCTCCACGCCCGCTGCTCGATGGTGAAGCTGTACGCGTCGGAGATGGCGAACCGGGTGGCCGACCGGGCGGTGCAGGTGTTCGGCGGGCGCGGCTACATGCGCGAGAACGTCGCCGAGCGCTTCTTCCGAGAGCTGCGGGTCGAGCGGATCTGGGAGGGCGCGAGCGAGGTGCAGCGGCTGATCGTCGCGGACCAGCTGGCCAAGCGCGGACGGGCCGCCCTGGTGTGACGAGCCGCCCGATGGTTTCGAGGCGGCCTCCTCAACCAGCGAGCGTGTAGACGACGCCGTCGTCGGAGGGACTCGTGCGCAGCTCACCGCGCGCCACCAGCAGCACCAGGTGCGCCCGCGTCTCCAGCGTGGCCAGGGCCGCGTTGAAGAGGTCGAGGTCGTCGAGCGCGTGCTCGTGGCGGGTCCACGTCAGCGCGCGGGCGACGTCGTACGCCGTCCCGGGTTCGGCCTGCACGGCTGCCCGGCAGAGGTCGAGCCTGCGGTCGTGGTGCACGACCAGCTCGTCGACCCGGGCATGCGTCGACGGCGCGACCGGGCCGTGCGCGGGCAGCAGCGTGAGGTCCGGCATCGCGCGGACCTTGGCCAGCGAGCCCAGGAAGTCCCCGAGCGGCTGGTCGGCGAGCACCGGCTCGAAGCCGATGGACGGCGTGATCCGGGGCAGCACGTGGTCGCCGGCGAACAGCAGACCGGCCGCGCGGTCGGCGAACACGTAGTGGCCCTGGGTGTGCCCCGGCGTGTGCACCGCGTCGAGGACCCGGTCACCCACGGGGATCCGGTGGTCGCCGTCCAGCCAGGCGTCCGGGTAGTCCCACTGGGACAGGTCCGGCCGTGCGTCGGCGCTGAACTTCTCCCACCCGTTGGCGATCCGCGTCGCCCCGGCCTCGCGCAGCATCCGCACGTGCGGGTCGACGGTCGAAGCGCCCGGCTCGAGGATCAGGTCGAGGGTCGGCTTGTCGCCGAGCCCGAGGCTGACGTGCGACCCGAACTCGCGGCGTACGGTCACCGCCTGCGTGTAGTGGTCGCGATGCACGTGCGTGACCAGGAAACGGGCGATGTCGGCCAGGCCGTGGCCGAGCGTGCCGAGCGACTTCTCGAGAAGGTCCCGCGACTCCTCGATGGCCCAGCCGCCGTCGATGAGGGTGAGCCCGTCGTCGGTCTCGAGGACGTAGACGTTGACCGCCCGAAGCCCGTCCATCGGCAGCGGCAACGGTATCCGGTGCACGCCGGGTGCCACCGGGTGGGCGCCCGGCTCGGTCCAGAATCGGGCGTCGTTGGGGTCGGGCTCGGGCGTCGGGGTCACGGGCACGACCCTAGACGTGCCGCCGGTACTCCCCCGGAGGTACGCCGACCAGGGTGGTGAACTCACGGGTGAAGTGGGCCTGGTCGAACCAGCCGTGCTCGGCGGCGAGGTCGGCCAGCGACCCGGCGTACCCGTCGTCGAGGGCACCCACCACGTCGTGCATCCGGTAGCGGGCCAGCACCCACTTGGGGCTGACGCCGACGTAGCGCGCGAACAGGCGCTGCAGGCTGCGGGTCCCGAAGCCGCTGACGGACTCGACCTGCGCCACCCGCACCATCGACCGGTCGGCCAGCATCGCCGCGACCACCTCCAGCACTGCGTCGTAGTCGGCGTCGGCGGGTCCGGCGAGGGCGCCGAGGGCGGCGTCGAACGTCGCGCGGCACTCGTCGGGAGGTATGCCCGGGCCGAGCGTCCGCAGCGTCGCCACGGCGCGTTCGGGGAGCACCTCGGACGCGGGCACGGTGCGGTTGCGCAGCTCGCGGGCGTGAATGCCGGTCAGCGCGGCGAGGCCGCCCGGTCGGAACTTCACCCCGTGCACCCAGCCCCGGCCGAGGATGGTCACGTCGAAGCGACGGGTCGGCACCCCGGTCACCACGACCGGGTCGTCGCCGACCTCGGCCCGGCCGGCGCCGCGTTCGACGGTGAGGTTGCACGCGGGGTGCGGCAGCGTGGAGCTGAGGTACGCCGCACCCGCGGGCAGGTCCCACTCCAGCGACCAGTGGTTCTCCACCCAGGTCGCCACCTCGGGGGCGGCCGGGGCCCGGTCGAGGCGGACGTGCGCGGCGAGCTGGTCGGGCCGCAGCACCCCGGCACGGGTGGCCGTGGGTGCGGGCGCCGTCGCTGACGCGTTTGTCCAATCCACCACGGCTCCACCCTAGGAGGCTGGTACGACAGAAGCCCCCGACGAAGGAGACCCGATGAGCACCGCCCGCCTGGCCATGGTGACGCTCGACTGCGCCGACCCGGAGGAGGCCGCCGCGTTCTGGTCGGCCCTGCTCGGCTGGGAGGTCGCCCACAGCGAGAGGGACTACGCCATGCTCACCGGCCCCGCCCACGCGCTCGGCTTCGGCCGGGTCGAGGGGTACGTCGCGCCGACCTGGCCGAACGAGCACGGCAGCAAGCAGTTCCACTTCGACCTCGCGGTCGAGGACCTCGACGCGGCCCAGGACCGCGCGGTCGAGCTCGGTGCGGCGGTCGCCGACCCGCAGCCCGGCGAGACCTGGCGGGTGCTGCTCGACCCGGCGGGACATCCGTTCTGCCTGACGAGGGCCGAGAACTGGGGTTGATCCTGCTGCGCGTGGACCCCGGCCGGTTGGGTACTGCCCGGCCCCGGGAAGACAAGGGGGACCCGCCAGCATGGTCCGACTCCGCACCACCTCGCCCGACATGCCGGGCTGGACCCGCCGCCGCGCCGGCAAGGGGTTCGTCTACCTCGACATCGACCGGACCCGGCTGTCCGACGAGGACGCGCAGCGAGTCCGCGACCTGGTGATCCCGCCGGCGTGGGAGGACGTGTGGATCTCGCCCTTCGCCAACGGCCACCTCCAGGCCGTCGGCACCGACGAGGCCGGCCGCCGGCAGTACCTCTACCACCCGGAGTGGCGGGCCCGGCGCGACGTCCTCAAGTACGAGCGCGTCATGCAGCTGGGCCGGGTGCTCGCCGAGGTTCGGCAGCGGCTGCTCACCGACCTCGCCACCGAGGACATGTCCCGCGAGCGGGCGTCCGCGATCGCCGTACGGCTGATGGACCTGGGGTACTTCCGGATCGGCAACGACGTCTACACCGACCAGCACGGCAGCTTCGGGCTGACCAGCCTCGAACGCCGGCACGTACGGCGCCACGGCGACACCCTGGTCTTCGAGTTCACCGGCAAGTCCGGGATCGACCACGTCATCGAGATCGACGACGCCCTGGTGCTGGCCGCGATCGACATCCTGCGGCGGCGGCGCAGCAAGACCGACAACGCGCTGCTGGCCTACCGGGACGGCCGGCTGTGGAAGCGGCTGGAGCCGTCGATCGTCAACGACTACGTGCGTCAGGTGACCGCGCTCGAGGTGACGGCCAAGGACTTCCGGACCTGGCACGCGACCGTGCTCGCCGCGGTGGCGCTGGCGGACTCCGAGGAGCCCGGCGACACCCAGGCGTCCCGGAGGCGGGCGGTCAGCGCTGCGGTGAAGGAGGTGGCCGGCTACCTGGGGAACACCCCGACCGTGGCCCGCTCCTCCTACATCGACCCGCGGGTGATCGAGCTCTACGAGCAGGGCACCACGATCACGCCGTCGTCGCGGCGCAAGCAGACCGACCCCGACGAGCTCCGGGGGGCCACCGAACGGGCGGTGCTCCGGCTGCTCAAGTCCGCCTGAGACGGCTCCAGGACGCGCGTTTCGTCACGAGCGAGCGGACCGATCTGCGATTTCAGCGGCCATCGCGGGAACGAGTGGCGACATCGTCCGCCCAAGCGGCCTAGACCGATGAAATCGGTTGTTGCGAAATCGAGACAAACGGCCTTTGGGTGAGTCACAGTATGTCGTGCCCCGCAGGTGACCCGAGACGCCTGCGGGGCACCTTACATTTCGCCTGTCACCCGCTGTCGCCGTCGTCGCCCGGCTCCACGACCATCACCGGGCAGGGCGCCTGGGCCAGCACGGCTCGCGCCGTCGAGCCGAGCCGCGGGCCCATCCGGTGCCGGCGGTGGTGTCGGCCGATGACGACGAGGGAAGCCGTCTCGCCCGCGGCGACCAGCGTGTCCTCGGGTGCGCCCTGGTGCACCCGCGACTCGACCTGGACGTCGGGGTACTCCGCGAGCAGCTCCGCGAAGGCGTCACGACCCGATGTCGCGGCGCCCTCGGGGGAGGACTGTCCGTCGGGGCGTGCGTGCACCAGCCGCAGGCCGGTGCCCGACCGGCGGGCCATCTCGAGCCCGGCGCTCACCAGCGATCCCGACACCTCGGTCTCGCCGACCCCGACGACCACCGGCGCGCGCTCGCCGCTCCGGCGCCAGGACGAGGGCACGACCAGCACGGGTGCGGCGGCGTGCGCGGCGACGCCGTTGACGACCGACCGCAGGCCGTGCGCGACCCCTGGCTTGGGCCTGCGCTGCAGCAGGACCAGGCAGGCGTGCGGGCTGGCCTCGTTCAGCGCGGAGACGGCGGAGTCGTGGACCAGCTCCGTGGTGACGCTCAGCTCGTCGTGCAGCAGCTCCTCGAGCTGCTGGGCGCCCTTGACCAGCGCGTCGGTGCCGGCGTGCTGCAGCGTGTCCGACGAGAGCGTCAGCTCGGACCCGTCCCCGTGCCGCGACCCCACGGACAGGGCATGCATCAGGTGGACGCCGCACTGGCGGCGCACGGCCTCGGCGGCGGCGAACTCCAGCACGCCGTCGACGTCGTCGGGCTCGTCGATGCCGACGAGGATCTTGCGGGGTTTCATGTCCAGCACGGCAGCCTCCCGGGTTCAGGGGTCACGCTCCTCCCCGGGGCGCGTAACTGCCTAGGGCCGTTCGACCCGGTTTTTTCCAGACTCGACGCGAACGCCGGGCTGCGGCGCCCGCTCCAGGGCCGGGAAGGTGCGGCGGACGAGGTCGACGGCAGGACCGAGGAGAACGAAGACCACGATCGTGCCCGGCCCCACGGCGGCTCCGAGCAGCCACCCGACCAGCGCGCCACTGAACTGGACGAGGTTGTAGCTCCAGCGGAACGGGATCGGCGGGTCCCAGGCGAGCGCCAGCGCCTCCGCGGGCCCGGCTCCGGTGGCGCTGGCCAGGTAGACGGCGACGCCGACCGCGATGAGGACGAGGGCGACCACGAGCATCGTGATGCGCAGCGGCATCGACGCCACGTCGGGGATCACCGCCAGCACCGCGGAGATCACGAACCCGACGAGGAACCACTGCACGAGCGTCCCGGGCCCGGGACGGGTGCCCCGCGCCCAGGCCAGCGCGACGAAGACGGCGCCGACCACCATGTTGAGCTGCCAGAACTGCAGGCCGGACGCGATCGTCAGCCCGTTGACCAGCGTCGAGTAGCCGTCCGACCCCAGCGCCGCCTCCAGCATCAGCCCGACGCCCACCCCGATGACCGCGCAGCCGACGAGCAGCTGGGCGTACCGCGCCAGTACCGGCCGCGAGCCGCGGTCACTCCTTCTCACCATCACCCTGCTCAGTATCCGGAGGGCATCCGCGGCGTGTACGGCGCCTCGAGCGCGGCGACCTCGTCCTCGGTCAGCTCGACGTCCAGCGCGGCGACCGCATCGGGCAGATGGTGGTCCTTCGTCGGCCCGACGATCGGGGCGGCGACGGACGGGTTCCGGAGCACCCAGGCCAGCGCGACCTGGGCCATCGGGACGCCCCGCGCCTCGGCCACGGCGCCGACGGCGGCCACGATCGGCGCGTTGCTCTCGTCGACGTACCGCTGCCCCATCGGGTCGTTCTCGGACCGGGTTGTCTGCTCGCCCCACGGCCGCGCCAGCCGACCCTTGGCGAGCGGGCTCCACGGGATGCTGCCGACGCCCTGGTCGGCGAGCAGTCCGAACATCTCGCGCTCCTCCTCGCGCTGGAGGAGGCTGTACTGGTTCTGCATCGAGACGAACCGGGTCCAGCCGTGCCGGTCGGCGGCGTACTGCATCTTCGAGAACTGCCAGGCCCACATCGAGGAGGCGCCGAGGTAGCGGGCCTTGCCGGCCTTGACCACGTCGTGCAGTGCCTCCATCGTCTCCTCGACCGGAGTGTGCGGGTCGAAGCGGTGGATCTGGTAGAGGTCGACGTAGTCGGTGCCGAGCCGGGTCAGCGAGGCGTCGATCTGTTCCAGGATCGCCTTGCGGGACAGGCCTCGCCCGCCCGGGCCGTCGTGCATCGGGAAGAACACCTTGGTGGCGAGGACGACGTCCTCGCGGCGTGAGTACTCCTTGATGGCGCGGCCGGTGATCTCCTCGGAGCTCCCGCTGCTGTAGACGTTCGCGGTGTCCCAGAAGGTGATGCCGTGCTCCACCGCCTGCCGGAAGATCGGCGCGGCCGCCTCGTCACCGAGCGCCCACTGGTGGCCGCGCGAGGTGTCCCCGAAGCTCATGCAGCCGAGCGCGATCCGGCTGACCCTCAGTCCCGAGCTGCCCAGTCGTGTGTAGTCCATGCACCCGACGCTACGTCGTCCCACCACGCGTCGGGAGGGGTCCAGTCGGGTCTGCCGGAGCGCCGGCCGTCGGCGTACCGTCGACATGTTCGGGCCTCGGGACGACCCTCGGGGAGGGCGCATGCGGGACTATCACCTCGGCTGGTGGAACCTGGAGAACCTCTTCGACGAGGAGAACGCGGTCGCGCTGGGCCGGCGGACCGACAAGGTGTTCCGGGCCATCGAGGGCGACATCGCCGGCTGGACGCCCGAGCTGCGTGACCGCAAGATCCACCAGCTCGCCTCGGTCATCGCGGGCATGAACAAGGACACCGGGCCGGACCTCCTCGGCGTGTGCGAGGTCGAGAACCGGTTCGTGGTCGAGCGGCTCGTCGACGCCGTGAACGCGGCCCTGCCGGCACCCCGCAGCTACGCGGTGGTGCACGCCGACACCGAGGACGCGCGCGGCATCGACGTCGCCTTCGTCTATGACGACACCCTGTTCGAGGTTCCGCTGCCGCTCGAGGAGTCGGTGTTCTTCCACGTCGTGATGCGCCGCAACGCCACCCGCGAGATCGTCCAGGTCAACTTCCGGACCGCGGCGGCCGGCCGGACGTGGGCGGTGTTCGGCAACCACTGGCCCAGTCGCAGCGGCGGCCAGCACGAGTCGGCCGGCTACCGCGCCATCGCCGGCGAGACCCTCTCCTACTTCCACGAGCGGGTGCTCGAGGTGCACGGACCGGCCACCCCGATGCTCGCCATGGGCGACTTCAACGACGAACCCTTCGACGACTCCCTCGTCCGCCACGCGCTGAGCACCCGGCAGCGGGCGAAGGTCACCTCGGCCCGGGAGCGACCGCTGCTGTGGAACCTGATGTGGCCGGTGGCGGGCAAACCCGACGGGAGCTTCTACTTCGACAATCAGCCCAACGTGCTCGACCAGTTCCTGGCCAACGGCAACATGGCCACCGCCGGCGCCGTCATCAAGGTCAACCCCACCACGGCCCAGATCCTCAAGCCGCGGGCGATGGTCAGCACCGGCGTCTACAAGAAGCCCGTGCCGTTCGGCGGCATGGGTGCTCCCGTCAACCGGGACGGGTACTCCGACCACTTCCCCATCACGCTGACCGTCACCGAGCTCGACTAGCTCGGGCGGCGCGCCCGGTCTCGGGCGCTCCGGACAGCAGCGTCATACGTTTCGGGCCCTGCGGCGACCACAACGCCTGACGTAGCGCGAGCCTGCCCGACGGCTCCGTCCGCTTCCACCGGCGGACGTCAGACATCTCGCCTACGATCGCCGCATGGACGTCCGCGACTGGCTGCTCGACGGTGATCCAGCGATCCGATGGCAGGCGCTGCGCGACCTCGTCGGCGCCCCCGCCGAGCAGGTCACCGCCGAGCGAGCCCGCGTGGAGACCGAGGGCTGGGGAGCCCGGCTGCTCGCCCTGCGCGATCCCGACGGGCAGTGGGACGGCGGCGCCTGCTTCCCCCGGCGCATCGCGGACGACTGGCGGGCGGGCATCACGCCCGACTTCTCCACCGGCCAGCCCTGGACCTCGACGCTGCCGACGCTGATGCTGCTGCACGACCTCGGCCTGGATCCGCGGGGTCCTGCCGCACGCGAGACGATCCCTCTCGTCGCTGCGAACTGCCGATGGGAGCACGAGGGCCAGGCGTTCTTCGACGGGGAGGTGGAGGCGTGCATCAACGGCCGCACGCTCTCCATCGGCGCGTACTTCGGTGCGGACGTCGACGGCCTCGTCATGGGACTGCTCGACGAGCAGCTCGAGGACGGCGGCTGGAACTGCGAGACCGAGCAGGGTTCCACCGTGTCCTCCTTCGACTCCACGCTCTGCGTCCTCGAGGGGCTGCTCGAGTACGAGCAGTCCGGGGGGACGATCACCGTGGCGGAGGCTCGGCGCCGTGGCGAGGAGTACCTCCTCGAGCGCCACCTGTTCAGGCGCAAGAGCACGGGTGAGGTGCCGAACGAGCACTGGCTCGAGTTCTCCTGGCCGCCGCGCTGGCACTACGACGCACTCCGCGCGCTCGACCACTTCCGCCGCACCGGCGAAGCCCCCGACGGGCGGATCGCCGAGGCCGTGCAACTGGTTCGCGACAAGCGACAGCCGGACGGCACCTGGCTGCTCGAGAACACCCACCCCGGGGAGACACAGCTCGCGTTCGAGGACGGCGACGGACGACCGAGCCGGTGGAACACGCTGCGGGCGCTGCGCGTGCTCCACTGGTACGACCGACGGCTCACCGCCTAACGGTTCGGCCAGCCCGTGTAGCCCTCGGCCAGGTACGTCGAGCCCGCGGTCGAGCCGACCAGCGAGCTGAGCTCGCCGACCTGGCGACGTACGTCGAACGGCGTGGCCTCGGGCAGCGCGTGCAGCATCGTGGTCATCCAGTAGGAGAAGTGCTGGGCTTTCCAGACCCGGCTCAGCGCGCGCTCGGAGTAGCCGTCCAGCAGCGAGGCGTCCCTCTTCACGATTGCCCGCTCGAGCTCCTCGGCGAGCACCTTGACGTCGACGAGGGCGAGGTTGAGCCCCTTCGCGCCCGTGGGTGGCACGGTGTGCGCGGCGTCGCCGGCGAGGAGCAGGTTGCCGTGGCGCAGCGGCTCCTGGACGAAGCTGCGGAACGGCAGCACGGTCTTGGAGGTGATCGGCCCCTCGCGCAGGGTGTGGCCGTTGGTGTTCAGGCGGGCCTGGAGCTCCTCCCAGATGCGGTCGTCGGACCACTCCGCGACATCGGTCCGCGGATGGCACTGGAAGTACATCCGCTGCAGCGTCGGGGTGCGCTGGCTGATCAGCGCGAACCCGCGCTCGGAGTGGTTGTAGATCAGCTCCGGGGCGCTCGGCGGCGCCTCGCACAGGATCCCGAACCAGGCGAAGGGGTACTCCCGGAAGTACTGCGTCCGGGCGCTCTCCGGCACCGCCTGGCGGCAGGTGCTCCGGGAGCCGTCCGCGCCGACGATGTAGTCACAGCGGAGCTCGTGCTCGACCCCCTCGGCGTCCGTGAACAGCACCCCCGGGCGGTCGGTGGTGACGTCCACGACGGCGACGTCACGCACGCCGAACCGCACGTCGCCGCCGTCGCGGGCGTGCGCGTCGGCGAGGTCCTTGAAGACCTCGGTCTGCGGGTAGAGCTGGCAGGTGGCGTCCGCGAGGTCGCGGAAGTCGACCCGGTGGCTGCCGCCGCCGAAGGCCAGCTCGATGCCCTCGTGCTCGTCCCCCTCGCGCAGCACCCGGTCCGAGACACCGGACTCGACGAGCAGCCGGACACTGTCCTGCTCGAGGATCCCGGCCCGGTGGGTCTCCTCGATCTCGCGGCGCGTGCGGAGCTCCACGACGGCGTACGCGATGCCGGCCCGGCCCAGCAGGTGGCCGAGCATCAGGCCGGCCGGGCCACCGCCGACGATCGCGACAGTGGTCGTGGCGAGGCTGCGTGTCATGGCCGCAGTCTCCAGCCGCGTCGTCCGCGACGACCAGCCGCGGGTTCCGCTGGACGGAAGTCAGTCGGGCGCAGCCCGGGCCGCCGACAGCGCCCGGGCGATGCCCCGGCTGGCGACCTGCATGGCCGCCACCAGCTTGGCGCGATCGTTCCTCAGGCTGGGCACGACCATCCCCAGGGAGGCCACCACGCCCGCCTCCGCGCGGATCGGCACCGCGACCGAGCAGGCACCCAGGCTCATCTCCTCGCTCGTGGTGGCGTAGCCGTCCCGGAGCACCCGCGCCAGCTGTCGGCGCAGCGTCCCCGGCTGGGTGATCGTGTACGGCGTGACCCGGTGCAGGTCGGACAGCACCGCCGTCTGCACCTCGGCCGGCGCGTGGGCCAGCAGCACCTTGCCGACCCCGGTCGCGTGCAGCGGCAGCCGCGAGCCGATGCTGCTGACCACCGGCACGGAGGCGTTGCCGGCCAGCCGGTCGAGGTAGAGCACCTCCGTCCCGTCGCGGACGGCGAGGTGCACGGTGGCGAGCGTGGCGCCGTACAGATCATGGAGGTACGGCGAGGCCAGCTGCCGCAGCCCCGTCTGCACCGGCGCGAGCAGCCCGACGTCCCACAGCCGGCGGCCGATGGCGTAGCGCCCGTTGGCGTCCCGGCTGAGGGCCCCCCAGTCGACCAGCTCGGCGACGAGCCGGTGCGCGGTCGGCAGCGGGAGGTCGGCGCGCTCGGCGAGCTCGGAGAGCGACAGCCGCCGATGGTCCTCGTCGAAGGCGGCCAGCAGCGCGAGGGCGCGGCTGGTGACGGTCGCACCGGGACGGGAGACATTGCCGGCCATCGGCCCATCCTTCCACTGATCGGAAGGATGGGCGGCGCCCAGTCCGTCAGGCCTCGGGCACCGGGTCGAGGTGTGCAGGCACCAGGGCGAGCGCCAGCACGGCTAGCACGGCGGCGATCGCGAAGGCGTAGAAGCCCCACGGGTAGGCGACCCCCGCGGTCACCAGCAGACCGCCGAGCGAGGGACCGACGATGGCACCGATCCGGCCGACGCCCGCGGACATCCCGAGCGCCGTGCCCCGGATCTCCGGCGGGTAGAGGTGGCCCACGAAGGCGTACACGAGCACCTGGGCGCTGAACACGAAGGTGCCGGCCAGCAGCACGGCGGCGTACACGAGCAGGGTGCTCTCCAGCTTGATGGAGAGCAGGGCCAGGAACACCGCGGCGAGGCCGAACCACACCAGCACGGTCGGCTTGTTGCCGCGCTTGTCGGCGATCCCACCGGCCACCAGCAGGCCGACCACCGCTCCGAGGTTGAGGACCAGCAGGAGGGTGGTGCCGGCGGTGATCGAGTAGCCGGCCTCGCCCATGATCTTGGGCAGCCAGGTGTTGAGGCCGTAGACCAGCAGCAGGCCCATGAACGAGGCGACCCACAGCCCGAGGCTGACCCGGAGGTAGCGGCCGCGCACCACGTCGGCGCTGCGCCGGACCACCGGCGCGGTGCCGTTCTCGCGGTCTGCGACGGCGCGCAGGTAGCTCTCGGACTCGGGCAGCCTCGCCCACAGGAGCGGCAGCACGAGCAGGCCGGCGACGCCCCCGACCACGAACATGGACTCCCAGCCGCGGTCCTCGACCAGCCAGAGCGCCAGCAGCGCGGTGAGCACCGCTCCGACGTGGTAGCCGGTCATCATCCGGGTCACCGCCGAGCCCGCGCGCCCCGGACGGGCGTGCTCGGTCATGTAGGCCAGGGCGGTCGGCAGGCAGGCGCCCAGGCCCAGGCCGGCCAGGAACCGCAGGGCGGTGAACTGGGTGACGTCCTGGGCGAAGGCGATCGCGATGGTCAGCACCGAGAACACGGCGATGCTGGCGATCAGGCTCCGGCGGCGACCGAAGCGATCGGTGAGCGGGCCGATCGCCACCGCTCCCAGGCCAACGCCGACCAGGCCGAGGGTCGAGGCCAGCGTCAGGGACGAGTCGGTGAACCCGAGGTCGCCGCTCTTCGAGAGCGTCGGGATGACGGCGCCGAGGACGACGAGGTCGAACCCGTCGAGGGCGACCGCGATCCAGCACAGCAGCACGGGCCAGGCGCTCGCGGTGCGGGCGGTGGCGCCGGTCGGGCGGGGGGAGGTCGAGGTGGACATGTCAGCTCCTTGCCGAGTCAGGTGCGTCGGGCCCAACGTGTCAGGGCCGCCTTCCGGAATCCATTCGCGATTCCGCCCAGTGGAAGTAGGGACGCGCCCGGAGGCGGAACCACGTCGTACCTTCGTCCCGTGACCGACACCACCATCACCACCGCCGACCCGGACGCCGCAGCCGCGTCCCAGGGCGCGATGAACGAGGAGATCGCCGCGATCAGCGCGGCGTACGACCGCGCCGGCGTCGTGGAGACGCAGCCGCGGCTGGACTACGCGCCGTACCGCAGCAGCCTGCTGCGCCACCCGACCAAGGACCTGCACCACGCCGACCCCGAAGGCATCGAGCTGTGGGCGCCGGCGTTCGGGCACCAGGACGTTGGCCCGCTGGAGGCGGACCTGACGATCCAGCGCGGCGGCGAGCCCATCGGCGAGCGGATGGTGGTCACCGGACGCGTCCTCGACGGTGACGGCCGGCCGGTACGCCGTCAGCTCGTCGAGGTCTGGCAGGCCAACGCGGGCGGTCGCTACATCCACAAGCGCGACCAGCACCCGGCGGCGATCGACCCGAACTTCACCGGCGTGGGCCGCTGCCTCACCGACGACGACGGCCGCTACCGCTTCACGACGATCAAGCCGGGGCCCTACCCGTGGAAGAACCACCGCAACGCCTGGCGGCCGGCGCACATCCACTTCTCGCTGTTCGGCACCGAGTTCACCCAGCGGATGGTCACCCAGATGTACTTCCCCGGCGACCCGCTGTTCGCGCTCGACCCGATCTACCAGTCGATCGTCGACCCCCGTGCGCGCGAGCGGCTGGTGGCGACGTACGACCACGACGTCACCCAGCACGAGTGGAGTACCGGCTACCGCTGGGACATCGTGCTCACCGGCAGTCACCGCACCCCGCTGGAGGACGCATGAGCCGCGTACCCGGCGACCTGGCGCCCACCGCGGGACAGACGGTCGGCCCGTTCTTCCACGACGCACTGCCCTACCCGGGGGACAGCGAGCTGGTCCCACCCTCCCGGGCGGACGCGGTCCGCTTCCACGGTGTGGTCGTCGACGGCGCCGGCGCCCCGGTCCCCGACGCGCTCATCGAGATCTGGCAGGCCGACGCGGACGGTCGGATCGTGCAGGAGCCCGGCTCCCTGCGCCGGGACGGCTTCACGTTCACCGGGTGGGGTCGGTCCGCCACCGACGCCGACGGCCACTACTCCTTCTCCACGGTCCGGCCCGGACCCACGACCCCGGGCACGGCGCCCTTCGTCGCGGTCACCGTGTTCGCCCGCGGGCTGCTCAACCGGCTGTTCACCCGCGCCTACCTGCCCGGGGACCCCGAGGCCCTGGCCGCGACCCCGCTGCTCGCCGGCCTCGAGCCGGACCGCCGGAGCTCGTTGGTCGCGGTCGAGGAGGGCAACGGCTTCCGCTTCGACATCCACCTCCAGGGGGAGGGTGAGACCGTCTTCCTCCGCCATCCGCGACACTGACTGGCATGGCTGACCTGTTCTGGCCCGGCGACGAGCGCGCCGGTGACCTCTTCTCCGACGGTGCGCTGATCCTGGCGATGGTGGACGTCGAGGAGGCGTGGCTGGTCGCCCTGGTCAAAGCCGGCATCGCCCCGTCCACGATCTCCGTCCCCGACCTGCGCGAGCTCGTGTGGCCGCGGCACCACGAGTGGCTGGCGAACGAGTCGGAGATCGGCGGCAACCCCGCGATGGCGCTGGTGTCGCTGTTGCGCGAGGGCCTGCAGGACACCGCACCCGACGCCGCCCGGTGGCTGCACCGCGGCCTGACCAGCCAGGACGTGGTCGACAGCGCGTTGATGATCTGCGCCCGCGACGCGGTGGCGCGCATCCTGGCCGTGCTGCGGGACCAGATCGGCCGGCTGTCCCACCTCATCGACGAGCACCGGGCGACGCCCATGGTGGCCCGGACGCTGACCCAGCACGCCATCCCCACCACGTTCGGGCTGAAGGTGGCCGGCTGGCTGACCGGCGTGCTCGACGCGTACGACGACGTGGCGGCGCTGACCCTGCCCGTGCAGGTCGGCGGCGCGGCCGGCTCGATGGCCGGCACCGTCGAGCTGGCCTCCCGGCTGCCCGACCCCGTCGGGGCCGTGCACCGGATGACGGAGGACCTCGCCGACGCCCTGGGCCTCGATCAGTCGCCCCCGTGGCACACCTCCCGCGCCACCGTGACCCGGCTCGGCGACGTGAGCGTGCGTTGCACCGACGCGTGGGGGCGCATCGCCAACGACGTCCTGGCACTGAGCAGGCCGGAGATCGCCGAGCTGTCCGAGGACACCGGCGGCGGGTCCTCAACGATGCCGAACAAGGCCAACCCGGTCCTCTCCGCACTGGTACGCCGCGCCGCGCTGACGACGCCCCAGCTCGCCGCGACCCTCCACCTCGCCTCCGCCGAGTCGGTCGACGAGCGCTCCGCCGGACCGTGGCACGCGGAGTGGGCGACCCTGCGCACCCTGCTGCGCCGCACCGTGGTCGCCGGGGAGCAGACCGGTGAGCTGCTCAGCGGGCTGCAGGTGCACACCGACCGGATGCGGCAGACCCTCAGCGCGGCGGACCACGGGGTCCGCGCGGAGCAGCGCAGCCTGGCCGACCTCCAGGGCAACCCCCCGCGCGACGACTACACGGGAGCGAGCGCCGCCTTCATCGAGGCCGCGCTGGCGCGGGCCGCGACGACCCTGGCCCACCCCACACCCGACCCCCAGCCCCGACCCGAGAGGACCCCATGACCCCCGGCATCACCGCCGTCCGGATGACCGGAGCCGCGCACCGCGACGATCTCCCGCTGCTGGTGCTCGGCCCGTCGATCGGGACCTCGGCCGTCACCCTCTGGTCGGAGTGCGCGCGCGGACTCACCGACGACTTCGACGTGGTCGCCTGGGACCTGCCCGGGCACGGGCACAACCGCGCGGTGCCGGAGGAGCCCTTCACGATGGCCGAGCTCGCCGCGGGCGTGCTCGCGGTGGTGGACGACCTCCTGGTCCAGCGCGGCCAGAACGGCGGCACGTTCTACTACGCCGGGGACTCCGTCGGCGGGACGGTCGGCCTCCAGCTGCTGCTCGACCAGCCCGCCCGGGTCACCTCGGCGGCGCTGCTCTGCACCGGCGCAAAGATCGGCGACGAGGCGAGCTGGACCGGCCGGATCGGCCAGGTCAGCATCTCCGGGACCCCGGTGCTGCTGTCCGGGTCCGCCGAGCGCTGGTTCGGGCCGGGCTTCCTCGACCGCCGCCCCGAGGTGGGCTCCGCGCTGCTGCACGCCCTTCAGGAGGCCGACGACGAGGGCTACTCCCAGGTCTGTGGTGCCCTCGCCCACTTCGACGTGCGTGACCGGCTCGCCGAGATCGGCGTACCCGTCCTCGCAGTGGCCGGCAGCGCCGACGTGGCGACACCGCCGGACCTGCTGCGGGCGATCGCCGACGGCGTGCAGGACGGACGCTTCGTCGAGCTCGACGGAGTCGCCCACCTGGCGCCCGCCGAGGCACCGGAGACGGTGGCCGCCCTCCTCCGCCAGCACTTCCTCGGCGAGCAGCCCGAGCCCGGGGACGACCGCACCCTCGGCGAGGTCCGCGAGGCGGGGATGGTGGTCCGGCGCGAGGTGCTGGGCGACGCTCACGTCGACCGGGCGACCGCTGCCACCACCGACTTCACCCGGGACTTCCAGGAGCTGATCACCACCTACGCGTGGGGCAGCATCTGGACCCGTCCCGGCCTCGACCGACGCAGCCGCTCACTGATCACGCTCACCGCGCTGATCGCCCGCGGCCACCACGAGGAGCTCGCGATGCACGTGCGGGCCGCCCGCACGAACGGCCTCACGGTCGACGAGATCAAGGAGCTCATCCTCCAGAGCGCCATCTACTGCGGCGTCCCGGATGCCAACACTGCCTTCCGCATCGCCCAGCAGGTCCTCCAGGAAGAGCAGTAGCTGCCCCCCCCCCCCCCCCCCCCCCCGGGTTAGGCGGGGAGAAAAACCCCCCCCACGGGGGGGGGGGGGGGGGGGTGTGGGGGGCC
>JBEVFC010000027.1:0-17521 GCA_040512455.1 Nocardioides sp.
TTCGACCGCGACGGCGCCGACGCGATGCGCTGGTTCCTGATGTCCTCGCCGATCCTGCGCGGCGGCAACCTGGTGGTCACCGAGCAGGGCATCCGCGACTCGGTGCGCCAGGTGATGATCCCGCTGTGGAACAGCTGGTACTTCTTCGGCCTCTACGCGAACGCCTCCGAGAGCGGCACCGGGTACGACGCGAAGTGGTCGACGGCGTCCACGGACCCGCTGGACCGCTACCTGCTGGCCAAGTGCCGGCAGTTCGTCGAGGGGATGACGCACCAGCTCGACAACTACGAGGTCGCCGCGGCGTGCGACTCGACGCGCTCGTTCCTCGACGTGCTGACCAACTGGTACATCCGCCGCTCCCGTGACCGGTTCTGGGGCGACAACGCCGAGGCGTTCGACACCCTCTACACCGTGCTCGACGTCGTCTGCCGGGTCACCGCACCGCTGCTGCCGCTGACCACCGAGGAGGTCTGGCGCGGGCTCACCGGTGGCCGCTCGGTGCACCTGACCGACTGGCCGGCGGCCGACGAGCTGCCCGCCGACGACGCCCTGGTGGCCGCGATGGACGCGGTCCGCGACGTCTGCTCCGCGGCCTCCGCGCTGCGCAAGGCCGCCGGCCTGCGCAACCGGCTCCCGCTGGCCACCCTCACCGTGGTCGTCGACAACGCCGCGGCGCTGGCCGGCTTCGAGGGCATCGTCGCCGACGAGCTCAACGTGAAGCAGGTGCGGCTGCTCGACATCGCCGCGCCCGAGGCGGCGTCGTACGGCGTCTCGCAGCGGCTGACCGTCAACGCGCGGGCCGCCGGTCCCCGGCTGGGCAAGGACGTCCAGCTCGCGATCAAGGGCTCCAAGTCCGGTGACTGGTCGGTGGCCGAGGACGGCACCGTCACCTCCGGCGGGCTGGCGCTGGCCGAGGGGGAGTACACCCTCGAGACCGTGGCAGGCGACACCGACGGCGGCTCCGCGACGGCAGTGCTGCCGCACGGGGGCTTCGTGGTGCTGGACACCACGGTGACGCCGGAGCTGGCGGCCGAGGGCCTGGCGCGCGACCTGGTCCGCACCGTCCAGCAGGCCCGCCGCGACGCCGGCCTTGACGTCAGCGACCGGATCGCGCTCACCGTCACCGGCCCGGCCGACGTGCTCGACGCCGCCCGCACCCACGAGCAGCTGGTGTCCCGCGAGACGCTGGCCACCTCGGTGGGGTACGCCGACGGCGCCGAGGTCGCGGTCGCGGTGACCAAGGCATGAGCCTCGCCCGCTGGCAGGACCTCTGCCTCGACGCCACCGACCCGGAGCGCCTTGCCGCGTTCTGGGCACCCGTCCTGGGGCTGCGCCGCGACCCGGCCATCACCCACGCGGTGACCCTGGTCGGGGCCGAGCCGACGCAGCGGGTCTGGATCAACTCCGTCGACCGCCCCAAGCGCGTGAAGAACCGCCTGCACCTGGACGTGTACGCCGAGTCCGTCGACGAGCTGGTCGCGCTCGGCGCCACGGTGCTCGCCCCGGCGGAGGACACCGGCCTGTCGTGGACCGTGATGGCGGACCCCGAGGGCGGCGAGTTCTGCGCGTTCCTCCGCGACCCGGCCGAGCTGCCGGCGTACCGCCTCCACGGCATCGTCATCGACGCCGCCGACCCGCGGGCGCTGGCCGCCTGGTGGGGCGACGTCTTCGGCGTCGCTCCGGTGGTCGACGAGACACATGACTGGCACACCCTCGAGCACGCGACCCCCGATCCCGTGCTGACACTGGACTTCGTGCCGGTGCCCGAGCCCCGCGTCGGGCCCAACCGGGTGCACTGGGACGTCACCGGCGACGTGGAGCCGCTGCTGTCCGCCGGCGCGACCCGGCTGTGGGACATGCCCGACTGGACGGTGCTCGCCGACCCCGAGGGCAACGAGTTCTGTGTGTTCCCGTCGGAGGACTGATCAGCCCGTCCCTGAACCGCCTGGCCCTGACCTGCACCTCGCCGATCCGGTTGCCGAACCCGGTGTCGTCGACCTGCACGGGCGGCTGCCCTCGACCTGACAGGATGGCCGCATGCCTCTCGACCTCGCCGCCGACACCGTCACGCTGACCGAACAGCTCGTCAACATCTCCTCGGTGAGCCTGGACGAGCAGGAGATCGCCGACCAGGTGGAGCAGGCGCTGACCGGCATCGACCACCTCGTCGTGACCCGCCGCGGCAACACCGTCATCGCTCGCACCGACCTCGGCCGCTCTGAGCGCGTGGTCATCGCCGGCCACATCGACACCGTCCCGCTCAACAAGAACCTGCCGGCCCGCCGCGACGAGAAGCTCCTGCACGGGTTGGGCTCCTGCGACATGAAGGGCGGCGTCGCGGTCGCCCTCAAGCTCGCTGCGGAGCTCACCGAGCCGAACCGCGACGTGACCTACATCTTCTACGAGGCCGAGGAGATCGAGGCCGAGCACAACGGTCTCTCCAAGCTCAGCGCCAGCGACCCCGACCTGATGGCCGCCGACTTCGCGATCCTCATGGAGCCCAGCAACGCCGTCGTCGAGGCCGGCTGCCAGGGCACGATGCGCATCGACGTACGCCTCGGCGGCGAGCGCGCGCACTCGGCCCGCGGCTGGATGGGCGACAACGCGATCCACAAGGCCGGTGCGGTGCTGCGGCTGCTCGACGGCTACCAGCCGCGCAAGCCGGTGATCGACGGGCTGGAGTACCACGAGGGGCTCAACGCGGTCTTCATCAAGGGCGGCGTCGCCGGGAACGTGATCCCCGACGAGTGCGTCATCGAGGTCAACTACCGCTTCGCCCCCGACCGCGACGAGGACGCCGCCGAGGCGTTCCTCCGCGAGTTCTTCGAGGGGTACGACGTCACGGTCACCGACCGGGCACCCGGCGCGCTGCCGGGGCTCGCGGTCCCGGCCGCGGCCGCGTTCGTCGAGGCGGTCGGCGGCGTGGCCAACCCGAAGTTCGGGTGGACCGACGTGGCCCGCTTCAGTGGCCTCGGGGTGCCGGCCGTGAACTTCGGACCGGGCGACCCGCTCCTCGCGCACAAGCAGGAGGAGCACGTCCCGTTCGCGCACATCGAGCGGTGCGAGCAGCAGCTGCGCACCTGGTTGGGGGGAGACCGATGACCGACAAGACCAACGGCAAGCAGAAGCACCGCGGCCCGGAGGTGATGCGCCGGGGTCAGGTCGACACCGGCACCACCGACCAGCGGCTGCTGGACTCCCGCGGCGCCAGCGACTGGGTGCACACGGACCCATGGCGGGTGCTGCGCATCCAGTCCGAGTTCGTCGAGGGCTTCGGCGCGCTCGCCGAGCTGGGCCCGGCCATCGCCGTCTTCGGGTCGGCCCGGACACCCGTGGACCACGCCCACTACGCACAGGCCGAGCTGGTCGCCCGCCGGCTGGTGGAGCAGGGCTTCGCGGTCATCACCGGCGGTGGCCCCGGGACCATGGAGGCGGCCAACAAGGGTGCCTCGCAGGCCGGCGGCGTCAGCGTCGGTCTCGGCATCGAGCTGCCGTTCGAGACCGGGCTGAACTCGTGGGTCGACAAGGGCATCAACTTCCGTTACTTCTTCGCCCGCAAGACGATGTTCATCAAGTACTCCCAGGGTTTCATCGCGCTGCCCGGCGGCATCGGAACCCTGGACGAGCTCTTCGAGGCACTGACCCTCGTGCAGACCGGCAAGAAGACGTCGTTCCCCATCGTGCTGATGGGCGTCGACTACTGGTCCGGGCTCCTCGACTGGCTGCGGGGAACCGTGCTGCCCGACGGCAAGATCTCCGCCGCCGACCTGGACCTGCTGACTCTCACCGACGACATCGACCTCGCGATCCGGCTCATGGTCGAGGCGCGCGCGGGTCGCGGCCCGACCGCCTCGAAGCCCAAACAGCCGGAGTGACGTTGCGATGATGTGGTTCTTCGCGATCCTGATCGTGCTGGCCCTGGGCGGCATCGCCCTGGTGGCCAGCGGGTACGGCGCGCCGATCGCCACGGCGTACGACGACCGGCCCGACGTGCTGGTGCCCGAGGGCGAGGACCTCGTGGGCGACGACCTGCGCCGGGTCCGGTTCACCACGGTGCTGCGGGGCTACCGGATGTCGGAGGTCGACACGCTGCTCGAACGGCTGGCCACCCAGCTCGAGGAAGCCCGCCGCCAGGCGGACGATGCCGGCACCGCGGACGGCGCGCTTGATGGCCCGGAAGCGGGCGCTTAGGGCACACTCTGCCCGTGCCCCTATCGTGGATCGTCTACATCCTCACTGCGCTGGCAGGCGTCGTGGTGGTCCTCACCCGCATTCGTCTCGGGGGCGACAAAGCGAGTGCCGGTCGGCTTCAGATCTCCAAGACCCTGCTCAACACCCACACGATCGCAGGGCTCGCTGCCCTGATGACCTGGTCCGTCTTCCTGTTCACCGGTGCCGGTGACAAGGACGGCAACTCCCTCATCGGCATCGTCGGCCTCGCCCTCTTCTGGGTGACCGCGATCGCCGGCCTCACGATCCTGGTGCGCTGGATGCCCTCCCGGGGCAAGCACTCCGCGTCAGCGGTCCTCGACGAGTGGAGCGAGGGTCCCGGCCTCTCGATCCTCGCGCACGTGGGCATGCTGGTCGGCGTCAGCGTCTTCACCTGGGCGTACCTCACCTCGGCGGTGTGATTCCACGATGTTCTCTCGGCTCTCCCTGGCCGCGGCGCTGATCGCGCTCCCGGCCCTCGCTGCTCCTGCCCTCGCCTCGACCGGCGCGCCGACGGCGCCGTCCGCCACCCCACGTACGTCGGAACGTCTCCCGGCCGCGGTCGTCGAGAAACGGGTGATCGGGGAGTCGGTCCGCGGCCGCAAGCTGATCGCGTGGCGCGTCGGCCGGCCGGGCAACAAGGACAAGGCCGTGATCATGTCGACCATGCACGGCAACGAGCGACACACGCGCCAGATCCTGCTCGCCCTCAAGGAGGGCGCGGCGATCCGCGGCATCGACATGTGGCTGATCCCGACGTACAACCCCGACGGGTACGCCCGCAACACCCGCAAGAACGCCCGCGGCGTCGACCTCAACCGCAACTTCCCCTACCGCTGGGCCGACCTGGACGGCAGCTACGAGTCCGGCTCGCGTGCGGCCTCCGAGCCCGAGACCCGTGCGGTGATGCGGTTCCTGCGCGACATCAAGCCGAAGTGGCTGGTCAGCTTCCACCAGCCGCTGCACGGCGTGGACACCGACACCAAGCGCCCCGGCTTCGCCCGCCGCCTCGCCTCCGAGCTCAAGCTGCCGCGCAAGGCGTTCACCTGCGGCGGCGTGTGCCACGGCACCATGACGATGTGGTTCAACCACCACTTCAGCGGCGCTGCGATCACCGTCGAGTACGGCGCCCACCCGACCCGCGCACGCATGCGCAAGCAGGCGCCGCGTCAGCTGCTCAGCGCCCTCTACGCCCGCCGCGTGTCCTGACCCCTACCGGCCCTCGAAGACGGGCTTCTCCTTGGCCAGGAACGCGTCGACGGCGGTGCGGTGGTCGCGGGTGCCGCCGGTGAGCGTCATCATCTCGCTCTCGAAGGCGACCGCGTCCTCGAAGGACGCGCCGGCGGAGTGGGCGACCGCGCGGCGGATCGCGCCGTACGCCACGGTCGGGCCGCCGGCCAGCCGACCGGCCAGCGCCGCCACCTCGGCGTCGAAGTCGTCGGCGGGCACCACACGGGTGGCCAGGCCGAGGTCGAGTGCCTGCTGCGAGGACAGCGTGCTCGGGAAGTAGAGGAGCTCCATCGCCTTGGCCCGGCCGACGATGCGCTGCAGGGTCCACGAGGCGCCGGTGTCGCAGGACAGCGCGACCCCGGTGAAGGCCAGGTTGAAACCGGCCGGCTCGGCCAGCAGCCGGAAGTCGCAGGCGAACGCCAGGCTGGCGCCGGCACCGGCGGCCACCCCCTGCACCGCGGCGATGACCGGCTTCGGCATCGTGGTGAGCAGGGTGACGATCGGGTTGTAGTGCTTCTCGACGGTGGTGAACAGCGCGTCGCTGGAGCCGCTCTCCAGCAGCCCGACGTGCTCCTTGAGGTCCTGACCCACGCAGAACGCCCGCCCGGTGCCGGTGAGCACGACACAGCGCACGGCCTCGTCACCGGCCGCCGACCGGAGCGCGTCGAGCAGCGCCTCCTTGGTGGCGATGTCGAGGCTGTTCATCGCCTCGGGCCGGTTCAGGGTGACGGTCGCGACGCCGTCGTTGATCTCGAGGAGCACGGGCTGGTCGGACATGCGGGTTCCCTTCAGGGTGACGGAGCGGTACGACGGGAGCGGGCCGGGGCCGTCAGGCCAGGCAGCGGTCCACGAACCGGTCCGCGCCGGGCTTGAGGCGCTCGGCCTCCGCAGTGAAGTGTGCCGCAGCCTCGCGTCCCGGCCACGCGTCGGGCAGCAGCTCGTCGGGGAGGCCCGGGTCGCGGAAGAGGAACTTGCGCCACTCGTGGACCAGCAGGAAGCGCCGCGCGAACGCGGTACGGTCCGCGTCGTCGTGGTTCTCGAACCCGTCGGCCGTGCGCACCCGGGTCAGCCACTCGGCGTACTCGGCGCCGAGCGCGGCCAGGTCCCAACAGGTGGCGGGCATGGTCGCCGGGTCGAAGTCGGTGGCGGTGGCGCGTGACGCGGTGGCCTTCTCGCGTCGCAGCAGCGCGTCGAGCTCGGGCTGCGGCCACGGCGAGAGCCACACCCCGTCACTGAGCTCGGCGTACCCCAGCCAGGCCAGGCCGGCCCGGACCCGGGTCCGGTCGGCGCGCTGCCGGATCGGGTCGAGGAAGACCAGGTGCCAGCGCCCGTCCCAGTCCCGTCGCGTGGTGCGGTAGATGCGCTCGGCGGCGGAGTCGAGACGCCGGATCGCCTGCTCAGTTGCGGCGTACCCGCGACCCGCCGGAAGCGACGCCGGGGCCAGCCAGCCCTGGAGCACCATGCGGGAGATGGCGGTCCGCACCGCCGGTGCGGCGATCCCGATCGGCTCGAGCAGGCGCAGCAGGGTGGCCACCGGCGCCTCATTGCCACGAGTCCGCAGGTGGTCGCCGTAGACGTCGAACAGGGCCGACCTGGCATGCATGGTGGTCACTCTGCCAGCCAACTTGGCCGATCCGTGCAAGACCACGGCATCCGGTAGGGGATAATGGCCGCGCACACGGCGCCAGCGGGGCGCGCGGCAAACAGGAAGAGGTGCGCGGATGGCGGCGATGAAGCCGCGGACGGGCGACGGTCCGCTGGAGGTCACCAAGGAGGGACGAGGCATTGTCATGCGCGTCCCGCTCGAGGGCGGTGGCCGCCTCGTTGTCGAGCTCAATGCTGACGAGGCCGGGGCGCTCGCAGGAGCGCTCAAGGACGTCGTCGGCTGACGTGCCCCCTACTGCACTCGAACTACTACCCGCACAGGTCCCTCCCCCGGAGTTCTTCCGGACGGAGGCACCCTTGCACGCCCTGGAGGAGGGCGAGCCGGTCATCGTGGCCCTGCCGGTGCTCCCGGCCGAGGCATCGGACGACACCGAGGGTCCCGTAGCGGGCCCCGGCGCCGCCGACCTCGCCGACGAGCTCGGGCTCGACCTGCTCGCCCTTCTCGAGCACCACCAGGCCACCGGCAAGGCCGGCCAGGTGCACCGTCACCCGGTCCTCGGCCATGCCGGTGTCCGCGAGGTGCTGCTGGTCGGCGTCGGCGACCTCGGCAACGACGCGCTCCGCGCGGCCGGTGCGGCGATCGGCCGCTCCTGCCGCGACCGGGAGGTCGTGGCCACCACCATCACGGGTCTCGCCGACGACGACGGCCTGCGGGCGTTCGTCGTCGGGCTCACGCTCGCGTCGTTCGGCTTCCACGCGCGGTCGGCCGGCCCGCAGGCGCAACCCGTACGCCGGGTGCTGCTGGCCGAGTCCGGCGACCGGTCCGCGGTGCTCGACAAGGCGGTGGCCGTCGCGGCTGCCGGCTGGCTGGCCCGCTACCTGGCGACCGTGCCCTCCAACGTGAAGAACCCCGCCTGGCTCGCCGACCGCGCCCGTGATGCCGCCGACGAGGCCGGCCTCGCGTTTCGGGTCTGGGACGAGAAGCAGCTCGAGGCGGACGGCTTCGGCGGCATCCTCGCCGTGGGCGCCGCCTCGGCGACCCCGCCCCGGCTGATCCGGCTCGACTACACCCCGCAGGGTCGCGGCAAGGCCCGCGGCCACGTGGTGCTGGTCGGCAAGGGCATCACCTTCGACACCGGCGGGCTGTCCATCAAGCCCGGCGAGGCGATGGTGAACATGAAGCGCGACATGACCGGCGGCGCGGTGGTGATCGCGACCATGGCGGCGCTGGCCGCGCTCGAGGTCCCCGTCAGGGTCACCGGTCTGATCGCCTCTGCGGAGAACGCCATCGGCGGCGCCGCGATGCGTCCCGGGGACGTGATCCGGCACTACGGCGGTCGCACCACCGAGGTCACCAACACCGACGCCGAGGGGCGCCTGGTCATGGCCGACGCGCTGGCCTACGCCGTGGACGAGATCGGTCCCGACGCGCTGGTCGACATCGCCACCCTCACCGGCGCGATGAAGGTCGCGCTCGGGCTGCGCACCGGCGGCTACTTCGCCGACCACGAGGGCCTCTCCGACGCGATCGCCGCGGCCTCGACGTCCTCCGGTGAGCGACTGTGGCGGATGCCGCTGGCCGACGCCTACGAGGAGCTGCTCAGCTCCAAGGTCGCCGACGCCGACAACGCGGCCGGCGGCCCGGGCGCGATCACCGCTGCGCTGTTCCTCCAGCACTTCACCGGGGACGTCCCGTGGGCCCACCTCGACGTGGCCTCCATCGGCGACGCGCCCAGCGACTGGGCCGAGTGGACCGCCGGCCCGACCGGCTTCGGCTCGCGGGTGCTGTTGCACTGGCTCGAGAACGACCCGCTGCGCGGCATCCGATGAGGGGGCTCACCGTCCGCTGGTCCCTCGCCGCCGCGCCACGCGCCTAGGGCGAATCCCTAGCTCTCCGGGACCCAGACCTTCTTGGCGGCGAGCAGGCCGTCGCCGACGGGCAGCAGCACCGGCACCAGCTCGTCGTTGGCCGCGACGCTCCGGCCGAGCTCGCGGATCGACACGGTCTCCTCGTCGCGCTGCGCCGGGTCCGCGACCCGGTCGTGCCAGAGGGCGTTGTCGAAGACGACCACGCCGCCGGGACGGAGCAGTCGCAGCGCCTCGGTGAGGTAGTCGGCGTATTCGCGCTTGTCGCCGTCGCAGAAGACCAGGTCGTAGTGACCGTCGGTCAGCCGCGGCAGCACGTCGAGTGCCGCACCGGAGATGGTGCGGGCCCGCTGCGCGGGGATCCCCGCCTCGCTGAAGGTCTGCTTGGCCAGTCGCTGGTGCTCGGCCTCGACGTCGACGGTGGTCAGCACGCCGTCCGCACGCATGCCGCGCAGCAGCCAGAGACCGGAGACACCGGTGCCGGTGCCGACCTCGACGACGGCTCGCGCGTCGAGCACGGAGGCGAGGAAGCGCAGGGCCGCCCCTGCGCCGGAACCGCCGGGAACCACGCCGACCTCCTCGGCGCGGGAGCGAGCGGCGGCGAGCAGCTCGTCCTCGGCGACGAACTCCTCGGCGTAGGTCCAGCTCGCGGGCTTGATTGCGGTGGAAATGACTGCCTCCTGGGTGGTACGACGCACCATTGCGGCGACCCTACCGCGTGGGAGCGCGTGTGCTCCGCCGGTCAACAGGGAACAGTCGGCGTGCCGGATTCGTTCACCACCTGAGTCACCGGAGCGGGAGTTCACAGGACGCACGTTGCCGCCGTTCAGGTTTCTCTCAGCAGCAGTCCCTACCGTCAGGAAGGACAAGGTTTGAGGCGCAGTCGCGAGAAGGAGACGCCCGTGGAGCCCACCTCGGTGGTTCCCAGCTGGGACGAGATCGTCGACCAGCACTCCGAGCGCGTCTACCGGCTCGCCTACCGCCTCACCGGCAACGCCGCCGACGCCGAGGACCTGACCCAGGACGTGTTCGTCCGGGTCTTCCGCTCCCTGTCGACGTACACCCCCGGCACGTTCGAGGGCTGGCTGCACCGGATCACCACCAACCTGTTCCTCGACCAGGCCCGCCGCAAGCAGCGGATCCGCTTCGACGCCCTCTCCGACGAGCGCGCCGCCCGGCTGCGCAGCGCCGTCGCCGCGCCGGACGACCACTACGCCGACCGCACCTTCGACGACGACGTGGAGCGCGCGCTGGCCCAGCTGCCGCCGGACTTCCGCGCCGCCGTCGTGCTCTGCGACATCGAGGGCCTGACCTACGAGGAGATCGCCGAGATCCTCGACGCCAAGCTCGGCACCGTCCGCTCCCGGATCCACCGCGGCCGCGCCATGTTGCGGGACGCGCTCGCGCACCGCGCCCCCGCCGCGGGCCGCGTGCGCTACTCGGGCCCGAACCCCGAGCACGAGCCGACAGGAGTCGCCCGGTGATCGGGCACGTCGGCACCCGGGTCAGTGCCCTCGTCGACGGCCAGCTGCCGCTGGCGGAGTCGGAGCGCCTCTGGGCGCACGTGCACGGGTGCCCCACCTGCCGCGCCGAGGTCGAGCGCGAGGGCTGGGTCAAGACCCGTGTGGCCGGCCTGGCGCTGACCGGTGAGCAGCCCGCACCCCCCGGACACCTGGCCGGATCGCTGCGGGTCACCGCGCTCGGCTGGCCAGAGCCCGAGGCCGTCGTGGAGTCCCACGACCGGCGGCGCCTGGTCGCCGCCGCGATCGGCGTCGGCTCGATGGGTGCCGCGTTCCTGGGTGTCCTCGCGATGACCGTGCCCGCTCAGGCGCCCGGGATCGAGCGGCGCCCCGCCACCTCGCTGTCCCGGCCCTCCGAGTCCTCGGGAAGCGCGACCGACGCCTCCGCCACACGGATGGCGCGCTCCCTGCTGCAAGGCACGACCACCTCCGCGCGGCTGGCCCTGACCGCCGCGCCCGAGTCGAAGTGAGCGAGAATCACCCCGTGAGCGACCAGACCCCGCCCGGATCCGACCGGCCCGACGACGCGCCCGAGCCCTCCGTCGACCCGGTCGTCGAGCACACGTTGCCGATCCCGCCGTACCAGGCACCGCAGGCCGGCGCCCCGTCGTACCAGCAGGGCCCGCCGTCGTACGCACCGAACCAGCCGGGACCCGTGGGCCCCGGCGGTCCCGGCACCGGCGGTCCCGGCTTCGGTCAGGGTGCGCCGTACGGCTCCGGTCCCGCCCCGTACGGCGGCTACGGCGCCGCCGCTCCGGTGCCGTCCGCCCGCGACGAGCGTCGCAACCGCCGACCCAAGTCGCTGCTGCCGCTGGTGGCCGTGGTCGCCCTGCTCGTCGGTCTCGTCGGTGGCGCCATCGGTGGCGCGGCCGTGCAGCAGTGGAACGACGCCAACCAGGAGCCGGGCCGCACCAGCAACGGCCTCGCGGACGTGGACACCGTCGCGAAGGCGCCACTGCCCGCCGACAACGGCAGCATCGCCTCGGTCGCCCAGAAGCTGCTGCCCAGCACCGTGCAGATCGTCGCCGACATCGGCGACCAGGAGGGCGGCGCGACGGGGTCCGGGTTCTACCTCGACAAGCAGGGCCACGTGATCACCAACAACCACGTGGTCCAGGACGCCGCCGAGAAGAACGGCGACATCGTCGTCATCGACCATGAGGGCAACCGCTACAAGGCCACCGTCGTCGGACGCAGCAAGGTCTACGACCTGGCCGTGCTGTTCATCAAGAACGCCCCGGACGTGACGCCCGCGTCGCTGGGCACCTCGACCAACCTGCAGATCGGTGAGGGCGTCGTCGCGTTCGGCTCGCCCCTCGGCCTGAGCAGCACCGTGACCTCCGGCATCGTCAGCGCCCTCGACCGGCCGGTGACCACCGGCTCCGACGGCAAGGACCTCTCGTCGTACATCAACGCGGTGCAGACCGACGCGGCGATCAACCCCGGCAACTCGGGGGGACCGCTGGTCGACATGCGCGGCCAGGTCGTCGGCGTGAACTCCGCGATCGCCACCACCGGCGGCAGCCTCGGCGGTGAGTCCGGCAACATCGGCGTCGGCTTCGCCATCCCGATCGAGCAGGTGAAGGTGACCGCAGACCAGATCCTCAAGGACGGTGAGGCCCGCTACCCCGTGATCGGCGCCTCGGTGAAGAGCGACGGTTCCGGCGCCGGCGCGCTCATCGACTCGGTCGAGGATGGCAGTCCCGCTGCCGACGGCGGCCTCAAGAAGGGCGACGTGGTCACCTCGCTCGACGACCGCGCGATCACGGACAGCCCGACCCTCATCGTGGCGATCCGCTCGCACCTGCCCGGCGACAAGGTCACCCTGACCGTCGACCGCGACGGCGACGAGAAGAAGATCGACGTCACGCTGGACTCCAAGGTCGGCTGACCCGCCAGCGCTCAGTCGGCGCGGTAGCGCGGGTCCACGTCCTCGGCGTCGATGCCGAGCAGCTCGGCGACCTGCTCGACGACGACCGTCAGCACCAGCGCCTCCAGCTCCTCGCGGGAGCCGGCGCGGTGCTCGATCGGGCGGCGGAACAGGACCAGCCGCGTGGGCCGGCTGCCGGTGCCGCGGATCAGCGACGACAGCGGGACCGCCTCGTCGCCCCAGTCGTCGGGCACCAGCGGGGTGTCCTCGACGGCGTACTCCACCAGCCCGAGGCGCTGCTGCCAGCGCTCGTCCACGTCGGCGACGATGCCGAGCACCAGGGTGTCGAAGCGCTCGCGCCGGCCGGGCTGCGGACGGGCCCGCAACGCGCCCGGCGAGGTGGCGGGGAGAACGCGCGGTCCGCGGGGGCCGCGGCCGCGTCGGTCCCTGATCCTGGAGCTCACGCCGCGAGCCTAATCGGGTGCCGGTCGGCTGCGGGGTAGCGTCACCCTCGTGAATCCAGCACGTCGTTGTTCGCGCACCGCGTGCGGCCGCCCCGCGGTCAACACGCTCACCTACGTGTACGCCGACTCGACCGCCGTGCTGGGCCCGCTGGCGACGTACGCCGAGCCGCACGCCTACGACCTCTGTGAGGCCCACAGCGAGCGTCTCAGCGCGCCGCGCGGCTGGGAGGTCATGCGCCTCGCCCAGGACCCGCGCTCGCTCGAGCCGACCAGCGACGACCTGCTGGCCCTGGCCGACGCCGTTCGCGAGGCGGCCCGTCCGGCTCCCGCGCGGGCGCCCCTCGGCGCCGTCGACGAGCAGGGCCCCGACGACGGCCGCACCGGCACCCGCCGCGGCCACCTGCGCGCCCTCACCGACTGACGGCCGTGCCGGGCCGGAGGACTAGGCTTCCGCGCATGCTCGACGACCAGCACGCCGACGACCCCACCAGCACCGGTACCAGCCACACCACCGGAGCGGAGAACCTCGACGCCGTCTTCAAGGCGTACGACGTGCGCGGCCTGGTCGGCGACCAGATCGACGAGGCCCTGGCCCGCGCGGTCGGGGTCGCCTTCGTCGCCGAGACCGGCGCCTCGCGGGTCGTCGTCGGTCACGACATGCGGTCGTCGTCGCCGTCGCTGGCCGGTGCGTTCGGTGAGGGCGCGACCGAGGCGGGCGCCGACGTCGTGATGATCGGGCTGGCCTCCACCGACCAGCTCTACTTCGCCTCGGGACAGCTCGACCTCGCGGGCGTGATGTTCACCGCGAGCCACAACCCCGCGGCGTACAACGGGATCAAGATGTGCCGCGCCGGCGCCGTGCCGCTCGGCCAGGAGACCGGGCTGGCCGCGATCCGGGACCGGATCGCCTCGGGCACCGTCGTCCGTGCCGCGGCCCCGGGCGCGCTGAGCACCACCGACGTCCTCGCGGCGTACGCCGCCCACCTGCTGACCCTGGCACCGGTCACCGGCCGCCGGCTCCGGGTCGTGGTCGACGCCGGCAACGGGATGGCCGGCCACACCGCCCCCGCGGTGTTCGGCCGCCTGGGCGACCAGGTCGACATGGTGCCGCTGTACTTCGAGCTCGACGGCACCTTCCCGAACCACGAGGCCAACCCGATCGAGCCCGAGAACCTCGCCGACCTGCAGAAGGCGGTGCTCTCCGAGGGCGCCGACATCGGCCTCGCCTTCGACGGCGACGCGGACCGCTGCTTCCTCGTCGACGAGGGGGGCCGGATGGTCGACCCGTCCACGCTGACCGCGCTGATCGCCTCGCGCGAGCTGGCCCGGGTCCCGGGGGCCTCCGTGATCCACAACCTGATCACGTCGCGCGCGGTCCCCGAGATCGTGACCGAGCTCGGCGGCACCCCGATCCGCACCCGCGTCGGGCACTCGTTCATCAAGGCCACGATGGCCGAGACCGACGCGGTCTTCGGCGGCGAGCACAGCGGTCACTTCTACTTCCGCGACTTCTGGCGCGCCGACTCCGGGATGCTCGCGGCGCTGCACGCGCTCGCCGCCCTCGCGGAGACCGAGCGCCCGCTCAGCGAGCTGCTCGCGGAGTTCGAGCGCTACGTCTCCTCCGGCGAGGTCAACTCCACCGTCGCCGACCAGAAGGCGGTCGTCGACGAGCTGCGGGCGTCGTACACCGACCGGCCGGGCGTGACGATCGACGAGCTCGACGGCCTCACCGTCACCCACGACGACTGGTGGTTCAATGTGCGAGCCTCCAACACCGAGCCGCTGCTCCGGCTGAATGCCGAGGGCACCGACGAGGCGACCATGACCCGCGTCCGAGACGACGTCCTCACCGTGATCAGGAGAGACCAGTGAACCTGGACGAGAAGCTGCTGGAGATCATCGTCTGCCCGGACTGCCACGGCAGCCTGGCCGTGCAGGGCGAGGAGCTCGTCTGCCAGTCGTGCGGGCTGGCGTACCCGGTCCGGGACGACATCCCGGTGCTCCTGGTCGACGAGGCCCGGAAGCCGGGCTGAGCCCCGATGCCCGCCTACTTCGACGAGGCCAGGCTCGACGACGAACGGGCCCTGGGCGCCGCTGACCCGCTGCTGCGGTCGCTCGCCGAGTCCGGTGCGCGGGTACGCCGCGAGGCGGCCGAGGCGGCCGAGGCCACCAGCGAGGCGTTCGAACGCAACCGGGACAACCGTCCCCGCGCGGTGATCGCGGCCGGCCCGGACTCGCGGCTGCTGCGTGCCGTGCTCGAGCCGTGGTGCCCGGTGCCGTTCGTCGCCTGGCCCGGACCGGCGCTGCCCGGGTGGGCAGGCAGCCTGGACCTCGTCGTGATGCTCGCCCCCGAGCGCTCCGACCCCGCCGCCGCGTCCGCGGTCGCCGAGGCGGTCCGTCGTGGCTGCCAGGTGGTGGTCGCCTGCGCGCCCGACTCGATGGTCGCCGACCACGCAGCGGGCCGCTGGACCACGATCCTGCCGTCGCGCTCCGGTGACCAGCTGGCCACCGCGGTGGTCATGCTCGACTACCTGCACCGCGTCGAGCTGGGGCCGAGCACCGACCCGGAGGAGGTGGCCCGGGCGCTCGACGCCGTGGCCATCGCCTGCTCACCGCACCGCGACCTCGCGATCAACCCCGCCAAGATGCTGGCCATCGCGCTCGCCGACACCAACCCGCTGGTCTGGGGCGGCTCGGTGCTGTCCGCCCGCGCCGCCCGCCGGGTGGCGGAGTCGCTGCGCCGGGCCGCCGGCCGCGGCGCCATCGCCGGTGACGCCGAGCACCTGCTGCCGGTGATCGAGGCGACCCGCCCGCGCGACGTCTTCGACGACCCGTTCGCGGACGAGGCCCCGGACCGCCGGCCGATGCTGCTGATCCTCGACGACGGTGCCGAGGACCCGGCGGTGCGCGAGCAGCGCGGCCGGCTGCTCGCCGCGGCCGCGAGCCGCGGCGTACGCGTGGAGACCGTCGACACCGACGCGGCGAGCGAGGTCGCCCGCTACGCCTCGCTCAACCTGACCGGCCGCTACGCCGCCGCCTACCTCCAGGTCGGCCTGACCGAGTGAGGCGACGGGTCCCGGCCCCCCGATAGGCTGGCCCGCGTGACGACGATCGCGTGTGACCAGGGTCCGACGGCAGCGGCGGTGGTGACCCCGTGAGCGGCGGCCTGTTCGCCCTCCTCGACGACGTCGCCGTGCTGGCGCGGCTGGCGGCCGCCTCGGTCGACGACGTCGGCGCCGCGGCCGGACGGGCCAGCGTGAAGGCCGCCGGGGTGGTCGTCGACGACACGGCGGTCACGCCGCAGTACGTCCACGGCGTCGCCGCCGAGCGCGAGCTCCCGATCATCAAGAAGATCGCGGTCGGCTCGCTGCGCAACAAGCTGCTCTTCATCCTGCCGGCGGCGCTGCTGCTCAGCCAGTTCCTGCCGTGGCTGCTGACCCCGATCCTGATGGTCGGCGGCGCGTACCTGTCCTACGAGGGCGCCGAGAAGGTCTGGGAGAAGATCCGCGGACACGACGCCCACGACGAGCCCACGCTCGAGCTCGGTCCCGAGCAGGAGAAGGCGATGGTGGCCGGGGCGATCCGCACCGACTTCATCCTGTCCGCCGAGATCATGGTCATCTCGCTCAACGAGGTCGCCGACGAGCCGTTCGTCTCCCGGGCGATCATCCTGGTGCTGGTCGCGTTCGGCATCACCCTGCTGGTGTACGGCGTTGTCGCGCTGATCGTGAAGATGGACGACGCCGGCCTCAGCCTGACCCAGCGCAGCTCGAAGCTGGCGCAGCGGTTCGGGCACAGCCTGGTCAGGGCGATGCCGCGGCTGCTGACCGTCATCTCGGTGGTCGGCACGGTCGCGATGCTCTGGGTGGGCGGGCACATCCTGCTCGCCGGGGTCGACGACCTCGGCTGGCACTGGCCGTACGACTCGGTGCACCACATCGAGGAGGACGTGCACCACGCCGTGTCCGGAATCGGGGCGGTCCTCGGATGGCTGGTCAACACCTTCGCCTCCGCGGTGGTCGGCCTGATCGTCGGTGCCGTCGTGGTCGCCGTGATGCACGTGCTGCCGTTCAAGCGCGCCGCCCACTGACCCTCCGTCGCCGCTCGGTGGGGTGTGTCGAGGATTCCCGGGACCGACGATCGCGGGGCTACGCTGGAATTCGCAGCCCGCCCCAATCGAGTCATCGAGGACATCACAGACATGGACTACAAGGTCGCTGACCTCTCCCTGGCCGACTTCGGTCGCACCGAGATCACCCTCGCCGAGCACGAGATGCCCGGCCTGATGGCGATGCGTGAGCGCTACGGCAAGAGCAAGCCGCTGGCCGGCGCCCGGATCGCCGGTTCGCTGCACATGACCATCCAGACCGCGGTGCTCATCGAAACCCTCGTGGCGCTCGGCGCCGAGGTCCGCTGGGCCTCCTGCAACATCTTCTCGACCCAGGACCACGCCGCCGCCGCCGTCGCGGTCGGCCCGAACGGCACCCCGGACGACCTCCAAGGCGTTCCGGTGTTCGCGTGGAAGGGCGAGAGCCTGGAGGAGTACTGGTGGTGCACCCAGCAGATCCTCAACTGGCCCGGTGACACCTTCGCCAACATGATCCTCGACGACGGTGGCGACGCCACCATGCTCGTCCACCTCGGTGTCGACGCGGAGAAGGCCGGCCAGGCGCCGGACCCCGCCACCGCCAAGAGCCACGAGCAGAAGATCGTGTTCGAGGTCCTCAACGCCTCGCTCGCCGAGAGCAAGGACCGCT
>JBEVFC010000038.1:0-10013 GCA_040512455.1 Nocardioides sp.
TGATCAGGGTGCGCTCGAACTGGCCCATGTTCTCGGTGTTGATCCGGAAGTAGGCCTGCAGCGGGATGTCCACGTGGACGCCCTTGGGCACGTAGATGAACGAGCCGCCGGACCACACCGAGGTGTTCAGCGCGGCGAACTTGTTGTCGCCCACCGGGATCACGGTGCCGAAGTACTCCTGGAAGAGCTCCGGCTGCTCACGCAGCGCGGTGTCGGTGTCCAGGAACAGCACGCCCTGGGCCTCGAGGTCCTCGCGGATCGAGTGGTAGACGACCTCGGACTCGTACTGGGCGGCGACACCGGAGACGAGGCGCTGCTTCTCCGCCTCGGGGATGCCGAGCTTGTCGTAGGTGTTCTTGATGTCCTCGGGGAGGTCGTCCCAGGTGGCGGCCTGCTTCTCGGAGGACCGCACGAAGTACTTGATGTTGTCGAAGTCGATCCCGCTGAGGTCGGAGCCCCAGTTCGGCATCGGCTTGCGGTGGAAGAGCTTGAGGCCCTTCAGGCGCAGGTCGAGCATCCACTGCGGCTCGCTCTTGAGCGCCGAGATGTTCCGCACCACGTCCTCGCTCAGGCCGCGCTGGGCGTTGGCGCCGACGTCGTTCTTGTCGGCCCAGCCGAACTCGTAGCGGCCGATGCCCTGGATGGAGGGGTTGAGCTCCTCGATGGTGGGCTGGGTGCTCGTCATGCGGGGTCGCCGTCCTTCGTGGTGAGGGTGTGGTTCAGGTCGGTGTTCGGGATGCATGTGGTGCAGACGCCGTCGCCGTGGGCGATCGTCGCCAGTCGCTGGACGTGCCGGCCGAGGACGTTGCCGATGGCCTCGGTCTCGGCCTCGCACAGCTGGGGGAACTCGGTGGCCACGTGCGCCACCGGGCAGTGCTGCTGGCAGAGCTGGTCGCCGATCGGGATCTGCCGGACGCCGGCGGCGTAGCCACCCCGGGTGAGCACCTCGGCCAGGGCCTCGGCGGGCGTCAGCTCGGGACGCGCGGCGCTCACCTCGGCGTAGTCGGTCTCGATGAACGCGACCCGACGGCGGGCGAAGGCGACAACCGCGTCCTCGCCGTGGTTCTCGGCCAGGAACCGCAGCGCGTCGACCGCGAGGTCGTCGTACTGGTGCTCGAGGCCGTCACGGCCGGACTCCGTCAGCTTGAAGACGCGGGCGGGGCGACCGCGGCCACGAGTGCCGTAGACGCGCTGCTCGGCGGCAGAGACGGTGCCCTCCTCGACCAGGTGGTCGAGGTGGCGGCGTACGGCGGCCGGTGTCAGGTCGAGGAGCCGGGCCAGGTCGGCCGCCGTGGAGGGGCCGTTCTGGAGGATGGTCTGCACCACCCGGGCTCGCGTCGGAGCATCCCCCTCGGGGACGGCGACCGATGACCTGGCGAATTGCACAACACCATTGTGACGTTAATACGTGGGCCCCTTCAAGTAAGGCTCCCCTAAGGACATGCCGGCCCCGGCCCAGACCTGTGCGGCGACTAGTCCGGATCGCCGGATCAATCCTCGCAATTTGGGCACGAGGTACCCAATGCGGATCATGGTGCGACGCGCCGCCACGCCTGGATCCGCCGCCTCCCCCGGCGCCTCTGGAAGGACCCCATGCATCTCCGTGCCCTCGTGCACTCACGGACCGCCCTCGGCCTGGGCGTCCTGGTCAGCATCCTCGTCCCCGCCCTCACGCTCCCGCGGCTTCCCCACGTCAGCCCGTGGCCGGTGCTGCTCGGCCTGCTGCCCTGGGTGGTCGGCAAGTACGTCCTCTGCCCGCTGCGGTGGCGGGCGCTCACCAGCGCCGACCTCGGCCGCCGCTGGTACCTCCGCGCGTACGCCGAGTCCGAGCTGCTCGGACTGCTGACGCCGGGACACGTCGGGGCGGACGTCTGGCGCATGCACCGGCTGACCCGCACCGGCCTGGGGCGGGGCGACGCCCTCGCGAGCGTGGGCACGGACCGACTGGTCGGCGCCCTCGGCCTGTCCGCGTTCGTGGTCTTCGCCGGCGCCGACCTGCCCTGGCGGATGCTCGTCGCGGCCTTCGGCCTCGCGGTGGCCGCGCTGCTGACCTTCCTCGTCGTACGCCGGGTGCGACCGGAGTGGCTGCCCACCCACGCCCTGCCGCGGCCACGCCAGCTGGCCCACGGACTGCTGCTCTCGGCGGCCTACCAGGTCTCGATCGCCGGTCTCCTGCTCGGCACGCTCGCGGCCACCGGCCACACGCTGTCCCCCCTGGAGCTGCTCGGCGCGTTCGGCGCCAGCCAGATCGCCGGCGCCGTTCCCGGCCCGAACGGCGCGAGCCCGCGCGACGCCGCCCTCGTGGTCGCCCTGGCCGCGCTGGGGGTGCCGTGGACGGCGGCGGCAGCGGCCGTGGCCCTGAAGGCCGCCGTCGCCTGGCTGCCCGGGTTGGCCCTGGGTGGCGCGAGCCTGGTGCTCGCCCGGCGGTCCGCGCGTCGTACCGGACTTGTCATGGCCTGAGCAGCAACCCCTGGTCCAGATGGGCCATCGACTCGGGACCTTGGTCACAGTCGCTCGCCCCACAGTCCGCCACAGGATGGGAGGACGCGCCGCGACGCCGGCGAACCGAGACCGCCAGGGAGCAGCGATGGACCTCTCGCGGGGGACCCGCCTTGCCCGCTCACGCGTCGCCTGGGTCGCCGGGCAGGCCGGCCTGGTCACGCTCGGCGTCTTCGTCTACTTCCGGGTCCGCGGGCTCACGGAGGGCTCGGCGGACGTCGCGGTGGCGCACGCGCACGACGTGCTCGCCCTGGAGCAGCGCCTCGGTATCGACATCGAGCCGGCGGTGCAGTCCCCCGCGGAGGCCTCCCGGTCGACCGAGACCCTGGTCAACTGGATCTACATCTGGGGTCACTGGCCGGTCATCGTGGCCACCATGATCTGGCTCCTGTGGCGCCACCGGGAGATCTTCCTGCGGCTGCGGAACGGGATGCTGGTCTCGGGCGGAATCGGGCTGCTCATCTTCGCGACCTTCCCGGTGGCCCCGCCGCGACTCGCGGACCCGGGCATGGTCGACACGGTCACGCGGAGCTCCGAGTCCTATCGCGTGCTGCAGCCGCCGCAGTTCGTCAACCAGTACGCCGCGATGCCGAGCCTGCACTACGGCTGGGACCTGCTGATCGGCATCGCCATCTTCACCGCGGCCACGTCGACCGCGCTCCGGATCGTGGGCGTGCTCCTGCCGATCGCGATGATGTTCGCGGTGGTGGCCACGGCGAACCACTTCGTGCTCGACGTCGTCGCCGGAGCCGTGCTGGCCCTCGTCGGGCATGCCGTCGCCCTCGCCCTGGAGCGCCGGCGTGGAGCAGAAGAGGCGCCATGACCGTGCTGGCCATCGCCCACCGGGCCGGGAACTCGCTGGCCGGACTGCACGAGGCCACCGCCCTCGGGGTCGACGTGGTCGAGTGCGACGTGCACGAGCACCGGGGCCACCTCGAGGTCCGTCACCTCAAGACCGCCGGGCCGCTGCCGTTCCTCTGGGACCGTTGGGAGCTCGCCTCCGCGTCCGCGCCCCGCCTGGGCCTGCGCGAGCTGCTCGACGCGAACCGGCACGGCACGACCTTCATGCTCGACCTCAAGTCCCGCAACACCGGCGCCGCCCGGTCGGTGGCCGGGCTGCTGCACGAGCTCGGCAACGACCGCCCGGTCCTCGTGTGCGGCCGGTACTGGCCCTCGGTGGACGTGCTCGCCGGGCTGGCGTACGTGCGACCGGTGCTCTCCGCCCGCAACCGGGTCGAGCTGGGCAGGCTCCGCCAGCGCCTCGCCACCGGCGAGCCGGTGCACGGGGTGTCCGTGCACCGGTCCCTGCTCGACGCGGCCCTGGTCGAGGACCTGCTGCGTCACGTCGGCGTGGTGATGACCTGGCCGGTCAACGACCGCGCCGCGCTCGAGGAGGTCCTGGCGCTGGGCGTCAACGGCGTGATCAGCGACGAGCGCGACGTCCTGGCTGCGCTGCTCGCCCGCCGCGGGTGAGGCCCGCCCCGGGCCGGCTCGGGTCAGCCGCCGGTGCGCTTCCGGAACGAACGCAGCGCCAGCGGCGCCATCACCGCGGTGATCGCGATCGTCCAGATGATCGTGCTGGTCACGGGGTACTGCATGGGCAGGGCGGCGTCGGACGGAGCCGGGCCGGTGTTCCCCCAGAGCTCCCGGACCGCCTGAGTGAGGCACGAGATGGGGTTCCACTCGGCGATCGTGCGCAGCCAGGGGGTCATCGCCTCCGTCGGCGCGAAGGTGGCGGCGAGGAAGGTGATCGGGAACATGGTGGTGAACATCAACCCGTTGACGGCCTCGACCGACCGCATCGCGGAGCCGACGAGGATGCCGATCCAGATCATCGCGAAGCCCCACATCAGCAGCAGCAGGTAGGCGAGCACGGCATCGGCGAGGCCGTTGCGGATCCGCCAGCCGATGAGCAGCCCGGTCAGGGACATCACCACGATGCCGATGCTCGAGTGCATCAGGCTGGAGATGCTGCGTCCGACCAGGACCGCGGCCGGGTTGATCGGCAGCGACCGCATCCGGTCGACGATGCCCTTGTCGATGTCGGCGGTCAGGCCGACGGCGACCACGAACGACGCGAACGCGATCGTCTGGGCCATGATCCCCGCGAGCAGCCACTCACGGTAGCCGCCGGGGGTGCCGGGGACAGCGATCGAGCCACCGAAGACGAACGCGAAGAGCAGCACGAACATCACCGGCTGGATGGTGACGTCCATCAGCATCTCGGGCATCCGCTTGATGTGGATCAGGTTGCGGCGCACGATCGTCATCGACTGACGGAGCAGGCCGGTCTCGTGGATCTCCGGGCGCTCCAGGCGCGCGGTCCTGGTCAGGCTCTCCTGGGCGGTCACGGGACCAGCTCCCCTGTCTGGTTGTCGTTGGTGTCGGCACTGTCGGCGTCCTCGGCGCGGCGCCCGGTCAGGTGCAGGAACACGTCGTCGAGGCTCGGACGCTTGAGGCCGAGGTCGTCGAGCTCGATCGCGCTGTCCGCGAAGACCCCGGCGATCCGGGTCATGTCCTTGAGGCCGTTGGCCGGCGCGGTCAGCTGACGGGCGCCGGCGTCCACGTGGACCTCGCTCACGTGGTCGCGGAGCATCCGCTCGGCCACGGCCAGGTCGTCGGCGTGGGACACGGTCACCACCAGCGCGGCCGCGCCGGAGGAGTCCTTGAGCTCCAGCGGCGTGCCCTCGGCGATCACCCGGCCGTGGTCGATGACCACGATCCGGTCCGCGAGCTGGTCGGCCTCCTCGAGGTATTGAGTGGTGAGCAGCAGGGTGGTCCCGTCGCGGACCAGCTGACGCAGGACGTCCCACAGCTCGACCCGGCTCCGCGGGTCGAGGCCGGTCGTGGGCTCGTCGAGGAACAGCACCGGCGGGGTGGCGATCAGGCTGACCGCCAGGTCGAGCCGACGCCGCATGCCGCCGGAGTACGTCTTCACGATCCGGCCACCGGCATCGGTGAGGCTGAACCGCTCGAGCAGGTCGTCGGTGGCGCGCTTGATGTAGGACGATGACAGGCCGTAGAGGGCACCGATGAGGCGGAGGTTCTCGCGACCCGTGAGCAGCTCGTCGACGGTGGCCGCCTGGCCGGTCAGGCCCATCGAGCGGCGTACGCCGGCAGGGTCGCTGAGCACGTCGTGCCCGGCCACCCGGGCGGTGCCGCTGGTGGGCTTGGTCAGGGTGGTCATCATCCGCACGGTCGTGGTCTTGCCGGCGCCGTTGGGTCCGAGCATGCCGAGGACGGAGCCCTCGGGAACGCTGAGACTGACGCCGTCGACGGCCACGGTCTCGCCGAAGTGCTTGACGAGGTTCTCGGCCTCGATGGCTGGCATGGAGGTCATGGGTGGAGCCTAGACAACACCACCGACAGAGCCGACCGATTAATCCCTGGGCGCAATGCGCGACCCGACCCCGCTGAGAGCGGGGTCACGTTCCTAGACTGTCCCGGTGCCCGTCGCCCCCGCCCCTGCCGTGGAGATCGACGCACTCCACATGCGGTACGGCGACACGGTGGCCGTCGACGGCCTCTCGATGACCGTCGAGCGCGGCACCATCACCGCGGTGCTCGGCCCCAACGGCGCCGGGAAGACCACCACGCTGGAGACCTGCGAGGGCTTCCGCGCCCCGCAGCAGGGCACCGTGCGGGTGCTCGGGCTGGACCCGACGCGACAGCGCCGCGAGCTGCTCCCCCGGATCGGAGTGATGCTGCAGTCCGGCGGCGCCTGGTCCGGCGTCCGAGCCGTCGAGATGCTCGAGCACATCGCCTCCCTGCACGCCCACCCTCTTCCGGTCCCGATGCTGGTCGAGCGGATGGGGCTCGGCGAGTGCGGCCGTACGCCGTACCGGCGCCTCTCCGGAGGGCAGCAGCAGCGGCTCGGGCTGGCGATGGCGATCGTCGGCCGACCGGAGCTGGTCTTCGTCGACGAGCCGACCGCGGGCATGGACGTGGCCGCCCGGCGCACCACCTGGGACATCCTCGGTGAGCTGAAGACGGACGGCGTGACCATCGTGCTCACCACGCACTACCTGGAGGAGGCCGAGCGGCTCGCCGACCAGGTGCACGTCATCGACCACGGCACGCTGGTCGCCAGCGGCTCGCCGTTCGAGCTGACCCGGGCCCGCGGCCAGGCGACGATCCGGCTGGTCGTCACCGAGCCGTTCCCGCCCGAGGCGCCCCGGTCCCTGAGCGCCACGCTCGGGCCCGCCACCGAGGTGCAGGAGATCAACCCGCAGAGCCTGCTCATCACCGGGCCGGCCGACGCCTCCACCCTTGCCAAGGTCTCGGCGTGGTGCGAGGAGCAGGGCGTGCTGCCGGAGTCGCTGAGCCTCGGCCAGCGCACCCTCGAGGACGTCTTCCTCCAGATGACCGGACGGGAGTTCACCCCGTGAGCGGCACCTTCACGCCGGCCCCCGGGGCCGCGCCGTTCCTCCGCCAGGTCCGCTCGCAGGCCTCGATGGAGTCGCGGCTCCTGCTCCGGAACGGCGAGCAGCTGCTGCTCGCGGTGGTCATCCCCGTGCTCGTCCTGGTCGGCGGGGTCGCCGCCGCCGACCGCATCGGACTGACCTTCGACCACCGCGCCGTCGACGTGCTGACCCCCGGGGTGCTCGCGCTGGCGGTGATGTCGACCTCGTTCACTTCCTTGGCGATCGCCACCGGCTTCGAGCGCCGCTACGGGCTGCTCAAGCGGCTGGGCGCCTCTCCCCTGCCGCGCACCGGCCTGCTGCTCGGCAAGGTCGTCTCACTGCTCGGTGTCCAGGTCCTCCAGACCGTCGTCATCGGGAGTACGGCGCTCGTGCTGGGCTGGCAGCCGGGCGGCGGTGTCACCGGGGCCCTGGTCGCCGTGGTCGGCGCGATCCTGGGGACGCTCGCGTTCGCCTCGCTGGGCCTCGCGCTGGCCGGCACCCTGCGCGCCGAGGCCACCCTGGCCGCCGCCAACCTCGTCTACCTGCTGCTGCTGACCGGCGGTGGCGTGGTCCTGCCGCGCTCGACGTACGGCGCCGCGGGCGGCCTCCTGCAGCTGCTGCCGTCCGCCGCCCTCGGTGACGCCCTCCGGGCCGCCCTGCTCGACGGCGCCGTCGACGGGAGCGCCTTCCTCGTCCTGCTCGGGTGGGCGCTCGTCGGCTCCGCCCTCGCCGCCCGATTCTTCAAGTGGGAGTGACCGTGAACCGCCTGACCGACCCGCTGCGCCGGGCCGGGGACCGTCTGGTCCCCCACCTGCTGCCGCTGGCGATCGCGAACCTCGTCGTCAACGTGCTGATCGTGGTGACCGGCGGCGCGGTCCGGCTGACCGCGTCCGGCCTCGGCTGCCCGACCTGGCCGCGGTGCACGGACTCCTCCTACGTCCCGCACGGCGAGCTCGGCCTGCACGGGGCCATCGAGTTCGGCAACCGGATGCTGACCTTCCTGGTCACCGCGGTCGCGGTGCTGTGCATCCTCGCCGCCTGGCGCTCGGGCAACCGGGTGTTCTTCCGCCTCGCGCTCGGTGTCGCCACCATCGTGCCGGCGCAGATCATCATCGGCGGCATCACCGTGCTCACCGACCTGAACCCCTGGATCGTGGCCTTCCACCTGCTGGTGTCGATGCTGATCATCCAGATCTGCGTGGTGCTGGTCGCCGAGGTCGCCGTTTGGTCCCCAACGGCAACAAATCCGGCCCCAGACATGCAGTTTGTGACCATTCGGCGACTCCGCAAGCTGGCCTGGCTGGTCTACGCCTCGGGCTGGCTGGTGCTCTACCTGGGCACCGTGGTGACCGGGTCCGGTCCGCATGCCGGCGACGGTGGTGCGAAGCGCACCGGGCTGGACCCGCAGGTGTTCTCACACCTCCACGCCGCGGCCGTCTACCTGCTCGTCGCGCTGACCGTGGGGCTGCTGTTCCTGGCCGGGCGTGCCGGGGCGACGGGCGTCGCCGGTGCGGCCGGCGGCCTGCTGGCCGTCGAGCTGCTGCAGGGCGTCGTCGGGTTCACGCAGTACGTCCTGGACCTGCCCGAGACCCTGGTGGCACTGCACATGCTGGGCGCGGCCCTCACCGCGGCCGCACTGGCCTGGGTGGTCGTCGCCGCCAGGCGTACGCCCGCCTGACCGCCGCCGGGCGGCAGACCGGGCGCGCGCCGAAATCGCGCGCCGAAATGGCGGCGGTGGCCCGCACCCCCGTGCCGGGCCAACCGCCGTCCCGAACTCTCTGACGGTGTGGGTCCCGGTTTGGTTGCCCGACGACCCGACTTTTTTCGACAGACCGGAGAGTCAGCCGATCAGCGGGTCGAGCGCGACCGCGACGAACAACAGCGAGAGGTAGAGGTTCGAGTGGTGGAACAGCCGCATCGGCTTGATCACCGAGAGCGCGTCGCTGGTCCGGGCCCGGGCCCACATCCGGTGCGCCTCGACGATGAACACGACACCGAGGACGAGCGCCGCCACGGGGTAGAACCACCCGGTGTCGGCCACCGGCCACAGCAGCAGCGAGGTGGCCACCATGGCGTAGGAGTAGAGGACGATCTGCTTGCCCACCTCGGCGGCCGGGGCGACCACCGGGAGCATCGGGACGTCGACGCCCGCGTAGTCCTCGCGGTAGCGCAGCGCCAGCGCCCAGGTGTGCGGCGGCGTCCAGAAGAAGACGACCAGGAACAGGATCACCGGCGCCCAGGCCAGCTCCCCGGTCACCGCGGTCCAGCCGATGAGCGCCGGGAAGCAGCCGGCCAGCCCGCCCCAGACGATGTTCTGCGTGGTCCGGCGCTTGAGCACCATCGTGTAGACGAGCACGTAGAACGCGTTGGCGAGCACCGCCAGGGCAGCCGACAGCCAGTTGACCCACACCGCCAGGACCACGGTGGAGATGACGCCCAGCGCCAGCCCGAAGACCAGCGCGTTGCGCGCCGAGACGATGTGCCGCGGCAGCGCCCGGCGCCGCGTGCGGCGCATCTGCTCGTCGATGTCGCGGTCGTAGACACAGTTGAGGGCGGACGCCGAGCCCGCCGACAGCGTGCCGCCGATGACGGTGGCGACGACCAGCCCGAGCGGCGGGACCCCGCGTGCGGCGAAGAACATCACCGGGACGGTGGTGAGCAGCAGCAGCTCGATGACGCGCGGCTTGGTGAGCCCGACGTACGCCGCCAGGACGTCGCGCAGACTGACCTTGGCGGCGTCCGGGGTCGGGTCGCCAGAGGTGGGCTCGCCCTGGGTAGGGGCAGCAGCCGACTGTCCGGCGTAGGTCACGGATACCTCGGAGGGAGTGGGGTACGGGCAGGGTCGAGTCTATCGCCCCGGATGAGTAGGCTCGGCGGTGCCGCCCGTGATCCCCAGCACTGCAGAAGGAGTGCCCCCGCCGTGAGCCCCCAGACCGACCCGACGACGATCCCCCCACTGGACTGGTCCGAGGTCGATGACCGCGCGGTCGACACCGTGCGTGTGCTGGCCATGGACGCCGTGCAGAAGGTCGGAAACGGCCACCCCGGCACGGCGATGAGCCTGGCCCCGGCGGCGTACCTCCTGTTCCAGAAGGTGATGCGCCACAACCC
>JBEVFC010000082.1:0-7782 GCA_040512455.1 Nocardioides sp.
CTGGCTGGAGTCCCGGCGGCGCGGCGCTCGTCGGAGGCGGCGGCCTGGGCCAGCGCACCCTCGCGGTCGACGTGCAGGAACGCGTGGACGTCGGCGTCGACGGCCTCGATGCGGTCGAGGTGGGCGCGGGTCAACTCGACGCTGGTGGTCTCGCCGGCGGCCAGCATGTCGGCCAGCTCGGCAGCGGTCTTGTGGATCAGGTCGCTCATTCGGGGCCCCCGGCGAAGCGCGAGCGGAGCGAGTGGTTCGTTGGGGTGATCATTGTTCGTCCCCCAGGATGCGCGGGACGGCGAACCGCTGCTGCTCGGTCGCCGGGGCGCCGGAGAGCGCCTCCTCGGCGGTCAGGCCGGGCACCACGACGTCCTCGCGGAACACATTGGTCAGCGGCAGCGCGTGTGAGGTCGGCGGTACGTCGTCACCGGCGACGCCCTGGATGGCGGCCACCGATTCCAGGATCACGCTCAGCTGGGGGGCGAGGTGGTCGAGCTCGGCGTCGGACAGGTCGATCCGGGCGAGGTCGGCCAGACGGGCGACCTCGTCACGGGTGATCGAGCCGGGAGTTTCAGGCATGGGGCATCCCTCGTGGGCGGCAGGGGTCGCGGCAATCCTAGTGGCCCGCGGCGGGAGTCCTCACGGCTGCCCCTGTCCCTTGCGGGTCAGCGCCCGCCGTCGTGGTCGCCGTCGTGGTCACCGTCGTGGTGCCCGTCGTGGTCGCCGTCGTGGTCACCGTCGTGGTCCCCGTCCCAACCGTCGTGATGACCGTCCCAGCCGTCGTGATCGCGGTCCCGGTCCCGGTCGCGGTCGCGCTTGCGGTCGCGCCGGTCGCCGTCACGGTTCCCGTCGGTGCCGCGGTCCGTCTCGGCGGCGGTCTGCGGCGGGTGGGCCGGGACCGCGGGCGGCACCGGAGGTGCGGCGACGGGGCGCCGACCGGCGCGGGATGCGTTGACCTCGACCCTGGGGCTGGCCGGTTCCGCGGGCTTCGCGGCCGGTTCCTCCGGCTCGGCGGCGGGCGCCGGGGACGCGGCGCGGTCGCGGTGGACCTGCGGCTCCGTCCCGGCGGGTGAGAAGAGCATCACGGCGCCGGCGATGCCGGCTCCGGCCAGGCCGATGCAGATGGCGGTGACGACCACGGCACTCCGTGACATGGCCCTTCCCCAGGAACTGCTCGTTTCGGACATGCCGGACACCCTAGGGGAGGCGGAGTGGCGTGGTCGAACTCATGCATCCACCAATATGGATAGCGACACTTTCCATTCAGACTGTGTCCAAGCCTCGCCGTTTCCGCCGACCCTGCCGGTACAGACCACCCGCCGCGGACGTGCCCCGTACGCTCTCCCGGTGATCTCGCACCGCTCCCGCAGGGCCGTCGTGCTGCTGCTCATCGGCCCGCTCCTCGGACTGTCCGGAGCCTGCACCTCCACGACCGCGGAGCCGCCGGACGCCGCCGTGGAGCGCGGGGTGAGGACCCCCACCGCGCCGGCCTTCGAGCGCTACGTCGCCCTCGGCGACTCCTACACGGCAGCCCCGCTGATCGCCGGCAAGAGCTCGAACGACGGCTGTTTCCGGTCCAGCAACAACTACCCGTCCCTGGTGGCGGCCGAGCTCGACGGCACCGACCTCGACGACCGCAGCTGCAGCGGCGCCACCACGACCAACATGACCAGCCGCCAGCCGAACGCCTTCGGCGGGCGCCCCTGGCCGGCGCAGTTCCGCGGACTGACGAAGGACACCGACCTGGTCACCCTCGGCATCGGCGGCAACGACTTCAACCTCTTCTCCCCCCGGACCGGCCTCTGCCCGCGCCTGCGCGGCTCGGACCCCACCGGCAACCCGTGCCAGCGGACCTACGCCTCGGGCGGCTCGGACACGCTCCTGCGCGACGCCCGGCGGATCAGGGGCCGGGTCGCCGCGGTGATCCGCGGCATCCGCAAGCGGGCCCCGGAGGCCCGCATCGTGGTGGTCGACTACCCCCGGATCTCGCCGACCACCGGGACCTGCCCGCGGCGACTGCCGCTCTCCGACGGCGACTACGCCTGGGCGGCCGCCGTCAACGCCCAGCTGAGCGCCTCCGTGCGCGGCGCGGCGCGGCAGACCGGCGCCGAGTTCGTCGACCTGTACGCCGCCAGCGGCGGGCACGACGTCTGCTCCGACGACCCGTGGGTCAACGGTCCGAAGTCCGAGCCGGGCACGGCCCTCGCCTACCACCCGCTGGCGGTGGAGCAGCGCGCGGTCGCGGACCTGGTGCTGGCCCTCCTGGACGAGCCCATCCCCGGCGGCTGACCGACGACGCACCCGATCAGTGACCTGGCGCCCCCGGGGTCGAGCCCCAATGCTCCTGGGCCCAGCGCTGCCACCGCCGGCCGTCCCACTGACCGGCGTACCAGCCGTGCGGGCGCGAGTGCTGGCGGTCCCGGGTGCGCGGCGGCGTGGCGTCGCGCGTCGTACGCCGTGGCGCACGGCGCTCGCTGCGTCGGACCGGCGCCGGGGCGGCCCGCTGGGGCGGGTGCGCGGTGGGCGTCGGCGCGGGCGAGGGTGGCACGGTGGGGACGGCGCCCCGCGGCGTCGACGGCCGGGTCGGCAGGGTGGCGTCGTCCCGCGCGGTCACGTCGGCCGGCTCGTCGGCGGCGGACGCTGACGCCGACGCCGCAGCGGAGGGTGGCGCGGCCGCGCCGCCGCCCGAGCCGTCACCACCGGGCGCGAACAGCAGCAGGGCACCGGTCACCGCGGCGACCACCATGCCGACTCCTGTCGTGGCGACCACGACCTCGGGACGGGCGGCACCTCTCTCGGCACTGCGGTCCAGAACGGACATCTCGGACAGCCTAGAGCCGGGCACTGGTGTGCGTCACTCCCCGGACGGCCGCACCGCCTCGGCGCCCTCGGCCAGCAGCAGCTCGAACCCGGCCTCGTCGAGGACGGGGACACCGAGCTGCTCGGCCTTCTCGGCCTTGGACCCGGCGTTCTCCCCGACCACCACGAAGTCGGTCTTCTTCGACACCGACCCGGACGCCTTGCCGCCGCGGGCGATGATCGCCTCCTGGACCGAGTCGCGCGAGTAGCGGTCGAGCGAGCCGGTGACCACCACGGTCAGCCCCTCGAGGGTGCGCGGGACCGACGCGTCCCGGACGTCCTCCATGCTCACCCCGGCGGCGGTCCACTTGTCCACGATCGCCCGGTGCCAGTCGACGGTGAACCACTCGATGACCGCGTCGGCGATGGTCGGCCCGACGCCCTCGGCGCCGGCCAGCCGCTCGTGGTCGGCCTCCCGGATCGCTGCCATCGAACCGAACTCGGTGGCCAGCGCCCGGGCCGCGGTCGGGCCGACGTGGCGGATCGAGAGCGCCACCAGGACCCGCCAGAGCGGGACGTCCTTCTTGGCGTGCAGGTTGGCCAGCAGCCGCTCACCGTTGGCGGAGAGCACCGGGGCGTCGCCCTCGCCCTTCTTCGGCGCGCGGGTGAACAGCGGCGCCTTCAGCAGAGCGTCCGCGTCGAGCGAGAAGAGGTCCCCCTCGTCCGCGACCACGCGTGCGTCGAGCAGCGCGACCGCGGCCTCGTAGCCCAGGCCCTCGATGTCGAAGGCCCCGCGGCCGGCCACGTGGTAGACCCGCTCCCGCACCTGGGCCGGGCACTCCCGGTGGTTGGGGCAGCGAAGGTCCTTGTCGCCCTCCTTCTGCTGGACCAGCGTGGTGCCGCAGGCCGGGCACTCGGTCGGCATCACCCACTCGGCGAGCCCCTCGGGCCGCAGCGGAAGCACCGGGCCGACGATCTCGGGGATCACGTCGCCGGCCTTCCGCAGGACCACCGTGTCACCGGGACGGACGTCCTTGCGCCGGACCTCGTGGGCGTTGTGCAGGGTGGCCATCTCCACGGTCGAGCCGGCCACCCGGGTCGGCTCCATCCGGCCGAACGGCGTCACCCGACCGGTGCGACCGGTGTTGACCTCGATCGCGAGGAGCTTGGCGTTGACCTCCTCGGGCGGGTACTTGAACGCGATCGCCCACCGCGGCGCCCGGGAGGTCGAGCCGAGCCGGCGCTGGAGCGCGACGTCGTCGACCTTGACCACCACCCCGTCGATCTCGTAGGGGACGATGTCGTGGCGGTGGTCACCGGCGTTCTCGATGTAGGCCTGGACCGCCTCGAGGGTCGGCAGCACCCGGACCTGCTCGCTGGTCGGGAGCCCCCACGCGGCCAGGGCGGCGTACGCCGCGGACTGCGCCGTCGGCTCGAACCCCTCGCGGGCGCCGATGCCGTGGCAGACCATGCCCAGGGCCCGGGTGGCGGTGACCCGGGGGTCCTTCTGCCGCAGCGAGCCGGCCGCCGCGTTGCGGGGGTTCGCGAAGGCCGGCTTGCCGGCGTCGCGCATCGTGTCGTTGAGACGCTCGAACGCCTCGCCGGGCAGGAACACCTCGCCGCGCACCTCGACCAGCGCGGGCACCGGGAACTCGTCGGTGCCGGTGAGCCGGTGCGGCACCGAGTCGATGGTCTTGACGTTGGGGGTGACGTCCTCGCCGGTGCGGCCGTCGCCCCGGGTCAGCGCGCGGACCAGTCGGCCCTTCTCGTAGAGGAGGTTGATGGCCAGCCCGTCGACCTTCAGCTCGCACAGCAGGGCCGGCGACTCCACGCCGTCGCGGCCGAGTCGGGCGTGCCACGACGCCAGCTCGTCGTACGAGAAGGCGTTGTCGAGGCTCTCCATCCGCTGCAGGTGGTCGACCGCGGTGAACTCCGTGGAGACCGCGCCTCCGACCTTCTGCGTCGGCGAGTCGGGGGTCCGCAGCTCGGGCACCAGCTCCTCGAGCTCCTGCAGGCGCCGGAGCCGGCGGTCGTAGTCGGCGTCGGAGAGGGTCGGCTCGTCGAGCACGAAGTAGCGCCAGCGGGCGTCCTCGATCTCCTCGGCCAGCAGCCGGTGCTCGGTCTGCGCCTCGGCCCACGCGTTCGACCCCTGCTCCAGTCCCACGTCGCTCATGGGGCACATCTTGCCGTGTCGCACCCACACCCGGCGCCCCCGCTCCGGTCTTCGCTCCGCACCCCCGCGCGACGCAGTTCACACGCAGTTGACCAGAACGTCACGGAAAATGGCTTGCCGCGGATGAAACGCATCCGTACTATCAGATGAAACGAAACGGTTTCGTTTCATGACAGTCTGGATCCCACGATGACCCCGCACCCCACCGACGCCCCCGCGGTCCGACCGCGCGTCGAGGGCGAGCGCGAGCTGGAGATCCTGGACGCCACCCTCGAGGTCCTCGCCGACGTCGGCTACGACCGCCTCACCATGGATGCCGTGGCCGCCCGGGCCAAGGCGTCGAAGGCCACGCTCTACCGGCGCTGGAAGGACAAGGCGACCCTGGTCGTCGACGCGCTGCTCGTGGTCAAGCACGCCACCGAGGTGCCGGACACCGGCAGCCTCCGGGGCGACCTGATCGCCTCGTTCTGCGGGCTCGGTGGCCTCACCGACGAGCAGGGCGTGGCCACGTTCGCCAGCGTGCTGACGGCGATCAGCCGGGACGAGGAGTTCGCGACCCTGTTCCGGCGCGACGTGCTGGGACCCAAGGTCGCCACCGCACGCCAGCTCTTCGAGCGGGCGCGTGAGCGCGGCGAGCTCCACGCCGACGCGGACCTCGACCTGCTCGGCCCTGCCCTCGCGGGAATCATCCTGCACCGACACTTCGTCCTCGGTGAGAAACCGACCGAGGACGCCATCGTCCGCGTGATCGACCAGATCATCCTGCCCGCGGCGATGAACCCGACCGTCACCAGCGGTCGGTAGCCACCGCCGCTGCCGGCGGCACCCAGAACTCCCACACGAAGGAACACCATGTCTGAGACCACGACGACGGAGAGCACCCAGACCGGGCAGCACGTCCGTCTCGGGTGGGCTCTTGTGCTCATCTCGATCGCGCAGCTGATGGTCGTGCTCGACGCCACCATCGCGAACATCGCGTTGCCCTACATCCAGGCCTCCCTGGACATCTCGAATGCCAACCTGCCCTGGATCGTCACCGGCTACGCGCTCGCCTTCGGTGGGTTCCTGCTGCTGGGTGGCCGCCTCGCCGACCTGTACGGCCGGCGCCGCATCTTCATCGTGGGCCTGGTGATCTTCGCGGTCGCCTCGCTGCTCGGCGGCCTGGCGCAGAGCGAGGGCCTGCTGCTCGCGGCCCGGGGCCTGCAGGGCTTCGGCGCGGCGCTCGCCTCCCCCGCCGCCCTGGCGCTGATCACCACGACCTTCCCGGCCGGGCCCGCCCGCAACCGCGCCTTCGCGATCTACGCCGCGATGTCCGGTGCCGGTGCGGCCGTCGGCCTCATCCTCGGTGGCTGGCTGACCGGTCTGCACCTCGACCTCGGCAGCCTGTCGATCGAGGGCTGGCGGCTGACCTTCCTGATCAACACCCCGATCGGCATCATCGCGGCCCTGTTCGCACCCCGGGTGCTGGCCGAGTCCGAGCGCCACCACGGCGAGCTGGACGTCCCGGGCGCCATCACCGGCACCATGGGCCTGCTCGGCATCGTCTACGGCCTCAACCGGGCCGGTCAGCACGGCTGGAGCAACACCTGGACCGTCACCAGCCTGGTCGTCGGCGCCATCCTGCTCGCGACCTTCATGGTGATCGAGAGCCGGGTCGAGCACCCGCTGCTGCCCTTCCGCGTGTTCCTCAACCGGACCCGTGCGAGCAGCTTCGTGGCGATGTTCCTGGCCCCGGCCGCGATGTTCGCGATGTTCTACTTCCTCAGCCTCTACATCCAGAACGTCATGGGCTACTCGCCGCTCAAGGCGGGCCTCGCGTTCCTGCCGTTCTCCTTCGGCATCGTGGTGGCGGCCGGCCTGGCCTCCAACCTGGTCAACCGCATCGACGCGCGCTACCTCGCGGGCGTCGGGACGCTGATGGCCGCCGGTGCGCTGTTCGGGTTCTCGCGACTCCCCTACGACACCGACTTCCCGGCCACGAACGTGACGGGCAGCTACGCCACCGACATCCTGCCGTTCATCCTGCTGATGTCGTTCGGCATGGGCATGACGTTCGTGCCGGTGACGCTGACCGCCGTACACCACCTGCGCAACGAGGACTCCGGCATCGGCTCCGGCGTGCTGAACACCATGCAGCAGGTCGGCGGCGCGCTGGGCCTGGCGACGCTGAGCACGGTGGCGACGCACATCTTCACCCAGCGTGGTGACGAGTTCGCCAAGGCCGGGGCGGCCGCGACCCAGTCCGGCGCTCCGCAGCCGACCGCGGAGCAGATGGCGAACCTCCAGCAGATCGCCCAGAACCAGATCTTCACCGAGGGCGCGACCACCGCGTTCCTCGTCGGAGCCGCCCTGATGCTCGGCGCGTCGCTTGTCGTCTGGATCTTCCTGAACGTCAAGCACACCGAGCTGGCCACCGACGGCCCCGAAGGCGTCCACGTCGGCTGACCCACCCACTCACCACCCGCATCACCCGCATCACCCGCATCACCGCATCACCGCATCACCCGGATAGTCCCAATCGTTTCGACGCCTCTTCGGTCCACGAAGACGCAGGAACGTTTGGGACTATCCCGATTTCGGGGCCATGTTGTCTGGATAGTCCGTGACGAAACCGCCCCGAAATCGGCAGATCAGGGGCGGTTTCGTCACGGACTATCCCGATCTTCCGGGCGTGACCTGGGGGTAGTCCCTGACGAGGGGGCCCCGGTTGCGGCGGATCCGGGGCCTGAAACGACAGGGACTATCCGGCAGTTGGTCAGGACTCGAGGTCGTGGGCGGCCTGACGGGCCAGGCCGAGGGCGGTGCGGGCCCAGCGCGGG
>JBEVFC010000091.1:0-7479 GCA_040512455.1 Nocardioides sp.
CCACGGTCTCCACCGACGACGCGGTGGCCGAGACCACCCGCGCGCTGTGTGCCGCGGTCGGCAAGGTGGCGGTCTCCTGCGGTGACCGGGCCGGGTTCATCGTGAACGCGCTGCTGTTCCCGTACCTCAACGACGCCGTGAAGATGCTCGAGGCGCACTACGCGACCGCCGACGACATCGACGTCGCCATGAAGCAGGGCTGTGCGCTGCCGATGGGCCCGTTCGAGCTGCTCGATGTGGTCGGCAACGACGTGTCGCTGGCGATCCAGAAGGAGCTCTACCTCGAGTTCCGCGAGCCGGGCTTCTCGCCGGCGCCGCTGCTGGAGCACCTGGTGACCGCGGGCTACCTCGGTCGCAAGACCAAGCGGGGCTTCCGCGACTACAGCGTCCGCTGACCCGGTGGCCGACATCGTCGAGGACTTCGGCGGCGAGGACTACGTCGTACGCCGGATCACCGGCTCGTCGTCCCGCAAGACCTACACCTGCCCGGGGTGCCGTGGGCCGATCCGTCCAGCGACCCCGCACGTGGTGGCCTGGCCGGTGCTGCCCACGACGTTCGCCCGGGACGTCACCGGGGCGGACGAGCGGCGGCACTGGCACGCGCCCTGCTGGACGGCCCGCGAACGCCGCCGCTGAGCTCCCGATACGTGGCCGCGGCACGGGAGAAGCAGGGAGACTGGTGGTCGTGCGCCTCCTGACGATCCTGCTCCTGTGCCTGGCGCTGGGGAACGTCGCCGCCAGCGCCGACGAGGGTGGTGCGAGGCGTCCCCCAGGCGCGGAGGAGGTCGTCTCCCCGCCCCTCGACGTGGACTGGGACTACCAGCTCGGTGGTGCCAGGAAGCCGGCCAAGCGCGTCGGCATCGTCAGCCGCGACCGGACGGCTGCGCCGTCTCCCGGGCGCTACAACATCTGCTACGTGAACGCGTTCCAGACCCAGGCATCCGAGAAGCGCTTCTGGCGCTCGAAGCCGGGCCGCTGGGCGCTGGTCCTCAGGAAGGACGGCCGGCCGGTCACGGACGCCGGGTGGGGCGAGTGGCTGCTGGACACCCGCACCGCCGCCCGACGCCAGAGGCTGGCCCGGATCGTCGGGCGCTGGCTGGCCGGCTGTGCGACCGACGGCTTCGACGCCGTCGAGCTCGACAACCTCGACTCGTGGTCGCGGTCGAAGGGCCTGGTCACCAGGGGTGACAACCGGAGGTTCGCCAGGCTGCTCGTGGCCCGAGCGCACCGGCACGGGCTGGCCGTGGCCCAGAAGAACTGGGTGGAGCTCGGCGAGGCGGGTCCCCGCATCGGCTTCGACTTCGCGGTCGTCGAGCAGTGCGGGAAGTACCACGAGTGCGGCGCCTACGCCCGGGTGTACGGCGACCGGGTGCTGGCCGTGGAGTACTCCCGAGCGTCGTTCCGCTGGACCTGTGACCGCCTCGGGGACCGGATCGCGGTCGTCCGGCGCGACCTCGACCTCACTCGCCGGGGCGTCCGCGCCTGGTGCTGATGATGTCAAGGTCGCTTGACATCTCTGCGCGGTGTCAAGCATGCTTGACACGTGAGGAACGACGTCAGGGCTCGCCGTACGGCCCGGGGGATCTCCCAGGCCGCGCTCGGCGAGGTGCTCGGGGTGTCGCGCCAGACGATCAACTCGATCGAGTCCGGGCGCTACCTCCCCTCGCTTCCGCTGGCGCTCGCGCTGGCCCGCTACTTCGAGACCCAGGTGGAGGAGGTCTTCTCCGATGACGACTGAGACCAGGCAGGTGCCGCGCCGGACCCGGTGGGCGATCCCGGCGACCGCGGCGGTGCTCGGGGTGGCCTACCTCGTCGCGGGGGTGGTCGGGGGCAGTCCGGGCTTCGGGGTCTTCGGGCTGCTGCTGATGCTGGGCGTGGCCGCCGTGTTCGTGCTCGCCGCCCGGCGCAGCGAGACGGTGGCCGGGCTGCTCGACCGCCGCGACGAACGGATCAACGCCATCGACCGGGACGCCTCGCTGATCGCGGGGATGGTGGTCCTCCTGGCGGTGTTGGTGATGGCCGTGGTCGAGATCGCGCAGGGCCGGGACGCGCTGCCGTACGCAGCGCTCGGCGCGCTCGGCGGAGTGGCGTACCTCGTCGCCCTGGTGGCTCTGCGGTTCCGCCGCTGAGCGGCTGCCAGACTGGCCCGGTGAGCCTGCACACCACCGATCTCGGCGACCACGGGTCGCGCATCGTCTTCTGCCACGGGTTGTTCGGCCAGGGGCGGAACTGGACCCAGATCGGCAAGGCGCTGGCCGCCGACCACCGGGTGACGCTGGTCGACATGCCGCACCACGGCCGGTCGTCCTGGTCCGAGGACTTCGACTACGTCGACGTCGCCGACCGGGTGGCCGAGCTGCTCGCGGCGGACGACCCGGTGACCCTGGTCGGGCACTCGATGGGCGGCAAGGCCGCGATGGTCCTGGCGCTGCGGCACCCGGAGCTCGTCGGCCGGCTGTGCGTGGTGGACGTCTCGCCGGTGGCCTACCCGCACGGCGGCGAGTTCCGGGGCTACATCGACGCCATGCAGGCCATCGACCTGGCCGCCCTCAACGGCCGGGCGGACGCCGACGCGGCGCTGGCCGACGCGGTGCCCGACGACACGGTCCGGAGCTTCCTTCTCCAGAATCTCCGGCGCGAGGGGGAGGGCTGGCGGTGGCAGGCCAACCTCGACGTGCTCGGGCGCGACCTGACCGAGCTCGGCGGCTGGCCCGAGGAGGCACTGGCCGGGACCGCCCCGTACGACGGGCCGGTGCTGTGGGTCGCGGGCGCGACCTCGCCGTACATCCAGCCGGAGTACGCCGCGGCGATGGAGCGCTGGTTCCCGCGCGTGCGCAGGGTGACCGTCAAGGGCGCCGGGCACTGGGTGCACTCCGAGCAGCCGGAGGTCTTCGTGGAGCTGCTGCGCCGCTTCGCGGGATGAGGCGGGGGAGCTAGGCGCCGCTCGCCTGCCGGGCGCGGTACGCCGCCACCGCGGCGCGGTTGCTGCAGGTCGTCGAGCAGTAGCGGCGTGACCGGTTCCGGGACAGGTCGAGCACCACGCCCTGGCAGTCGTCGTCGGCGCACACCGCCAGCCGGGACATCTCGTCGGCCCGGATCACGTCGCTCATCGCCATCGCCGTCTCGACGGCGATCCTGGTGGCCAGCGGCTGGTCGTCCTGCACGCCGTGGAGATGCCAGTCCGAGCCGTCGTGGCGGACGAGTCGGGGCACCGCCCGGTGCTGGGCCAGCAGGTCGTTGACCAGCGTGACCGCCTCGTCCCTGTCCGCGGTGAGCAACCGGCGCAACGCCGGCCGGATCGCGCGCACCTCGTCGAGCTCCGCCCGGGTCCGGTCGTGGCGTCCGGAGTAGACGTGCCCCACGAAGAAGGCGTCGAGGGCCTCGACGGTCTCCATGGTGTCCGGGGCGTCCGCCGAGTTCGCGAGGGCGACGGCGGCGACCAGGGATGCCTGGGTGTCATCAGCAAAAAGCATGTTGACAGATTACACGATGGCCTCCTAGTGTCATCTGTCATGACGACGATCACTCATGACATTCCGGTGCGGAGCTCCTCCCGCCTCGGCAGCGGACTGGCCCTCGCGCTCGTGTCCGCCGCCTCCTTCGGGCTGTCCGGGTCACTGGCCCGCGGGCTGCTCGACGCCGGCTGGACCGCCGGGGCCGCGGTGACCGCGCGCATCGTGATCGCCGCCCTCGCTCTCCTCGTGCCGGCGTACGTCGCGATGCGCGGGCGCTGGTCCCTGCTGCGCGGGAACGCCTCGCTGGTGGTGACCTACGGCGTGGTCGCCGTCGCCGGCTGCCAGCTCTGCTACTTCTACGCGGTCGCCCACATGCAGGTCGGGGTGGCGCTGCTCATCGAGTACACCGCACCCGTCGCGGTGATCACCTGGCTCTGGCTCCGGCACGGGCGCGCCCCCGGTCGGCTCACCATCGCCGGCGCCGTGGTCGCGCTGGTCGGCCTGGTGCTGGTCCTCGACCTGCTGTCCGGCGCGGACCTGAGCGTGGTCGGTGTCCTGTGGGCGCTCGGCGCCATGGTCGGCGCGGCGACGTACTTCATCATCTCGGCCGAGGAGGGCAACGGCCTGCCGCCGCTGGCCCTGGCCGCGGGCGGACTGCTCGTCGGCGCGGTGGTGCTGCTGGCTGCCGGGGCGGTCGGCGTCATCCCGATGGCCGCCACCACCGACGCCGTCGAGTTCGTCGGCTCCACCGCCCCGTGGTGGGTCCCCGTGGTCGCGCTCGGCCTGGTCACCGCCGCGCTGGCGTACGTCACCGGGATCGCCGCCGGCCGCCGGCTCGGCTCGCGCCTCGCGTCGTTCGTGGCGCTGTCCGAGGTCGTCGCCTCCCTCGTCTTCGCCTGGCTGCTCCTCGGCGAGCTGCCCCGGCCGGTCCAGCTGCTCGGCGGCCTGGTGATCCTCGCCGGCGTAGTGATGGTCAAGCTCGACGAGACCGGCGCGCTCCGCAAGAAGTGACACCTCGGCGCGCAAGAACTGACACCTCGGCGGGGATGTGGGTCAGCGTTCGTCCTGGCGGCGGATGAAGACTTCCTTGGTGAGCATCAGGATGGCGGCGGCGGTGGGGATGGCCAGCAGGGCGCCGACGACGCCGAGCAGGGCGGCACCGACGAGCGCGGCGATGACCGTGATCGCGCCCGGGATGTCGACGGCCTTCGACATCACCCGCGGGTAGATCGCGTAGTTCTCGAGCTGCTGGTAGACGATGTAGAAGATCAGGCACGCGAGCCCGATCTTCGGGTCGGTGGCGAAGCCGATCGCGGTCACGACCACGGCGCCGATGGTGGCACCGATCATCGGGATCACGTCGAGCAGGGCGACGACGAAAGCCAGCGCCACGGCGTACTTGCCCAGGCCGATGGCGAACAGGAAGACCAGCGACGAGATGCCCGCGCACATCGCCACGACGAACGCCCCGGAGACGTACCCGCCGATGTTGCGGAAGATCTGGTCCCCGAGCCGGGAGACCCGGTCACGGCGCGAGGCCGGAGCCAGCCGGTACAGCGCGGTCTTGGTCTTCGGGAGCGACACCAGGAAGTACATCGTCAGGACCACGATGATGAACGTGTTGAACAGGGCGCCCAGCACGGCCAGGCCGAAGCCCAGGACGCCGCCGAACGCCTTCTCGGCGAACCCGCCGTCGGCGATGTAGTCCTTGCTCTTGTCGATGAGGTGGTAGTCGGCGTTCCACTTCTGGACCTGCCGGTTGCGCTGCAGCTCGTCCAGCCACTCGGGCGCGTTCTTCGTCAGCGCCGCGATCTGGTCGGAGATGACCGGGACGATCGCGGTGACGAAGAGGCCGACCGCGACCACCACGATGACGATGACCGCGACGACGGACAGGCTTCGTCGCAGGCCACGGCGGATGAACCACTCGACCAGCGGGTTGAGCCCGGCGGCGAGGAACAGTGAGACCACGATCAGGATCAGCACCGAGCCGATCGCCTGGACCTGCTGGCCCAGCCAGATCGCCAGCACGGCGCCGACCGCCCCGAAGAAGCCGATGTAGAACGGCGAGTGGTGCAGCGGGTCGCCGGGATCGCCGAGATGGTGGTCCGGGCGGTGCGGCGGCTCCCCGGCCTGCTGCTCGGCCGGCTGATCGGCTGGGCTCTCGGCCGGGCTGTCGGCTGGGGTCTCGGCCGGCTCGGCCGAGTTGGCGGCCCCGCGGGCCGCCTTCCCGGGCGTCGTCACTCAGTCAGTCCTCGGTGCCGAAGCCGGCGACCACGTCGCGGAGCTGGGCGAGCTGGGCCACGATCGCGTCGCGTCGCTTGGTCATCCGCTCGACCTCGGAGCGGACGGCGGCCAGCTCGCGGTCGGCGTCGGCCTGGCCGGACGCGGTGAGGCTGTCGGCCTGGCTGCGCGCGGAGGCGACGATCTGCTCGGCCTCCCGACGGGCGCGGGTGAGCGAGGCGTCGGCCTCGCTCTGCGCCTGCTGACGGTGCAGGTTGGCCTGCTGGGCCGCCTCGGTGGCGCGCTTCTCGGCGGCGTTGGCGCGGGTCTCGGCCTCCTCCACGAGGCGGTTGGTCTCCGCGGTGGCGCTGGAGTGGTGGTCGGCGGCCTCCTTGGCCAGCCGCTCCTTCTCCACGGCCAGCGTGCGCCGGGCCTCCTGCACCTCGCGGTCGGCGGCGGCGCGGGCCTTCTCGGCCTCGCGGGTCGCGGTCACCCGCAGGTCGTTGGTCTCCTGCTGGGCGGCCAGCCGGAGCTGGTCGGACTCCCGCTTCGCGGCGGCCAGCAGGTCGGCGGCCTCCGCCTTCGCGGCGGCCCGCTCCTGCTCGGCGTCACCGGTGATCCGGGCGCGCTGCTCGTCGAGCTCCTTGAGCTGGACGACGCGCATGTCCTCGGCCTCGCGGGAGGCCTCGGCGCGGATCGCCTTGGCGTCCTTGGTGGCCTGCGCGCGGATCTCGGCGCCCTCGCGGATCGCCTGGTCGCGGATGTCGTCGGCCTCCTCCTCGGCGAGGCGGAGCAGCTCGTTGGCGCGGCCACCGAGACCGGCGTACGTCGGCTTCTCGTTCTCCTCGGCCTTCTTGCGGAGCTGCACGAGCTCGGCCTCGAGCTGGAGCACCCGCTGCTCGGAGGCGCTCAGGCTGTTGCCCAGGCCGGCCTTCTCGGAGACGAGCTGACGCAGCGCCACGTCGGTCGCGTCCTTGTCGTAGCCGCCGCGGCGGACCAGCGGCAGCGAGGGTACGGCGGTCGGGGCGCCGGCCGGTCGCGGCGTGGTCGGGGGCTGCTGCTGTGCGGCGGGACGCGGGGCCGAGGGTGCGGCCGCCCTCGCGGGCGCCGGGGTGGGGGCGGGAGTCGGAGCCGGGGTCCGCGCCGGGGTCGGCGCCGGGGTGGGCGGGCGCTCGGCGGCGGGCTTGACCGCCGGGATCGTGGCCGTGCGGGTCGGGTCGGGGCGCGTGGAGCCGCCGGACTGGCTGCGGGTCGCGCTCGAGCCCTGCTTGCTGGACGAGCCCGACGGGGCGGGCTCCTTGCCGACTGCGGGCATCACCTGGGTCTTGTCGTCGGCCCCGGTGGGCTGGTCGCCCTCGTTGGGCTCTTCGTCGAAGATGGACAGACCGTCGTTGCTCATCGCTCAGGCTTCCTCACTGCTGGGTGTCCCGTTACGCGCCCAGTGTCGCTGATGGGGGGCCAAGAACACACCCCGGCTCGCGGAGGGATCCGCAGGCCGGGGTGTGAGGTGGCTCCTAGACGCCTCGGAACCGGTTGATCGCGTCCACGTGCTGGTCACGGAGCTCCTGGTCGCGGACCCCGAGACCCTCCTCGGGAGCCAGGCAGAGGACGCCGACCTTGCCCTGGTGGAGGTTGTGGTGGACGTCGAGCGCGGCCTGGCCGACCTCGTCAAGGGAGTAGGTGCGCGACAGGGTCGGGTGGATCATCCCCTTGGCGATCAGTCGGTTCGCCTCCCACGACTCCCGGTAGTTGGCGAAGTGCGAGCCGACGATGCTCTTGAGGTTCATCCAGAGGTAGCGGT
>JBEVFC010000112.1:0-3601 GCA_040512455.1 Nocardioides sp.
ACCGGAGCCACACTCGAGTGCGCGGGCGCGACCGCGCGGCGGGTGGCGACCGGCAGGCCGCGACGTACCCGGTGGGCCTCGCGCCAGGCCACCACCATGAACGCGCCGAGGATGAACGTGTTCGTGAGGTTCCACGCGGTGCCGAGCGTGACGGTGCTGTGCGTCCAGTTCTGCCAGACACCGACCGCCGCGGTGAGCAGCAGGAACACGAACATCAGCACCTGCGGGATCATGAAGTTGAAGGGCGAGCTGGCCCGGGTGGTCGCACCGGTGACGTGCCACTGCTGCTCGCGGCCGAGGATCGCGTTCACCAGCGCCCGGACGTAGATGGGGAACGACACCGCCGCCAGCATCAGCACCTCCCAGCGGAAGCTGCCCAGCGTGCAGAACGCCAGGAGGATCTGCATGACGTAGAAGCCGGCGTACACGAGCAGCCACTGCCAGAACCCGACGGTGAGGTCCACCGGGTGCAGGTCGAAGTAGACCTCCATCGGCGGCACCAGCAGCAGGATCCCGGGCGCGATCCCGGTCAGGTAGTGGGTCGCGGTGATGCCGTACATGATCCGCTGGTCCGGCGTCAGCGACCGCCGTGGGCTGAACGGGTTCGCCTTGATCATGATCTCGAAGCCGCCGGTGGCCCAGCGCAGCTGCTGTTTGGTGTAGGCCTCCACGGTGTCCGGGGCGTCTCCGACCGCGAGGGTCTTGGCGAGGTAGATGCTCCGCCAGCCGCGCTCGTGCAGCCGCAGCGACGTCCAGACGTCCTCGGACTTGGAGTCGGCGTGGATGCCGCCGATCTCGTGCACGGCTGCCCGGCGGAAGACCACGTTGGTGCCCACGCAGAAGGCCGCGTTGAAGTGGTTGCGACCGGGCTGGACGTACTTGTAGAAGACCGTCTGCATGTAGCCCGCGCCGCGGGAGATCATGTTGTGCAGGTTGCCGTATGTCTGCGGCGTCTGGACGAACGCGACCGTCTCGTCGACGAAGAACGGCAGCGTGTGCTCCAGGAAGTCCGGGTGCGGCACGAAGTCTGCGTCGAAGATGCAGAAGTAGTCGCCTTTGGCGATGGTCAGCGCGTGGTTGACGTTGCCGGCTTTGGCGCCGTGGTTGTTGAGCCGACGCAGGTAGCGGCAGCCCATCTCCTCGGCGAGCGCCCGCATCTCGTCGGAGCGGCCGTCGTCCAGGAGCCAGGTGCGGTGCTCCCCGCGCAGGTCGAGCGCGGCGCGCAGGGTGCGCCGTACGGTCTCCAGCGGCTCGCCGTACGCCGTCACGAACACCTCCACGGTGACCCGCTCGCCCTGCAGGCGGAGCGGCCACCGGTGCGGCTGGTGGCGTACGCCGCGGCCCGCGGCCTCGCGGGCGTCGAACAGCAGCGACTGGGCGGTGAAGTAGCGGTAGTCCCGCGGGTCGCGGGTGCCGGAGAGGACGGTCCACATCGCCAGCAGGGCGTGGACGACCAGGACGGTCTCGGCGGAGACGACCATCAGCCAGGGCAGCAGGTCGCCGCGGTTGGCCGGGTTCAGCAGGAACACGGCGTAGACGAGGATGCCGGCGGTGGCGAGCACCGTGAGCACGATCAGGACAGGTGAGTGGTGCTGCGCGGACGCGATCCGGCGGGTGCTCGGATCGTGGCGGTCGATGCGACGGAAGTCGTCGTAGGACAAGGACATCGGGTTCCCCCCTTCCCGGATGGTCGTCCCCCCCGGGCCGACCATCCGTCCGCATCGACGGTAGGAAGGGCGATCGAAGCTCTGGAAACCACCATGTAACGGGGTCGTTAAACCTTGTCCCATTTGCCCTCTTCTGCCGGGTTGTGGGCGACAGTGGAGCCGATGGCCGCCGTGGGGGCGGCCGGGATCGGGTGGTTCGCATGGCCGAGATCGAGTTCGACGACGCCACGTGCGTCCATCCGGGGGAACGGGTGGCCGCGGTGGCGCCGCTGACCCTGACGGTCGCCGACGGCGAGCTGTTCGTGCTGCTCGGGCCGCCCGGGGCCGGCAAGACGACGACGCTCAGGATGGTGGCCGGACTGGTGGCCGCGACCGACGGGGAGGTGCGCGTGGGTGGCCGGACGGTCGACGGCGCGCGGGACGACGTGGCGCTGGTCTTCCAGAACTACGCGCTCTACCCGAACCTCACCGTGGCCGAGAACATCGGTGCCCCGTTGCGGTCCTCGGGGGCGGCCCGGAAGGCCGTCCGCGCGCTGGTGGAGGAGGTGGCCGCGCCCCTCGGCCTCGAGGACGTGCTCGGCGAGGGCGCCGTCGACCTGTCGCCGAGCCAGCGGATGCGGGTGGCGCTCGCGCGGGGACTGGTACGTCGCCCCGCGGTGCTTCTGATGGACGAGCCACTGGCCAACCTGGCGCCCGCGGTGCGGGCCGAGGTGCGGCAGTCGCTCGTCGCCGCTCAACGGGCGATCGGGGTGACCACGCTGTATGCCACCAACGACCAGGTCGAAGCGCTGACGATGGCGGACCGGGTCGGAGTGCTCGACGGCGGCCTGCTCCACCAGATCGACGAGCCGCGCCGGCTCTACGACCGGCCGCGGACGCTGTTCGTGGCCGGCCTGGTCGGGTCGCCACCGATGAACTTCCTCGACGTGCGGATGCAGGACGGCCGGCCCACGCTGGTGGAGTCGGCCGTCGTGGTCTCGACCCGCGCGGTGCGCGCCGACACCGGGGTGGCCCGGCTCGGCGTACGTCCCGAGGACGTGCACCCCGTCGAGATGGGCCAAGGCGTCGATGTCGATGTCCAGGCGCTCTCGGAGCAGCACGGGGTGCTGTTCGCGAGCGGACAGGCGCAGGGCGCGACCCGGCGCCCGGTGCGCCTCACCTTCCGGCTGCCCGAGGGCAGTGACGTCGCCGTCGGCGACGTGGTGACGGTGCTGCCGAACCCGGACGCGGTGCACCTCTTCCACCCCGACAGCGGAGAGCGTCTCGGCGCCTGACCCCGTGGCCCTAGCAATGGCAGGAGCGGACGTCCAGGGGGCGGCGATAGACAGGTCCTGCCGTTCACCGATAGTGAACCTTGTGGAGAACCAGCAGGCACCGCAGTCGGGCGCGGGCGAGGCGAAGGTCATCACGCTCTGCGGCTCGACCAAGTTTGAGGCCGAGTTCGCGGAGGTCAACCAGCGGCTCACGATGGATGGTTGCGTCGTGATCAGCCTCGGAATGTTCAGCCTCCCCGACCTGCCGGACTACGACTGGACAGCCGACTGCTCGGACCTGAAGGGGAGGCTCGGCGCCGTGCACTTCCAGAAGATTCGCATGGCCGACGAGGTGTACATCGTGGATCCGGGGGGCTATGTGGGTGAGTCAACCCGACGGGAGATTGCCTACGCGGAGTCGCTCGGCAAGCCGGTTCGGTATCTGAGCCGCGAGCGCTTGGCTCGGGAGACGGCCCCCAAGAGTGAGTCCACCGGGCGGTCCGCTCATCCGCAGGCCCGCGCACTCCGGGCGGCAGTAGCGGGCGGAGAGCCCGCAGTTGGGAGGCCCGTCTAACTCGGCGTCCACGCTCGGCTGGCGTGCCCGAGTTCAGCAGGTGTAGGCCGTGCCGGTGAATGGCTTGTTCTCAATCGCTTGGATGCGGTCGCCGGTGATCGCGACGA
>JBEVFC010000121.1:0-10168 GCA_040512455.1 Nocardioides sp.
CCGGCGCCTGGTACACCTACGAGGGCGACCAGCTCGGCCAGGGCAAGGAGAACGCCCGCTCGTTCCTCAAGGACAACCCGGACCTCGCCAACGAGCTGGAGAAGAAGATCCTCGAGAAGCTCGGCGTCGGCCCCACGGTCGACAAGCCGGCGGAGGCCGACAAGGCGGCGGCCGTCGACCCGCTCGGTGTCGATGACTTCTGATCCCTGGCACGGTGACGTGGCGGCGGGGGTCGCGGCCTGGACGGGCGCGGCACCCGCCGACCTCGAGGCACGGCCCGCGGACGAGGATCCGCTCGGTCCGGAGCCGGACCACGAGTCGGTGGCCCGCAAGATCCTGCTCGACCAGCTGACCGGGCAGGCCCGGAGCCGCAGCGAGCTGGCCACCCGGCTGCGCAAGAAGGACGTGCCCGAGGACATCGCGAACCGGTTGCTCGACCGGTTCGAGGAGGTCGGGCTGATCGACGACGAGGCGTTCGCCCGGATGTGGATCGCCTCCCGGCAGCCGGGCAAGGGACTGGCCCGGCGGGCGCTGGCGCAGGAGCTGCGCCGCAAGGGCGTCCCCGACGAGATCGCCACCGAGGCCCTCGACGAGATCGACCCGGAGGACGAGCAGGCCGCGGCCCGGCGCCTGGTCCGCCGCAAGCTGCGGTCGATGTCCTCGCTCGAGCCGGCCGTGGCCACCCGCCGCCTGGTCGGCATGCTGGCCCGCAAGGGCTACCCGCCCGGCCTGGCGTACGCCGTCGTCAAGGACGAGCTGGCCGACGCTGATCTCACGGAGCCGGACGCCCCGCTGGACGACGACTGACCGTGTCACGATGGCGCGGTGAGCGATGACCGCGAGGTGCTGACCTACGAGTCCTTCGGCACGGCCTGCCGCGAGCTGGCCCACGCGGTGGCCGCCGACGGCTACCGGCCGGACCTGATCCTGGCCATCGCCCGCGGCGGACTCGGCCTCGGGATGGGACTCGGCTACGCCCTGGCGGTGAAGAACCTGTCGGTGATCAACGTCGAGTTCTACACCGACGTCGACCAGCGGCTGGACGTCCCGATCATGCTGCCGCCCACCCCGACGGCGGTGGACCTGTCCGGGCTCCGGGTGCTGATCGCCGACGACGTGGCGGACACCGGCGGCACCCTCGAGCTGGTGCACGAGTTCTGCGCCGACCACGTCGCCGAGGCGCGGACTGCGGTGGTCTACGAGAAGCCGCGCTCGGTGATCAAGGCCGACTACGTCTGGCGCAGGACCGACCGCTGGATCGACTTCCCGTGGTCGGCACTTCCGCCGGTGGTGGACGCCCCGGGCGAGTCCAGCTCGCGCAGGTAGGCCGCGAAACCACCCGGCGACCGCCCGGTCGCTCGGGCCGAGGTCGTCACCCGGTGCAGGTCCGTGGCCCGCACCCGCAGGCCCAGCGCCCGCGCCCGCCGTACGAACTCGACGTCCTCGTGCAGCGGCGCTCCCGGGAAGCCGCCGACCCGGTCGTAGGCGGCCAGCGTGAAGCCCAGGTTGGCGCCGTGCACGTGGGAGTGGTCCTCGCGCAGGTCGTGACGCGACCACCAGCGACCGAGCGCGCGGTGGTCCAGCTCGTCGGGGTCGGGCTCGACGGTGCCGACCACCACGTCCGCACCCTCCTCGGCCAGCCGGACCTGGGCGGCGAGCCAGTGCGGCGGAACCCGGCTGTCCGCGTCCGTCATCGCGATCCAGTGCAGTCCGCCACGGGACGGGGTCCGGGCGGCCGCGGTGCGAGCGCTCAGCACGCCGGCGTTGCGGGCCCGCCCGGCGCTGCCCTCGCGCACCTGCACGTTGCGGGTGCCGGGATGTCGGGCCACCACCGCGGCCGACTCGTCGGTGCAGGAGTCCAGGGCGATCACCACGTCCACCGGCAGGCTGCCCGGCAGCGCGGCGTACGTCGTGATGGCGACGCGGATCGAGGTCAGGCAGGCGCCCAGCCGGCCGGCCTCGTTGCGGGCCGGGAGCACCACGCTCAGTCCGGTGAGGGTGCGGCTCACGGGGCCTCCGCCTGCCACACCTCGAGCAGGAAGTCGCGTTCGACGTGGCGGAGCCCGGGGACGCCCCAGGCCTCCCGGAGGCGCCGGTGCACGGCGGCGCCGTCGAGTGGCCAGCCCCGCACCGGGTGTCGCCAGTGGCACGCCAGGACCACCCCGTGCCGACGGCTGGACTGCAACGCCGCGATGGTGTCGCTCAGCGCCCGAGGACTCAGGAAGTAGCCCACCTCAGAGAGGACGACCAGGTCGAACGGGCCGTCCGGCAGCTCGTCGGGGACGGTACGGCGCTCGACGGTGACCCAGTCGAAGCCCACCAGGCGGCGCCGGGCCCGGGCCACCGCGGCCGGGCTGAGGTCGACGGCAGTGACGTGCTCGCACCGGGCGGCCAGGTCCTCGGTGAGCGCGCCGACGGAGCAGCCGATCTCGAGAGCGGTGGCGTACGACGGGTCGGGAAGCGCGCCGAGCAGCACGGACCGCTTGCGCCGCTCGTACCAGCTCTCGTCGACCTGCCAGGGATCGGCCAGCCGGGCGTGCAGGTCCTCGAAGGGAGTCGGCGGGGCGCCCGGTTCGGTGGCGAGATAGACCTCCTCGGCGCCGCTGAAGTGCGCGAGCATGTCGGCGGTGACCACGGCCTGGTCGCGTGGGTCGTCCGAGAGCGGGAGCACCTGGCTGGCGTGCGCCGCGATGGCCTCGGCCTTGTCACTCCGCTCGCGGTCGGTGAGCTCGAGCCGCAGCGCCCGCTCCCACGGGAGGTCGTCGGGGACGAGCTGGTGCCAGGCCCAGATGGGGTACTCGAGCAGCTGGCTGTCGGTGCGGTGCGCGGCCTGGTGCGCCGCCCGGCCGGCTGCCCGGTGGTCGGGGTGCGGGTCCTCCCGCCACGGCGCGAGCACGGTGTGGTCGGAGCCGTCCTCGCCGATCAGGTCCACGAGACGCTCGACGACCTCGTCCTCGCAGGACTCCAGCGCGCCGTCGGGCAGCCCGAGGTGGTGCACCCGGATGCCCGGGCCGAGGAGGTGCATCGCCGCGTCCGCCTCACCGCGGCGGCGTGCCGCGAGCGCGTCGGGCCCGATGGTGGGGGAGTCCGGGTGGGAGCGCTCGCCGTCGGTGGCGACCACCACGTCGACCCGCCAGCCCGAGGCGGCCAGCCGCGCGATCGCCCCGCCCGCGCCGAGGCTCTCGTCGTCCGGGTGCGCCGCCACGACCAGCAGGGACGCCGGGCCGCCCGGGGGCGTCCACACCGGGACCTGCCGCCAGGCGTCGCAGGCCGTCCAGGTCGCCCGGGGCGTGCCGGCGACGGCGTGGTCGAACCCGGCCGTCACCACGCGGCGTCCTCGGGATGGTCGACCAGGTGCCGGCCGAGGGCCGCCTGGTCGCGCTCGGCATGCTCCTGGCGCAGGTACAGCTGCAGGTCGGCGACCCGGGCGGCGTGCTCGGCCTCGCCGACCAGCGGGCCGGGTCCGAGGGCGTGGTGGCAGCGGTCGAGCACCTCCTCGGCCGCGCGGCGGACCACCTGGCGGACCCGGAGGGCCAGCGCGGCGCCGGCGGGACCGTCCGCCCGGCCGTCGTCCACCCGGGCGGCGGCATCGGCGAGCAGGGTCCCGGCGGCGGTCAGCACGGCGTCGACCGCCCCGAGGTGGGCCTCGCCGATCTGGTCGAGCGGGCGTGAGGTGGGTGCGGCGAGCCGGCGGGCCAACCCCACCGCGCCGCCGTACCAGACCGCGGCGACGCCGATCCCGCCCCAGGCGAAGCCGGGACGGGCGAGGTACCAGCCGTCGTCGCCGACCGGCACCGCCGGAGCCGCGGCCATCTCGACGGGGACACTGGTGACCGCGGTCAGCCCGCGGGCCTGCCACGGCTGGTCGCTGACGGTCACCTCGGGACCGGCGACGCGGACCGCGAACAGTCGCCGCGACCGCGGGCTCGTCCAGGCGGTGACCAGCGCATGGCTGACCAGTCCGGCCAGGGAGCACCACGGTTTGGTCCCGGTCAGCGTCCACTCATCGTCGCCGTACGTCGCCTCCAGCCGCGCGCCCGGACCCTCGGCGGCGAACACGCCCCAGGTGCTGGTGCCGTCCACCTGGAGGGGGGTCAGGTCCGGGTCGCCGGCCTGGTCGAGGATCGCCAGCGCGTCCAGGTGTGGCTCGACCGCCCGGGCCACCGTCAGGTCGGTGGCTCCGAGGCCGGCCAGCGCCGACCACAGCGCGGCGGTCTCCCCGTGACCGGGCGTCGGCAGCCGGGCGCCGAGCTCGTGCGCGAGCACCAGGGCACGGCGCGGGTCGCCCGCTGCCGCCACCGCCTCGGGCATCGTCGGGTCGGGGCAGGTCATGGGGTCCTCTGTACCCACGGGGTGGCCCGCCACTCCCACCCCTACGGGCGGTGGCCGGTCGCTAGCCTGTGCCGATGAGTACCCCGGTCGTCGTCCATCTCGGCGCACGCGAGCTGACGGGAGTGGCGCGCGAGGGCGAGTCGTGGGCGGCCGCGGCGCGGCGGGTGGCGGCCTCGGCCACCGGGGTGCCGGTGGCCCGGGACCTGTCGGGCGAGACCAAGCACTTCGCCATCGACCACGACCTGACCGTGGTGCTGCGGCCGATGACCCGCGGCGACCTGCCGCTGGTGACCCGCTGGCGCCAGGCGCCGCACGTGCGCCGCTGGTGGCAGTCCGACGGCGAGCCGACCGACGAGAACGTGGCGGCGCAGTACGGCCCGGACATCGACGGGATGACGCCGAGCCGGATCTGGGTCGTGGAGGCCAACGGCCGGTCGGTGGGTTTCCTGCGGGACTACCGGCTCGCGGACTATCCCGAGTACGCACTGCTGACGCCCGACCCGCAGGCCATCGGCGTCGACTACGCCGTCGGGGACGAGCAGTGGCTCGGCCGCGGGATCGGGACCCGGATGCTGTGGGCGTGGTCGGTGCGGACCCGGCACCGCTTCGCCGACGCCACGGCGTACTTCGCCGCACCGGACCACCGCAACGAGGCGTCCCTGCGGATGCTGGACAAGTCCGGCTTCGTGCGGGGGACGTGGTTCGACGAGCCGCAGCCCGACGGGAGCACCGACACGGTGGTCGGTTGCACGTTCGACGTGGGCAAGGTGCTGGGCTGAGGCCCTAGGGTCGAGGCATGGCCACGAGTCCCACCATCGCGGAGCGCCTCCGCCTGCCGAACGGTCCGGTCGACCTGACCGCGATCGACACGAACGCGACGCCGGGCTTCGACGGCGACAAGGCCGCCGGCAAGGCGGCGCTCGAGAAGCTCGGCGACGAGCTCTCCGACCTGCAGGAGCGCCTGTTCGCCGAGCGCACCGCGGGCTCCGGCCGCCGAGTGCTGCTGGTGCTCCAGGGGATGGACACCTCCGGGAAGGGCGGAGTGCTGCGGCACACCGTCGGGCTGTTCGACCCCCAGGGTGTCCACATCACCAGCTTCAAGGCGCCGACCGAGGAGGAGCGCTCGCACGACTTCCTCTGGCGCATCCGCAAGGCGGTCCCCGGTCCCGGTCTGATCGGCGTCTTCGACCGGTCGCACTACGAGGACGTGCTGATCGCCCGGGTGCGGGCGCTGGCGCCGGCGAAGGAGATCGAGTCGCGCTACGACGCGATCAACGCGTTCGAGACCGAGCTGAACACCGAAGGCACCACGATCATCAAGTGCATGCTGCACATCTCTGCGGACACACAGCGCGAACGACTGATCGCCCGCCTCGACGACCCGACCAAGCGCTGGAAGTTCAACCCGGCCGACATCGACGAGCGCGCCAAGTGGCCGGACTACCGCAAGGCGTACGAGATCGCCCTCGAGCGCACCAGCACCGACTTGGCGCCGTGGTACGTCGTGCCGTCGGACCGCAAGTGGTACCGCAACCTCGCGATCGGAAAGCTGCTCCTCCAGACGCTGCAGGCGATGGCTCCGCAGTGGCCGGTCACCCAGTTCGACGTGGCGGAGCAGCGGCAGCGGCTGCTCGACGAAGCGCCGGTGGCATGAGCCAGGGCACCGACACCGGGGTGATCCCGACCGTCGCCGTGACCCGCTACGTCGCGCCCTTGCGCGAGGGCGGGTCGCTGCCGGGCATCGTCGAGGCCGACGACCTCGGCACCTATGTCTGCAAGTTCCGCGGCGCCGGGCAGGGGCTGAAGGTGCTCGTCGCCGAGGTGGTGGTCGGGGAGCTGGCCCGACGACTGGGGGTGACCACGCCGGTGCTGGTGGCGCTGGAGCTCGACCGCGAGATCGCGCGGTACGAGGCCGACGAGGAGGTCCAGGACCTGCTCAACGCCAGCCTCGGGCTCAACCTCGGCATCGACTTCCTGCCCGGGGCGTTCGGCTACGACGCCTCGTTCACCCCCGATCGCGAGATGGCCGGCCGGATCCTGTGGCTGGACGCGTTGTCCGCGAACGTCGACCGCAGCTGGCGCAACCCCAACCTGCTGCTGTGGCACGGCGACGTGTGGGCGATCGACCACGGCGCCGCGCTCTACTTCCACCACGCGTGGACCGGGGGACCGGGGTCGCCCGAGCGCTTCGCCGCCCAGCCGTACGACGCCAGCGAGCACATCCTGCGGCACTACGCCGCGGAGGCGCGCGCCCAGGACGAGCGGCTGGCCGCCCAGGTGACTCCGGCCGCGCTGGCTGAGGTGCTCGCGCTGGTGCCGGAGGAGTGGCTGGAGCCGGTGCCGGGCGCCGAGACGCCCGACGAGCTGCGGGCCCGGTACGTCGCGTTCCTGCACGCCCGCGTGACCGGCGGCCGCGGCTGGCTGCCGACGGCCGAGGTGGCGCCGTGAAGGGCTACCAGTACGTCGTGCTCCGCTGCGTGCCGCGCGTCGAGCGCGAGGAGTTCGTCAACGTCGGCGTGGTGCTCTACTGCCCGGCGGGGGACTTCCTGGCGTCCGGCTCGCGGGTGGACGAGCAGCGCCTGCGCGCCATCGACCCGCGGGTCGACGTCGCGGCGGTGCGGGCGGCGCTGGCCGCGGTGGAGTCGGTGTGCCGGGGCGAGGCGCACGTGGACTTCGGCCTCGGCAGCCGCGCCACCTCGCACGGCGTGCGGGCCGGCAAGGACGACCAGAGCAGCCGCTTCGGCTTCCTCAAGGCGCCGAAGTCGACGGTGCTCCAGCCCGGACCGGTGCACGGCGGCATGACCGCCGACCCGGCCCGGGAGCTGGAGCGCCTGTTGTCTGCGTTGGTCGGTTAGACCGGTCCCTCAGACCGGGACCAGCTCAACGGCACCCACGGCGTAGCGCGCGAGGATTGTCCGGGCCAGCTCCGGGTGCGCGCCGAGCGGTGCGGACACCGCGACGGCGCCGGCCTCGTGGGCGAGCTCCGCGGCCCGGTCGGGCAGGAAGCCCGGCGCAAGGAAGAGCGAGGCGACCGCGATGTGGCGGCGACCCTCGACCCGGAAGGACCGCACCGCCTCGCCGGTGGCCGGCGGCGCCGCCGAGGCGAACGCGGCCTTCACCGGCAGCTTGTGGCGGCTGCCCCAGAGGCGGGCCAGCCGGGCGACGGCCTGGTTGGCGAGCGGGTCGCTGGAGCCGGCCGCGGCCAGCACCAGGGCGTCCAGCTCACGCACCCGGGCCTCCTTGAGCGCCTCGCGCAGGCGCAGGTCGAGGACCTCCAGGAACACGGGCTCGAGGCCGAGCACGCGGGTGGCGCGGATCTTCAGTCCCTGGTGCTTGGCGGACTGCTCGGCGACGGCCGACGGCACGTCGACCTTGGCGTGGTAGGCCTCGCTGAGCAGCAGCGGCACCACGACGATCTCTTCGTGGCCGGCGCGGACCAGCTTGGCGACCGCCTGGGCGAACGACGGCTTGGAGAGCTCGAGGAACGCGGGCTCGATGCGCAGGTCGGGGCGCAGGGTGCGCACCTCGTTGACCAGCGCGGTGATCGTCTCGGCGGAGCGCGGGTCGCGGCTCCCGTGGGCGAGGGCGATGAGTGCCGGTGCAGCCATCAGTCCGGCCTCCCTTCTGGGGTGGTGAGGGGAGCGACGCCGTTGTCGCGGTGGGTAGAGCTCGGGTTCATGAGTGGATCCCGCACTCGGTCTTGTTGGTGCCGGCCCAGCGCCCGCTGCGCGGGTCCTCGCCGGGGGCGACCCGTCGCGTGCACGGCCAGCAGCCGATGGACGGGTAGCCGTCCTGCACGAGCGGGTTCACCAGCACGTTGTTCTCGGTGATGTAGCGCTCGACGTCGTCGTCGGACCACCGGGCGATGGGGGAGACCTTGACCTTCCCCTTCTTGGCGTCCCAGCCGACCACCGGCGCGATGACCCGGTTGTGCGTCTCCGCCCGGCGCAGCCCGGTCGCCCACGCGTCGTACCCGTCGAGCGAGGTGGACAGCGGCTGCACCTTGCGCAGCGCGCAGCACAGGTCGGGGTCGGTCTTGTAGAGGTCCTTGCCGTGCTCCGCGTCCTGCTGGGCCACGGTCTGGACGGGCGTGATGGTGATCAGGTTGACCGGCAGGGTGGCCTCGACGGCGTCGCGGGTGCCGATGGTCTCGGCGAAGTGGTAGCCGGTGTCGAGGAACACCACGTCGATCCCGGGCGCCACGGTGGACGCGAGGTGCGACAGCACGGCGTCACCCATGGACGAGGTGATCGCGAAGCGCTCGCCGAACGTGGCGACCGCCCACTCGATGATCGACTCCGCCGGAGCCAGCTCCAGCTCGGCGCCGACGTGCGAGACCAGCTCGCGCAACTCCTCGGGCGAGCGCCCCGCGGTGTGGGTGCCTTTGAAGGAGCGGGCTGCGTTGGTGGTGGCAGTGCTCATTGGGGGGCTCCCTGGGGACGGATGAGGCCGAGCATCTTGACGGTGAAGGCACGCAGGCAGGAGCGGCACTCCCAGCTGCCGTGAGCACCCTCGTGGGGCCACAGGTTCTCGTCACCGCAGTAGGGGCAGTGGAACGGGACGGCCCGCGTGCTCGCCGACATCAGACGGTCTCCAGCGCCTTCTCGCCGCGCAGCAGCTGCTCGTCGGCGCGGGCGACCCAGGTGGCGAACGACTCGCCGTCCTCGCGGTCTGCGAGGTAGCCGTTCACGACGGCGGTGATGTAGTCGTCGAGCCCGACGCTGGTCACCTTGTGGGCACGCAGCTTGCGGCCGAAGTTGGCCTGCAGGCCGGTGGCGCCACCGAGGTGCACCTGGAAACCCTCGACCTGGTTGCCGTCGGCGTCGAGGACCAGCTGGCCCTTGAGACCGATGTCGGCGACCTGGGTGCGGGCGCAGGCGTTGGGGCAGCCGTTGACGTTGACCGTGATCGGCGCGTCCAGGTCGGGGAAGCGACGCTCGAGCTCGGCGACCAGGTCCCGGGCGCGGTTCTTGGTGTCGACGATGGCGAGCTTGCAGAACTCGATGCCGGTGCAGGCCATCGTGTTGCGACGCCAGTTCGACGGACGCGCGGACAGCCCGATCCCGTCGAGTCGGTCGACCAGACCGTCGACCTGATCGCCGTCGACGCCGATGAGCACGATCTTCTGGTACGGCGTGAGCCGGGCGCCGGCGACGCCGAACTCGTCGATCAGGTCGGCCAGCTGGACCAGCAGGGTCCCGGAGATCCGGCCGGCGGTCGGCGCGATGCCGACGTAGAACTTGCCGTCCTGCTGCTCGTGCACGCCGATGTGGTCGCGGTGCCCGACCGGCGACGGCGGCGACGGGTTCGAGACCAGCTCGCGCTTGAGGTACTCGGTCTCGAGGATCTCGCGGAACCTCTCGACGCCCCAGTCGGCGACCAGGAACTTCAGGCGGGCGCGGGAGCGCAGCCGGCGGTAGCCGTAGTCGCGGAAGATCGAGGCGACGCCCTCCCAGGCGTCGGCCACCTCGTCCAGCGGGATCCAGACGCCGAGCTTCTGGGCGAGCATCGGGTTAGTGGACAGGCCGCCACCGACCCACAGGTCGAAGCCGGGACCGAGGTCGGGGTGGACGGTGCCGACGAACGACACGTCGTTGGTCTCCGGGGACACGTCGTGGCTGGGGTGCCCGGTGATCGCGGTCTTGAACTTGCGCGGCAGGTTGGAGAACTCCGGGTTGCCGATGTACCGGTCGAAGATCTCCTCGAGCGCGGCGGTGCCGTCGATGATCTCGTCCTTCGCCACGCCGGCGATAGGGGAGCCGAGGAACGGCCGCGGCGAGTCGCCACACGCCTCCATGGTGTCGAGCCCAGCGGCCTCGAGCCGTTCCCAGATGGC
>JBEVFC010000134.1:0-3183 GCA_040512455.1 Nocardioides sp.
GCGCAGGGCATCTTCCTCAACTTCGCCAACGTGGTGACCTCCACGCGCCTGAAGCCGCCGTTCGGCATCGCCCAGATCGGCAAGAGCTTCCGCAACGAGATCACGCCGGGCAACTTCATCTTCCGGACCCGCGAGTTCGAGCAGATGGAGATGGAGTTCTTCGTCAAGCCGGGTGAGGACGAGGAGTGGCACCAGTACTGGATCGACGAGCGGACCAAGTGGTACGTCGACCTCGGCATCGACCCGGAGAACCTGCGGCACTTCGAGCACCCGCAGGAGAAGCTGAGCCACTACTCCAAGCGGACCGTCGACATCGAGTACCGCTTCAAGTTCGCGGGCTCGGAGTGGGGCGAGCTCGAGGGCATCGCGAACCGCACCGACTTCGACCTGACCACCCACTCGAAGCACTCCGGCCAGGACCTCAGCTACTTCGACCAGGCCAACAACGAGCGCTACGTGCCCTACGTCATCGAGCCGGCGGCCGGCCTGTCCCGCAGCCTGATGACGTTCCTGGTGGACGCCTACCAGGAGGACGAGGCACCGAACACCAAGGGCGGCGTCGACAAGCGCACCGTGCTGCGCCTCGACCACCGACTCGCGCCGGTCAAGGTCGCGGTGCTCCCGCTGTCCCGCAACGCCGACCTCTCGCCGAAGGCGAAGGCCCTCGCCGCCGAGCTGCGCCGCAACTGGAACGTCGACTTCGACGACTCCGGCGCCATCGGCCGCCGTTACCGCCGCCAGGACGAGATCGGCACGCCGTACTGCGTGACCGTGGACTTCGACACCCTCGACGACAACGCGGTGACCGTGCGCGAGCGCGACTCGATGCAGCAGGAGCGGATCAGCCTCGACGGCATCAGCGCCTGGTTCGCCGGGAAGCTCGTCGGTGCCTGAGCTGCTCGCGGCGACGCCCGGCGCGTCTCGGGGTCGCCCGGCTGGGGGTCGCGTGCACAATGACCGCATGAAGCCCGCCTCCCGTCTCGCTCCCGTCGCGCTCGTCGCAGCCCTCGTCCTGAGCGGCTGCGGTGGAGGGGACGACGGCGACGCCGCGGACAACCCCTCGTCGGACGGTGGCAGCAGCACCTCCACCTCGGCCGGGGGCACCTCCACCACCACGGACGGCGGCGAGGACACCCCGCAGCCGGGCGACGAGCTGAAGCTGGGCGAGTCCGCCCCGCTGAGCTGGAAGCCCAAGGAGAACCTCCAGGGCGACGTCGACGTCACGGTCCAGCGGATCGACCAGTCGACGATGAAGGACTTCGCGGCGTTCAGGCTGGAGAAGGACGTGAGGGCCTCCACGCCGTACTACGTGCACGTCAAGGTGAAGAACACCGGCGACACGAACCTGTCCGGGGTCGAGGTCCCGATCTACCTGGACAACGGGTCCGACGTGCTGTTCCCGGCAGCGCGGATCAGGAGCTCGTTCAAGCCGTGCGCGAACGACCCGCTGCCTGAGAAGTTCACCCCGGGCAAGAAGGCCAACCTGTGCCTGGTCTTCCTGGCCGCGAAGAACACCAAGCTCGAGGCGATCGCGATGCGGCCGACCGAGCAGACCGATCCGATCACCTGGACCGGCAAGATCACCAAGCCGGCCGCGGCCAAGAAGGACCAGAAGAAGGGCTGACCGCCTCAGTACGGCGTGCTGCGGGCGAGCTGCAGCGCCCGCCTCATGACGAACGGGTCGGCCTGCATGTGGAGCCAGGGGCGGCCGAACCACAGGTAGCCGTCCACGTGCGCCTCGGCCCTGGCGCGGTTGGCCGCCGACAGACCCCAGCGCGGGTCGGCGACGTCGTCCGTCGGCGGGACCCCGAGCGTCACACAGCGCACCTCGGTCCGGGTGGCGCACACCTTCGCGTTGTCCGGGTGCGAACCGCGAGCCTGCCCGAAGTCGAACGGCCGGCCGTTGGACGAGGTGTTGATGACGAAGTGCTTGCCGGGTGCCCCGCGCTCGGCCAGCTCGGCGACCAGGCGGGTGCCGAACGCGATCTGGTCGGCCGTGGAGGCGTAGTGGGTGGAGTTGAGCGCGAAGCCACGTGCGTACGTGATGCCGGCCGGCATGAGGAACTCGGCGGACTTCTCCGGCTGGTCCTTGGGCCAGTCGGAGGCGCCGCCGTCGATGTAGACGCTCGTGTGTGCCAGCTCCGAGAAGACCTTCGCGGCGTAGGCGATCAACCGTGAGGGCACCTGGGACCCGCCCGGGGTGCAGAGCGCGAACGGACCGTCCGGCTGCAGGATCAGGGCGACGTGCGCGTCGCCGATGCCGACCGCTGCCCGCCGGATCCACTGCCTGTAGCTGGCCCGCTCGGCCTGCGTCGGCAGTCGTCGGCAGGCGTCGTGCTCCCATGGAACCATCCGGAAGACCGTCATCTGCACGAGCGTCTCCGGGTCGCCGCCGGTGGCGTTGGCGATGTACTGGCGCACCTTCGTGGTGATCTCGTCGTTGCCGATCCACTTGCCGAACCACTTCGCCTTCGGGCGGAGGGCGATCTTGGCGAGGAGCTTCCGGCGGGTCCCCGTGGAGCCGACGTACGGCGGCCAGGACTGGTCCGCGTTGCCCTTGTAGACGCCCCAGGGGCGCCCGGCCAGCGGGTTCGTGTCCTCGCCGGCCGCGACTGCCGCCGGGGCGGAGGCGCTCCGGGTCTGCTCGGGCGCGCTCGCGGCGCCGGGGGCCAGGGGAGGGGAGAGCACGGCGGCGGCGCAGCCGAGTGCCATCAGGGCGCCCAGCAGCCGGCTGGTGTGACGGGGGTGGTTCACGACGCTCCTCGAGAAGGTCGGTGGGTCGCTCGATCATCCCGGGTGCCGCCGGCGGTGTCCGGGCGATCGGGCAGGACTGACCGATCGGACGACCCCGCCCGCGTCCTCGAGGTGCGTGTTCTTGCCCGCCGAGGATGCACTTCATGCGCGTCGAGGATGCACTTCTGGCGTCGCGAGAGGCACTTCCTGCGGAGCCTCGGCGGTACGCCGTCGGGGCGCGGTTCCAAGTACGCCGCGGGCGTTTTCACAGGGCCGCAAGAACCCGCACCTCGGCGCGCAACAACCCGCACCTCGGTACGCAAGAAGCCGCACTTCGGCGAGATGATTTGGGCGGTCGACGGGACCCGACGGAGAATGACGCGCATGACCGCCACCACGACCAGCCCCGGGCTGCAGCTCGGCAACGTCAGGGTCGAGACCCCGGTCGTG
>JBEVFC010000187.1:0-10057 GCA_040512455.1 Nocardioides sp.
ACCTTGCCGCGGGACCGGGACACGAGCCGCTGGTAGCGGGCGTACTCGTTGCGCTGCAGCTGGCCGACCAGGCCCCCACCGTCCTCGCCGTAGAACAGCCCGCCCACGGCCATCAGGTCCTCGTCGGCCTCCAGCAGCCCGAGACCCACCTCGAGGTACTCGTCCGAGATGGTGGAGTCCGCATCCATGACCAGGAACACGTCGTCACGGTCGGTCGACGGCAGCAGCCCGGCCAGGACCTGGTTGAGGGCGCCGGCCTTCTTCTCGGTGTTGCCGACGGTCTCGATCACCTCGGCGCCCATGCCGCGGGCGATCTCCGCGGTCGTGTCGGTGCAGTTGTCCGCGACCACGATCACCCGGTCCGGCGCCCGCCGCTGCCGCCGCAGGGACGCCAGCGTCTCCCCGAGGATGAGCTCCTCGTTGTGCGCCGGCACCAGCACGGTGCACCGGACCGTCGTCTTCTGTCCCGCGACCGGCCGGAGGGCGACGGTCGACGCCCGGAGCGAGGGTACGTCGACGGGTCGGAGTGCCACCTCGGCCGGCGGGCCGAGCACGAGCCGACGGGCACGTCGTACCGGAACGGGAAGCGGCTCCGGGATCCGCCGGTCGCGCGCCAGGACCTGCATGGCGGTGGCGGACTCGAGTGCCGCCAGCCCGACGAACCCGGCGGCGAGGCTCGCGGCCACGGCCAGCACCAGCAGCACGCCCGGGGTCGCCGGGCTCACCTCGAGGGGCAGCGAGCCCTCGGTGCTGGAGACGCCCTCGCCGAACGACGCCCAGGCGGCGAGGACGACGCCGGCCACGGCCACGAGGGCCAGCAGCACGGTGAGCGCCCCGAACCGGGCGATGCGCACTCGCGTGGCCGGTCCGGCCGGTGAGGCGTGGTGGACGGCCACGGCGGCACCCCGCAATCGCATCGGTCGTGACACCTCCAGCGTGAGCGCGGGGCCTCGGTCCCGCGCTCACCCGAAGGGGGTGAACCGCAGCCCTTGCCTAGTCCCCGGCGGGCGGCGCCGGCTTGTAGTCCGGGTCCGCCGCGGGAGCGTCGTCGCTGGCGCCGGAGCCGGCCTGGGCCTGCGAGGACCAGGTCTCCAGCTCGGCCATCACCGACGGGTGCTTGTCGACGCAGAGCACGACGAGGTCGCCCCGGTTGGCGCGGCTCATCGCGTGGCGGACCGCGTCGATCTCGACGAGCACCACCTCGACCTGCTTGCAGCGGGCGCCCTCGGTCATCGCGGTGCGGACGCCCTCGGCGACCAGGGCGGCGATGTCGCCGCGCTTGCGGCCACGGAGCGCCTCGTCCTCGCGGACCACGACCACGTCGAAGTGCTGGGCCGCGATGTGCCCGAGCTCCCGCATGTCCTCGTCGCGGCGGTCGCCGGCGGTGGCGATGACGCCGATCCGCGACGGACGCGCCAGGTCGTGCGAGGCCTTCAGCGAGTCGCCGACCCGGTCCACGAAGTCGCCGAGCATCACCATGCCCGGGGCGTTGTGGCAGTAGTCGACAATGACGTTCACGCCGTTGACCTCGACCTCGTTGAGGCGTCCGGGGGAGAGGTAGTAGTTGGTGGAGAACGTCCGCAGACCCTGCCGGATGTCGTGCAGGGGTGCGTTGGCGGCGAACGCCGCCGCCGCGGCGGCGAGGGTGTTCTGGACGTTCATCCGGGCCTTGCCGCCGAAGGTGGCGGGCAGCAGGTGGGTCCAGGCCAGCTGCATCTCGCGCCGACCGTGCTTGACCACGATCATCTCGCCGCGGTCGGAGGGGTTCAGGACCAGCGCCTTGCCGCCGCGCCGGCAGTGCGCGTCGATCATCTCGCGGACCTCGCTGCCCGGCTCCTCCATGGAGAACCAGACGACCTGGCCCGAGCACCGGCGACGCATGTCGCGGACCAGCGGGTCGTCGGCGTTGAGCACCGCGTGGCCGTCGCGCGGCACGGCCTCGACGAGCACCGCCTTCACGTTGGCCAGCTGCTCGACGGTGTCGATGCCGCGGAGGCCGAGGTGGTCGGGCTGGACGTTGAGCACCACGGCCACGTCGTTGCGCTCGTAGCCGAGACCCTCACGCAGGATGCCGCCCCGGGCCACCTCGAAGACCGCGAAGTCCACGCGGGGGTTCTGGAGCACCATCCGGGCGCTGCGGGGACCCGACGCGTCGGCCTTGATCAGCAGCCGCTCGTCGATGACCACGCCGTCGGTGGAGGTCATGCCGACCTTGCGGCCCATGCCCTTGAAGATGTGGGAGATCATCCGCGAGGTGGTGGTCTTGCCGTTGGTGCCGGTGACCGCGACGATCGGGATCCGCGACGTCGCCCCCGGCGGGAACAGCATGTCCACGACCGGCTTGGCGATGAACTGCGGCTCACCGATCGTCGGGTGGGTGTGCATCCGGAAGCCCGGTGCCGCGTTGACCTCGCAGATCGCGCCGCCGGTCTCACGGACCGGCTCGGTGATGTCGGGGCAGATGAAGTCGATGCCCGCGATGTCGAGGCCGACCATCCGGGCGGCCTCCTCCGCGATCTCGATGTTCTCGGGGTGCGCCTCGAAGGTCCGGTCGATGGAGATGCCACCGGTGGACATGTTGCCGGTCAGCGCCAGCTTGACCATCTCGCCCTCGGGCGGGATGTCGCCCATGGTGTAGCCCTGCTCCTTGACCAGCTCGATCGCGGCCGCGTCGACCTTGATCCGGGTCAGCACCTTCTCGTGGCCGACGCCGCGGCGCGGGTCGGCGTTGGCGGTGTCGACGAGCTGCTCGATGGTGCTGGTTCCGTCACCGGTGACGCTGGCCGGCACGCGCTCGGCGACCGCGGCGAGCCGGCCGTCGATGATCAGGCAGCGGTAGTCCTTGCCGACGACCATCGACTCGACGATGACGGTGCCGCGCCGGGACTGCTCCCGGGCGATGTCGAAGGCCTCGCGGACCTCGGACTCGTCCTGGAGGTCCAGGCAGACGCCGCGACCGTGGTTGCCGTCGAGCGGCTTCACGACGCACGGGTAGCCGATCCGCTTGGAGACGGTGACCGCCTGGTCCGCGGTCCGCACCGACTCCTGCTTGGGCACCGGGAGGCCGGCCGCGCCGAGGAGGCGGGTGGTCAGGTCCTTGTCGGAGGCGATGTCGACCGCGATCGAGCTGGTCTCCGAGGTCATCGTCGCCCGGATCCGCTTGGCGTGCACGCCCTGGCCGAGCTGGACCAGCGAGTGCTGGTTGAGCCGGATCCACGGGATGTCACGCGAGACGGCCTCGTCCACGATCGCCTGCGTCGACGGGCCGAAGGCCGTGCGCTCGGCGCGCTTGATGAACGTCTCGAGCTCGTGCTCCCAGTCGAGCTCCGGGTCCGCCTCGACGAGGTGGTTGACCAGGCGTACGGCGAGGCGCGCGGCGGCCAGGCCGACCTGCTCGTCGACGTACCCGAAGATCACGTTGTAGTGGCCGGGCTGTCCCTTGACCTGCCGGGTCTTGCCGCGCCGGATGTCGTGGCCGACGACCTGCTGGAGGGCCAGCGCGGTGTGCTCGGCGACGTGCCCGAGCCAGGTGCCCTCGTTGAGGCGCTCGACGAAGCCGCCGCGGCGGCCGCGCGAGCAGGAGTGCTCGCGGAGGCCGGGCAGCATCTGGAGCAGGTTGTCGGTGAAGCCGGGGATCGTGTTCGTCGGGAACTGCTCGAGAGAGCCGAGGTCCACGACGAGGTGGATCGACTTCTCGTAGGACCAGACGTTCGCGCCGCGGTAGACGCGGGTCTCGACGATCGCGAGGTCGGGGCGGGGACGGCCTCCGGCGAGGGGAGTTTCGGTCATCGGGCGCCTTCCTGGTGGTCGGTGTCGTCTGCAGTGTGCTCCGTGGGCAGCTCGTCGCTGACAGCGGAGTGGCGTTTGCGGTTCTTGCGGCGGCGGAGGACCGACGGGGAGACGTCGCCGGCGGCGATGTCGCGGGCCAGCTGGCGCAGGTCCCGGCCGGCCTCGACGATGTCGAGCGCCTCCTCCTGGTCGACGCGCTGGTGGGAGGGCACCAGGCTCCGGGTGGTGAGGTTGAACTCGGAGCCCTGCGGCAGCACGTGCAGCACCACCCCGGAGGCGAGCAGCGGCGCGGAGCGCTTGGCCTCGTGGGCGTTGGAGATGATCCGCGCGGGGTCGAACACCGTCACCGCGCCGCGGCCGATCACCCGCATCACGTGCCCCTCGGGCTCGGTGGTCACGATCGCGGCGGTGTCCTCGTCGATGCCCATCCCGAGCAGCTGGGGGGACTGGGAGACGATCATCAGCAGCCGGCCGTAGCGGTTGCGCTGGTCGAAGTGCTGGTCGATCACCGACTCGCTGAGCAGGCCGAGCCCGGCGGCGACCTGGGTCATCCGCTGCTTGGGGGTGGCACCCCCGACCCCGAAGGCGACCATGTGCGAGGACTGGATGCTGGCTCCGGCGGAGGTCCCGGCGATCACGGCGCCGCGGGCCCGGGCGGCGTGGATCGCGTCCCCGAACGGCGTGCCGCTGACCACCGCGGACAGCTTGAGCTGGTTGCCGCCGGTCATGAAGATCCCGGTCACCTCGCCGAGCGCGTCGACGTACCGCGGGTTGTGGGCGTCGTCGCGGCTCTCCGGGCGCACCGAGACCACCTCGGCGGCACCGAGCTTGCGGAAGAGGGCGTCGTACACCTCGACGATCTCGGGGCCCAGCGAGGAGGCGGTGGCGATCACCGCGATGCGGGCGCGGGACCCGCCGCTGGCGTCGACGAAGTGCTTGAGGACGTCGCGGCGACGGAGCTTGTCCTCGGCCCCGCCGATGATCATGAGCGGTCCGGGCGGAGTGTCGGTGGGAATCTCGGTCTCCCTCTCGGATGGCATGACAGGCGAGCCTAGCGGCTGTCACAGTTGGGCCGTGCAGTCCACCACCCGGGTCCTCGTGATCATGCGTCACTCCAAGGCCGAACCCTCCGGAGCCAGCGACCACGAGCGCGTCCTGACCGACCGTGGCACCGCCGACGCCGACGAGGCCGGCGCCTGGCTCGGCCGGTCGGGGACCACGCCCGACCGGGCCCTGGTCTCGGACGCGGCGCGCACCCGCGGCACCTGGGAGGCGCTCGCCGGAGGGGCCGGCTGGAGCCTCGCCCCGGACTACGACGCGTCGCTCTACGCGGCCGGACCGGAGACCGCCCTGGATCTGGTCCGCGAGACCGACGACTCAGTCGGCACGCTGGTCGTGGTCGGCCACAACCCGACGATGGCGTACGTCGCGCAGATGCTCGACGACGGTGAGGGCGACGCCGAGGCGGTGGCCGGGATGAACGAGGGATTCCCGACGAGCGCGGTCGCGGTCTTCGCCGTGGAGGGTCCCTGGGCGGACCTCGAGATGGGTGGTGCGCGCCTCACGGCGTTCCACGTGGGCCGCGGCTGAGGCGCCGTCCCGACGGGTGAAATCACGGGTGCGTCTGCCCCTCCCGACATGCGACCGTGGAGGTCCTGCACCCGACGGCCGGCCCGGGCCGGCGCTCTAGGAGGTTCCATGTCCAACCTGGCCAAGGGAACGGCGCTCGCCGACAGCGTCCGCGACGAGTGCTCGTGCGTGCGCAACTGCGACGACGCCGACTGCCCGGGTCGCGGCGGATGGCACACGCACGCCGACGACGCCTGCGCCGTACATCCCGAGGTCCTGGTTGACGCGCGTCGCTGACGCGGCGCCCGGCCGACGGGTCAGACCGGCGGAGCGGGCGTGACGATGCCGGCCTCCGCGTCGGCGGCCACGATCTCCTCGCGGGAGATGCCGAGGAGGTACATGATCGCGTCGAGGTACGGCACGTTCACCGCCGTCTGCGCCGCCTGCTGCACCACGGGCTTGGCGTTGTAGGCGATGCCCATGCCGGCGGCGCTGAGCATGTCGAGGTCGTTGGCGCCGTCGCCGATGGCGATCACGGCGCTGACGTCGATGCCGACCTCGTGGGCGAACCCGCGCAGCGCCTCGGCCTTGCCGGCCCGGTCGACGACGTCGCCGATGATGCGGCCGGTGAGCCGGCCGTCGACGATCTCGAGCTCGTTGGCCCGGGCGAAGTCGAAGCCGAGGTTCGCAGCGATCCGGTCGGTGATCTGCGTGAACCCCCCGGAGACCATCGCGAACCGGTAGCCGAGACGCTTCAGGGTGCGGACCAGGGTGCGAGCCCCGGGGGCGTACTCGATCTGGTCGTAGACGGCGTCGAGCGCGGAGGCGTCCACGCCCTCGAGCAGCGCGACCCGGGCGCGCAGGGACTCCTCGAAGTCGACCTCGCCGCGCATCGCCGCCTCGGTGACCCGGGCGACCTCCTCGGCGCAGCCGGCGTGCTCGGCGAGCATCTCGATGACCTCGCCCTGCACCAGGGTGGAGTCGACGTCCATCACGATCAGCCGCATCCCGCGGCGCAACAGGTTCGCGGGTTGGACGGCGACGTCGACGCCCTGCCGGCTGGCCTCCTCGACCAGCGCCACCCGCAGCGTGTCGGGGTCGACGCCCGAGACGTGCAGCTCGATGGCGGTGACGGGATAGCGCGCCATCCGCTCGATGCGGTCGATGTTGGCGCCGGAGTCCGCGATCCGACCCGCCATCGCGGCCATCGCCGAGGCCTTGAGCGGGGCGCCGATGAGCGTGACGTGGCTGCGGCCGTCCTTGCGGGCCCTGTTGTCACCCGAGCCCCGGTCGACCTCGACGGTCATCCCGAGGTCCTCGGCAGTGCGTTCGATCGAGGCGCGGAGCTTCTTCCAGTCGCGCGGGGCGCTGACGAGGACACCGAGGACGAGCCGGCGGCGCAGCACGATCTGCTCGATGTCGAGCACCTCGACGCGTGCCGCGGAGAGAGCGGCGAAGATGCTCGAGGTGACGCCAGGTCGGTCCGTGCCGGTCAGCGTGATGAGCAGCGTGGTGGGTGCCTCTGTGGGCTCCCGGGAGTCAGTGGCGGGGTCGATGGTCATGTCGGAGCCGAGACTAGTGGGGGAGAGTGACGTTGTCGGTGGTTGTTCGTAGCGTGGCCGCATGGAGAGCACACATCACACCATCGCGTACGTCGAGCTGGTCACCCCCGACCTGGCCGCCGCGCAGGCGTTCTACGGGTCGGCCTTCGGGTGGGAGTTCAACGACTACGGACCCACCTACGCCGGCATCCGCACCGCCGACGGGAGCGGGGAGGTCGGCGGCCTCAACACCAACGGCACGCCGGGCCCGGGCGGCGCCCTGCTGCTGATCGTGTCCGAGGACCTCGACGGGTCCGTCGCCGCGGTCGAGGCGGCCGGGGGCAGCCTGGTCGCCCCGCCCGAGGCGTATCCCGGTGGACGGCGCTTCACCTTCACCGACCCGGCAGGCAACGTCCTGGGCGTCTACCAGCCCTCCTGAGCCTCACGTCAGGCCGGCGGCCACACCTCGGGGGAGCAGGCCGCGACGAGGGCGCGACGGGCGGAGGCGTCCAGCGGCCGCAGCGCGTCCTCGCGGCGGATGATCTCGAGCGCGCTCACCGCCCCGCCGGTGTCCTCCATCGCCAGCTCCACGATGCCGAGCGCCTGGAGGGCCCGGCCGGCCAGCTCGACCGCCCGGGGCGGCGTACCGGCCGGGGCGTCGTACGCCGGTCGGTGCCGGAGGTTCATCAGCTCGTCGGCGACCTCGGGTCGCCAGCGGGCCACGTCGAGGGCGGCCAGGGCGGTGGCCGACTCCGAGATGCCCGCGCGCAGCGACCGGTCCGCCTCGCCGAGGTCGGCCAGCGGCCGACGGTCGGCCGGCATCGCCACCCACACCACCCCGGCCCCGGCCCGGTGCGGCACCAACCCGAGTCCGGCGCCCTCGATGAGCACCGCCTCGCCGGCCTCCAGGGCGGCGGCGTTGAACTCCCGGGGGCCGCCCAGTCCGACCGGGTCACCGGGGGACGGCAGCGCCAGCCCCGCGGATCGGGCGCCGGCCGTCCGCAGCGGTCCGAGGGCCAGCACCAGCGGCAGCGGCTCCTCCGCCAGGCCGGCCACGTCGTGCGCGGCGTCGTCCGCCCGGACCGCGTCCAGGAGGTCGTCCGGACCGGCGTCACCCCGCAGCCAAGCGGACAGCCACCAGGCCATCCGGGCGGAGTCGTGGGGCAGCGGCGGGGCCATGACGCGGCAGCCTATAAGGTGCGTCCATGACCGCCGTGCTGGAGTTCGCCGAGGTGACCATCCGCCGCGGCGAGTCCACCCTTCTCGACGGGGTCTCCTGGACGGTCGAGGACGACGAGCGCTGGGTCATCCTCGGACCCAACGGCGCCGGCAAGACCACCCTGCTCCAGGTGGCCGCAGCGCAGATCCACCCGACCTCCGGCGTCGCCGGCATCCTGGGCGAGGTGCTCGGCACCGTCGACGTCTTCGAGCTGCGCCCACGCATCGGCCTCACCAGTGCCGCGCTGGGCGAGCGCATCCCGCGCCACGAGGTGGTCCGCGACGTCGTCGTCTCCGCGTCGTACGGCGTGGTCGGCCGCTGGCGCGAGGAGTACGACGACCTCGACCACGGGCGCGCCAACGCCCTGCTCATCGAGGTCGGCGCCAAGGCGCTCCTCGACCGCACCTTCGGCACCCTGTCCGAGGGGGAGCGGAAGCGCGTGCAGATCGCGCGGGCACTGATGACCGACCCGGAGCTCCTGCTGCTCGACGAGCCGGCCGCCGGTCTCGACCTCGGCGGCCGCGAGGACCTGGTCTCCACGCTGTCCGTGCTGGCGGCGGACCCGCTCTCGCCCGCCACCGTGCTGGTCTCGCACCACGTCGAGGAGATCCCGCCGGGCTTCACCCACGCGCTCCTGCTGCGTGACGGGCACGTGGTCGCCGCCGGTCCCGTGGAGGAGGTCATCGACGCCCCGACGCTGAGCGACACCTTCGGGATGTCCCTCCAGGTGAGCCACGAGGACGGCCGCTGGGCGGCCCGTCGTCGCGCGGGCCGACACAGCGTCTGAACGGCCACGCCGTAGCCACGCAACGGATAGTGTCGAGGCATGGACTGGCTCTCTAAGCACGCGTGGGAGGCCTGGCTCGGGCTCACGATCGTGCTGGGTCTCGCCGAGATGCTCAGCCTGGACTTCGTGCTGCTGATGCTGGCCGGCGGAGCCGCGGTCGGGATGCTCGCGGCGATGGTCGGTGCGCCGTTCCCCGTCCAGGTGGTGCTGGCCTCTGTCGCCGCCCTGGCCGCGCTGCTGGTGGTGCGGCCCAACGTGGTGCGCCGCATGCAGACCGGTCCCGACCTGGCGCTCGGCCACGGCAAGCTCGTCGGCCAGCAGGGGCTCGTGACCGAGCGGATCACCTCGATGACGCCGGGCCGGATCAAGCTGGCCGGGGAGATCTGGAGCGCCCAGCCCTATGACGACACCCTCGTCATCGAGCCCGGCGAGACGGTCGACATCCTGCAGATCAAGGGGGCCACCGCCCTGGTCCATCCCGTACCGCGACTGGAGCCCTGACTCCAGGTTTTCGGCACCACACCGGCGGGCAGGGTCCCGCCACCCGTTATCCGAAAGGAACCCCATGACAGCCGCTCTGGTCGTCCTGCTCCTGCTGGTCCTGCTCGTGGTGGTGATCCTCGCCAAGACGGTGCGGATCGTCCCCCAGGCCCGGGCCGGCATCGTCGAGCGCTTCGGCAAGTACAAGACGACCCTGCCCGCCGGCCTGAACATCGTGGTGCCGTTCGTCGACAAGGTCCGGTACATGATCGACCTCCGCGAGCAGGTCGTGTCGTTCCCGCCGCAGCCGGTCATCACCGAGGACAACCTGGTCGTCTCCATCGACACCGTCATCTACTTCCAGGTCACCAACGCGGTGAGCGCGACCTACGAGATCGCCAACTACATCCAGGCCGTCGAGCAGCTCACCATGACCACCCTGCGCAACATCGTCGGTGGCATGGACCTCGAGCAGACGCTGACCAGCCGTGAGGACATCAACGCCGGCCTGCGCACGGTGCTGGACGAGGCCACCGGCAAGTGGGGCATCCGCGTCAACCGTGTCGAGATCAAGGGAATCGACCCGCCGCCGTCGATCAAGGACGCGATGGAGAAGCAGATGCGCGCCGACCGCGACAAGCGCGCGGTCGTCCTCACCGCCGAGGGCGGCCG
>JBEVFC010000245.1:0-9713 GCA_040512455.1 Nocardioides sp.
ACTCACCCATGCGGACCTCCTGTCGCGCTCATCGGCGGTGGGGGGACAACTCCGGGACCGAGCCTAGAGGCCCGGCCCCGGAGCATCGTCAGCGGCTGATCAGAACGTGATGCCGCGGCGGGCGAACGCGTCCTTGACGATCGTGCCGTACTTCGGACCATCGCGGCGGACGGCCGCGGCGAACGTCACCCGGGCGGCGTCCTGGAAGGAGGTGCCGGGCGCGTAGTCGAACTGCGAGTCGATCAGGGTGGTGTCCCAGGCCGCGGTGGTCTTGCCCGCGGCGACGTACGCCTGGCGGATCTCCCAGAGCGCCTGGCTCCAGATCTGGCCGTCGTAGTGCACCTGGTTGCGGCGGTCGGCCAGGGTCAGGTTCAGATCGAAGCGACGGATGCAGTGTGGGGCGTTGGTGTACGCCGTCGCGTCCCAGTCCATCGGGCAGGCCTGCTCGGCCTTGACCGGCCAGCCGTACTGCTTGGCGGCGGCGAGGCCGGTCGACACGGCGAAGTAGTCGCCGAAGGACTCGCCGATCGCGCCGGTGTCGATGCTGTCCGTGCTGTAGAAGCCGGGCACCTGGTCGGCGTGGATGGCGTGGCCGTACTCGTGCATGATCACCTCGGCGTCCTCGGCGTCGTCGACGCCGCCCTTGCCCAGGCGGATGTAGTCGCCGGTGTCGGTCATGTAGGAGTTGTCGACGCCGTACTGGTTGATCCGCAGGTCGTAGGGCCGGGCCAGGATCGGGTCGAGGCGGCCGCCGGGCTTGAAGCCGAGCGACTGGAGGTACTCCTGCGCCTGGTTGACCCAGAAGTAGCCCATGACCTGCTCGAACTGGTCCTGGTCACGGGTGTAGACGAAGGTGTTGGTCGCGCTGAACGCCGGGGTGCCGGTCGTGGTCCGGATGTTGGCCCACTTGCCGGACAGGGTGCCGGAGCCGTCGAGGTTGCGGAGCTGGGCCTGCGCGTACTGTGCGGCCAGCTCGGGGGTGTTCGCGTCCTTGCTGTCGGTCAGGGTCTGGTCCCCCGACGACTGCACGGGGTTGACCTTGAAGACCTGACCGGTGCCGGTGCTGGCACCGTTGCCGACGGGCTTGTCCGCGTGGGTCGGGCCGGCCACCAGGGCGGCAGTGGTGGCCGCGACGGCGAGCCCGGCGGTCATCAGACGAAACGTGTGCACAGTTGTCCTCCAGTCGGCCCGCCCGCAGGGTGTGGGGCAGGTCACCGACGGATCATGCCCCGCGGGAGCCGGAGCGCGCCACACCTTCGGGCCACGGGTTGGCCACGCCGTCCTCTCTCTTCCGTCCATCGGCAAGAATGACGCCCGTGACCCCCGGCATCTGGCAGCACGAGGGCGAGACCGCTGAGGTCTGGCCCGGCCGCAACTTCCCCCTCGGCGCGACGTGGTCGCCCGAGTCCACCAACTTCGCGGTGCACGCGCCACGGGCCACCGGGGTCTGGCTGTGCCTCTTCGACGACGAGGACACCGAGACGACACACCCGCTCACCGAGCAGTCGCTGGGGATCTGGCACGGCGCGCTTCCGGACGTCGCCCCCGGCACCCGCTACGGCTTCCGGGCCGACGGTCCGTGGGAGCCGCGGGAGGGACTGCGCTTCAACCCGTCCAAGCTGCTGCTCGACCCGTACGCACGCGCGGTGGCCGGCCAGGTCACCGTGGACAAGGCGATCTTCGGGCACGCCCAGGACGACCCGGACGAGCGCGACGACACCGACTCCGCGCCGTACGTCCCGCGCGGGGTGGTCGTCCACGACGACTTCGACTGGGCCGGGGACGTTCCCATGCGGCGCCGTTACCGCGACACGGTGATCTACGAGATGCACGTCAAGGGCATGACGGCCCTGCACGACCGGGTGCCCGAGGACCTGCGCGGGACGTACGCCGGGCTCGCGTCGCCGGCGGTCCTCGACTACCTCAACGACCTCGGTGTCACCGCGGTGGAGCTGCTGCCGGTGCACCAGTTCACGACCGAGCCCGCGGTGGCGGACCGCGGGCTGGTGAACTACTGGGGCTACAACACCCTCGGCTTCTTCGCGCCGCACAACGGCTACGCCGCCGCGGGCGACCGCGGGCAGCAGGTGACCGAGTTCAAGGCGATGGTCAAGGCGTTCCACGAGGCCGGGCTCGAGGTCCTGCTCGACGTGGTCTACAACCACACCGCCGAGGCCGGACCGCTCGGCCCCACGCTGTCGTTCCGCGGGCTCGACGACTCGTTCTACCGCCGGGTGGCGCCGCGTCCGGTGGTGCAGGAACGCGACATCTTCGGCAACACCGAGCGATCGCAGGACATCTACTGGGACGTCACCGGCTGCGGCAACACCGTCAACGTCGACCTGCCGATGGCGCTGCGCCTGATCCTCGACTCGCTGCGGTACTGGGTCACCGAGATGCACGTCGACGGGTTCCGCTTCGACCTGCTGTCCGCGCTGACCCGCACCGGGCACGACGTGGACATGCGGTGCGCGCTGCTGACCACGATCGCGCAGGACCCGATCCTCCGGCACGTGAAACTGATCGCCGAGCCGTGGGACACCTCGATGGACGGCTACCTCGTCGGCGCGCTGCCGCAGGAGTGGACCGAGTGGAACGACCAGTACCGCGACACCATGCGCGACTTCTGGCGCGGCCAGGGCCCGATCCGCAACGTCGCGACCCGGCTGGCCGGATCCAGCGACCTGTACGGCGACGACGGGCGCTCGCCGTACGCCTCGATCAACTTCGTGACCGCCCACGACGGGTTCACGCTGCGCGACCTGGTGTCCTACAACGAGAAGCACAACCGCGCCAACGGCGAGCACAACCGCGACGGCTCGGACAACAACCGGTCGTGGAACTGCGGGGTCGAGGGCGAGACCGACGACCCGGACGTGCTGGCGCTGCGGCGCCGGCAGGCCGCGAACCTGATGGCCACGCTGTGCCTGTCCAACGGGGTGCCGATGCTCACCGCGGGCGACGAGCGCGGCCGCACCCAGGGCGGCAACAACAACCCCTTCTGCCAGGACAACGAGACGTCGTGGATCGACTGGCGGGCCGACGACGCGTGGCTGGACATCTACGAGCTGACGCGCGCGGCGCTGCGGCTGCGCCGCGAGCACCCGGCGCTGCGCCAGCGGCACTGGTTCGAGGGCAGCCCGACCCTCGAGGGCGGACCGAAGGACCTGGCCTGGCTGCACCCGTCCGGGCGCGAGATGACCGGCTCGGACTGGCACGACGACCGCCTCGGCGTGGTCGGCATGTTCGTGTCCGGCAGCCCGCTGCGGGCACCCGGCCCGCGCGGCGAGCAGCAGCACGACAACTCGTTCATGATCTGGCTGAACGCCCGGCACGACGCGGTCGACGTCGAGCTGCCCGCCAACGAGTGGGTGCACTGCGGCGAGGTGGCGCTCAGCACCGACCCGGACCTGCCGGTGGGTCACCCGGTCGAGGCCGGGAAGAGCCTGCGACTGGGTGGACGGACGGTGGTCGTGCTTCGCCAGACCGACAGCCGGGCCGGGTAGCCGGAAACCCCTAGGAGGCCGGCTCCTCGGGTGTCTGGTGCGCCGCGGCCTCGCGCTCGGCGGCGTGCCGGCTGGCGATCCGCAGCGTGGTCAGCGCGACCATCCGCGAGACCACCAGCGCGAGGTAGAGCATCCCGGCGATCTGCTCGAGCATCACGAACGACCGGGCGTGCGGGGTGATCGGGACGATGTCGGACAGCCCGGTGCTGCTCAGCGTGGTCACCGAGAGGAACAGCAGCTCGACCCAGGTGCGGGCGTCCTCGGGCCGCACCGCGGCGGTGAACGACCCCGGCCAGACGATCTGCACCGCGACGAAGACGTAGGCGAAGCCCCACGCCACGACGGTGAACGTCGAGCCGGTCGCCCACAGCTCGTCCCGGCTGGCGTGGTCGTCCTCGAACATGTACTTGATCAGGGCGTACGCCGTGTAGAAGTAGAACGCCGCGTGGAACACCGCGGACACCAGCACCACACCGTCGTTCTCGGGCATCACGCCCTCGAGCAGGGTGAGCCCCACGACCGGGAGCCCGAGGATCAGCGCGACCCACGTCAGCGCGGGCGTCATCCGCACCGCGGCGACCGCGAGGCTGAGCACCAGCAGGCCGAAGATGCCGATCGCCGCCCGCCCCAGCCCCTCGTTGCCGAGGTAGGGGTAGATCACGATCCCGGCGAGCTGCACGAACAGCAGCACCGCCGAGGGGGTGTTGCGACAGGCGTCGTACCAGCGGTGCAGGGTCTGTGTCACGGTCGCCACGTTAGCCGCCGCGGAGTGCGCCGATTGGTCACAAACTGCACGCCGGTGTCAGGTTTCCCTGCCGTTGGGGACCAAACGGCAGGGATCCGGGCGCCAGTTCAGCCCGCCGTGGCGACCAGGCCGAGCTCGGCCGTGGTGGCCAGCCGCGCGTCCTTCGGGAGGATGCGCACGGTGTAGCCGAACGCTCCGGTGCGACCGAGGTCGACCGAGCCCTCGTAGCGGTGCCGACCGGCGTCGTAGGACTCTACCGGGGTCAGCGAGGTGACCTGGAAGTTCTCCAGCGCGTCGTTGCCGCCCACCGAGCCGTGCACCAGCTGGACGTCGACGTCCTCAGGCGACAGGCCGCCGAGAGACACGAACGCACGAACCGAGACGTGGTCGCCGACCTCGGGCGAGTCCGGCACCTCGAAGCTCTCGACGTGCTCGACGTGGACCGCGTGCCACCCGTCGCGCACCCGGTGCTTCCAGGCCGCGAACTCGCGGGCACCGGAGTGGTCACCGTTGAGCGCGTGCGCGGCGACCGCGGCCGGGCGGTAGAGCTGCTCGACGTAGTCGCGCACCATCCGGCTGGCCAGCACCTTGGGCCCGAGCGACTTCAGGGTGTGACGGACCATCTCGATCCAGCGCGACGGCACCCCGGTGGCGTCGGTGTCGTAGAACCGGGGGGCCACCTCGTGCTCGATCAGGTCGTAGAGCGCGGTCGCCTCGATGTCGTCGCGGTGGTCCGGGTCGTCGACGACGTCGGCGGACGGGATCGCCCAGCCGTTGTTGCCGTCGTACCACTCGTCCCACCAGCCGTCGAGGATCGACAGGTTCAGGCCGCCGTTCAGCGCGGCCTTCATGCCGGACGTGCCACACGCCTCGTAGGGGCGCAGCGGGTTGTTCAGCCAGACGTCGCAGCCGGGGTAGAGCGGCAGCGCCATCGCGATGTCGTAGTTGGGCAGGAACGCGATGCGGTGCCGGACCTCCGGGTCGTCGGCGAACTTCACGATCTCCTGGATCAGCTTCTTGCCGCCGTCGTCCGCGGGGTGCGACTTGCCGGCGATGATCAGCTGCACGGGACGCTCGGGGTCGAGCAGCAGGCGCTTGAGGCGGGCGGGGTCGCGCAGCATCAGCGTGAGCCGCTTGTACGACGGGACGCGCCGCGCGAAGCCGATGGTCAGCACGTCCGGGTCGAGGGCGCTGTCGATCCAGCCGAGCTCGGCCGGGGCGGCGCCGCGGTGCTGCCAGGACGCGCGCAGCCGGCTCCGGGCGTCCTCGACGAGGCGCTGGCGGAGGATCCGCTTGGTCGACCAGATGTCGGCGGACGGGACCTTGTCGACGACGTCCCAGACCTGCGGGTCGTTGGACTCGACGTCGGCACCCGACTTCGAGGCGAGGTCGAACACCTCGCGGGCCACCCAGGTCGGCGCGTGCACGCCGTTGGTGATCGAGCCGATCGGCACGTCGGCCTCGTCGAAGTCGGACCAGAGCCCGTTGAACATGCCGCGCGACACGTGGCCGTGCAGCTGGGAGACGCCGTTCGCGCGCTGGGCGAGGCGGAAGCCCATCACGGCCATGTTGAACACCGCGGTGTCGCCGCCGTCGAAGTCCTCGGCGCCGAGCGCGAGCACCTTCTCGGCGGGGACGCCAGGGGTGGGGCTGTTGCCCGCGAAGTACTGCTCGACCAGGTCGCGCGGGAACCGGTCGATGCCCGCCGGGACCGGGGTGTGGGTGGTGAACACGGTGCCGGCGCGGGAGACCTCGAGGGCCGTGTCGAAGTCGAGCTGGGGGCCGTCGGGGTCGACGGTGAGCTCGCGGATCCGCTCGAGGCCGAGGAAGCCGGCGTGGCCCTCGTTGGTGTGGAAGACCTCGGGCTCGGGGGTGCCGCTGATCCGCGCGTAGGCACGCAGGGCGCGGACGCCGCCGACGCCGAGCAGCAGCTCCTGGAGCAGCCGGTGCTCGGAGGTGCCGCCGTACAGCCGGTCGGTCACGTCGCGGAGCTGGCCCGAGTTCTGCTCGATGTCGGAGTCGAGCAGCAGCAGCGGGACGCGGCCGACCTGGGCGACCCAGATGCGGGCGTGCAGCGCGGCCTCTCCGGGCACCGGGAAGCTGATCGTCGCCGGGCTGCCGTCAGCCTCGCGCAGCAGCGCGAGCGGCAGGCCGTCGGGGTCGAGGACCGGGTAGGTCTCCTCCTGCCAGCCCTCACGGGACAGCGACTGCCGGAAGTAGCCCGCCCGGTAGAGCAGGCCCACGCCGATGATCGGCACGCCGAGGTCGGAGGCGGTCTTGAGGTGGTCGCCGGCGAGGATGCCGAGACCGCCGGAGTACTGCGGCAGCACCGCGGTGATGCCGAACTCCGGGGAGAAGTAGGCGATCGCCTTCGGCGCCTCGCCCTCACCAGACTTCTGGGCGGCCTTGTGCTGGTACCAGCGGTCCCCGGTGAGGTAGCCCTCCAGGTCCGCCCGGGCCAGCTCCACCATCTTGAGGAACTTGCGGTCGCCCGCGAGGTCGGTCAGCCGTTCGCGGCTGACCGCACCCAGGAACCGCACCGGGTCACGGTGCGTGGACTCCCACAGGTCGGGGTCCATCGCCCGGAAGACGTCCTGCGTCTCGGGGTGCCACGACCACCGCAGGTTGACCGCGAGATCGGCCAGCGCGGCCAGTGGCGCGGGGAGGACAGGACGGACGGTGAATCGACGGATTGCTCGCACCGGAAGACGGTAGCCCACACTCTCTGGATCGATCCAATAGCCGTCTCGCCCGCTGTCCGCGTAACCCGGCCCCCGCTGGGGCGTTTCTGGAGCATGACCTCGACAAGATCGCGCCCGGGATCCCGGCGCAGCCGACTCGGCATGGCTGCCGCGGCCCTGGTGGCCACCACCCTCGTGACCGGGCTGTCGCAGCTCCCGGCGGTCGGTGGGACCGCGTCCCAGCCCGCCCCGGCGACCCCGGACCTGATCACCTTCGGCGACTCCCCGGCCGGCCTGTCGGACCTGGACTCCCGCGGTACGGCGCGCCCGACGGCCGCGCAGAAGGCCGCCGGGGCCCGCCTCGGCTCGGAGCTCCGCTGGAACGCGTTCGGCACCCCGTCGTCGATCCTGCCGAGCGACGGCAGCCTGGGGCGGGCCACCTCCGACGACGCGGCCGTGGCCGCCCGGACCTGGCTGCGCCGCAACACCGCGGTGCTCGGCATCACCGCCGCCCAGGTCGCCGGGCTCGAGCTGGTCAACAACCAGCGGCTGGCCCAGACCAGTGCCCGCGCCGTGCTGTTCCGCCAGACCTTCGGCGACCTGTCCCCGTCCCTCGGCAGCATGGTCACCGTCGGGGTCGCGAAGGGACAGATCGCCTACGTCTCCTCGTCCCTCACCCGCGGCACCGCCGACCTGTCCCAGGACGACGCCGAGCTGAGCCCGGCCGCCGCCTGGCTGACCGCGGCCGCGAACGTCGGCCGCGACGGCATCGACGCCTCCAAGGTCGTCTCGGGCGCCAAGCTCGGCTGGACCCGGCTCAAGGTCCCCGGCTTCGCCCAGGAGCAGCAGGTCCGGCTCCGCTCGCTGGCACTCGCCGACGGCACGGTCCGCCCGGTCTTCGAGGCCAACGTGGTCGACGTCGACAAGGGCGAGGCACTCGCCTACACGCTGATGGTCGACGCCGTCTCCGGCGACGTGCTCTACCGCGAGAACCAGGTGGAGCACTCCTCGGACGTCCAGCAGTTCCAGGGCGAGTTCACCGCGGACGCCTGCGGACCCAAGCACCCCTTCGAGCTGACCGACAACAAGACGCAGACGATCAGCATCGCCGCGAGCGCCATCAACGTGGCCAACGACATCGTGGTCAAGCTCTACGGCCCCGGCAACGCGCTGCTCTCCAGCGGCGACACGGCCACCAGCCCGGAGTCGCTCACCTACTCCCCCGGCGGCACCATCCCGCAGGGGATCTACCAGGCGCAGGTCTGCCCGTTCGAGAGCCCGACCGTGCCGTTCGCCGCACCGGGCACCTACGCCGGTGTCGTGTCCACCTCGGACAGCGGCGCGGACGCGCCGGCGCCGGCCCTGCCGCGCTGGCGCTACTTCACCGCCAACCCGTCCCTGGACTACTCGCCCGGGACGACCCCCACGAACACCGTGGTCGGCTGCTGGGTCCGCGGCGCGGGGTGCACCGCCCCCCGTGCCCTGGAGCAGCCCTACAGCTCCCCGTGGGACTACGACCACGCGTCCAAGGCATCGACGTTCACCACCCGCGGCAACAACGCCAGCGACCGTGAGGCCTGGGGCAGTCCGCTGACCCCCGGTGGCGCCGCGCAGGCGCCGTTCTCCCCCACCCGGGAGTACGTCGAGCCGTTCACCGACGCCTGGAACAACTCCGGGTGCGACCCGGCCCAGCTGCACCCCGGCGGCAACGACATCAACTTCGCGGCCACGAACCTGTTCGTGGCGCACAACCGGATGCACGACTACAGCTACGGGCTCGGCTTCACCGAGCGCAACTACAACCTCCAGCAGGACAACCTGGGCCGGAACCCCGACGCGACCCGCGCCGGTGACCCGGAGATCGGCAACGTCCAGGCCGGCGCGCTGACCGGCGGCACCCCGTCGTACCTCGGTCGGGACAACGCCAACCAGATCGCCCTGCAGGACGGCATCCCCGGGATCACCAACCAGTACCTCTTCCAGCCGATCGCCGGCGCGTTCTACTCGCCGTGCACCGACGGCGCGCTCGACATGAGCATCGTCGGCCACGAGTACACCCACGCGATCTCCAACCGGATGATCGGTGGCCCCGACGAGGGCATCACCTCCGAGCAGGGCGGCGCGATGGGCGAGTCCTGGGGCGACCTGGTCGCCGCGGAGTACATGTACAGCCACGGCTACTCCACCGGCACCAGCCCGTGGGCGGTCGGCCCGTACGCCACCGGGAACAAGACGGTGGGCATCCGCGACTACGCCATCAACGCCAACCCGCTGAACTACTCGAACTACGGGTTCGACTCCACCGGAGACGAGGTCCACGCCGACGGCGAGATCTGGAACGGCACCCAGTGGCAGGTCCGGCAGGCGCTGGTGAGCAAGTGGAACGCCCGCTACCCCGCCGGCAGCAAGGAGCTCCAGGAGCGCTGCGCCCAGGGCATCCGCGACAACGCGCCCCTGGTCGCCCGCAAGTGCCCCGGCAACCGCCGCTGGGTCCAGCTGATGTTCGACTCGTTCCTGCTCCAGCAGGGCGCCACCTCGATGCTGGACGCCCGTGACGCGATGCTCGCGGCCGACCGGATGCGCTTCCACGGCGACGACCAGAAGGTCATGTGGGACGCGTTCGCCAAGCGCGGGATGGGCAAGGGCGCCAGCACCCCCGACGCCGACTCCGGCGACGTGACGCCGAGCTTCTCCTCACCGGCGTCCCGCAACGCCCGGGTCACCCTGGCGGCTCCCTCCGGGACCCTGTACGTCGGTCGCTACGAGGCCCGATCCACCCCC
>JBEVFC010000282.1:0-6361 GCA_040512455.1 Nocardioides sp.
GAGCGGCGCGGCAAGCTCACCCTCGCCGACGCCTACTTCACCGACGAGAGTCACCTGCGCCGCACCATCGACAAGATCGTCTCGCGCATCGGTCGTCGCGTGGACGAGTCCAGCCCCATGGTGGACGCCCGCCTCCCCGACGGGTCCCGCGTGAACGCGGTCATCCCGCCGCTGGCCATCGACGGGTCCGCCCTCACCATTCGCAAGTTCTCCGCGGACCCGCTGACCGTGAAGGACCTCGTCACCTTCGGCTCGTTCAGCCAGCGGACCGCCGACTTCCTCGACGCGTGCGTCCGGGGGCGCCTCAACATCATCGTCTCGGGCTCCACCGGCTCGGGGAAGACCACCACCCTCAACGTGCTGTCGTCGTTCATCCCCACCGACGAGCGGATCGTCACGATCGAGGACGCCGCGGAGCTCCAGCTGAAGCAGGAGCACGTGATCCGTCTCGAGTCGAGGCCGTCGAACATCGAGGGCAAGGGCGCGGTCGACATCCGTGACCTGGTCAAGAACTGCCTTCGCATGCGGCCGGACCGGATCATCGTCGGCGAGGTCCGCGACGCCTCCGCGCTGGACATGCTGCAGGCCATGAACACCGGTCACGACGGCTCGATCTGTACGCTCCACTCCAACGGTCCCCGCGACACCCTGGCCCGTCTCGAGACGATGGTGCTGATGGCCGGCATGGACCTGCCGATCCGCGCGATCCGCGAGCAGGTCGCCTCCGCGGTCGACCTGATCGTGCACCAGACGCGCTTCAAGGACGGTTCCCGTCACATCACGCACGTCACCGAGGTGGAGCGGATGGAGGGTGACGTGATCACCCACCAGGACGTCTTCGTCTACGACCACACCGGCGGCTTCGACGCCGAGGGGCGCACCAATGGTCGACTCCGCACGACCGGCCAGCGCCCGAAGTTCCTCGAGAAGATGGCGCACGCGAACGTGACCGTCGACCCGATGCTCTTCGCGATGGACGGCATCTGATGCACCGCATTCCACTGGTCCTGACGTTCCTGGCAGCCCTCCTGCTGTGCGGGGCTGCTCCGGCACCTGCCGACGACGGCGGGCTGTCGATCGGCCACGTGGAGCCGGGCAAGGACGGCACCATCAAGGTGCTCGTCTCTGTGCCCAGTGGAGCAACCGTCTCGCCGGACGACCTGACCGTGTCCATCGGGAGCACCGCACTGAAGACGACGGCGAAGCCAGCCGGATCTGCGGGCGAGGAGATCCGACGGACCACGGTCATCGCGTTCGACACCAGCAGGAGCATGAACCAGCAGGGCCGGATCGAGGCGGCCCGCGCCGCGGCATCCACGTTCCTCAAGACCGTCCCGGACGACGTCTACGTGGGCATCGTGACCTTCGACGCCACCGTCGAGACAGCCCTCGCTCCGAGCCGCGACAGGGCCGCCGCACAGAAGGTCGTCGACAACCTCAAGCTCGCCACCCGGACCCGGCTCAACGACGGCGTGATCGAGGCGGTCAAGCAGGCCGGGACCGAGGGCCAGCGACGCCTCCTGGTGCTGTCCGACGGCAAGGACACCAGCAAGACCCCGGAGTCGGACGTCACCGCCGCCATCCGCGATGCCGGGCTCAACGTCGACGTGGTCGTGCTCGACCAGTCGGGTGAGTCGCTCAAGCCCCTCAAGGCGATGTCGGACGCGGGCGAGGGCACCGTCATCTCGGCGGACGCCGAGTCGTTGAACGCGGCCTTCTCGCAGGAGGCGGCCGCGCTGGCGCGACAGGTCCTGGTCACTGCCACGCTTCCCGAGGGCGACTCACGCGAGGAGGCGACCGTGAGCGTGACCGCCTCGATCGACGGGACGACCCAGAAGGCCAGCACCTACACGGTGATCCGCGAGCCGGGCACCTGGACCTCGCCTCTCGACGCCTCGATCGACGAGCCCATCCGGATCTCACGGGCGGTCATGCTCGGTGGGCTCGTTGCCATCGGCCTGGGTCTCCTCCTCCTCTTCAGCGGACTCCTCGTGTCTCCGCGCCCTGTCGCCGCCACCGCGGAGGACCGGATCTCGGCGTACGCCGCCGGCGGTGCCGGTCCGACCGCTCAGGCCATGTCGAGCCACCGCTCCGACAACGGCCCTGCGCTCCACCAGGCCAAGGACGCGGCCGCGAAGATGCTGCACCGCAACCGCGGTCTCGAGCAGAAGATCTCGCAACGGCTCGAGGCCGCCGGTTCTGCCTTCAAGCCGTCGGAATGGTTGCTGCTCCACGGCGCTCTCGTCCTGCTCGGCGGGCTCGCGGGGCTGGTCTTCGGCGGCAACCTGATCGTCATGGTGCTGGGCCTGGTCGCCGGCTACCTGCTGCCGCGACTCTGGCTGCGCCGCAAGCAGCGGAGGCGCATCAAGGCGTTCAACCGTGGTCTGGCCGACACCTTGCAGCTGATGTCCGGCAGCCTGTCCGCCGGACTCTCCCTGGCCCAGTCCGTGGACACGGTCGTCCGCGAAGGAACCGAGCCGATCGCCGGTGAGTTCAAGCGAGTCCTGATCGAGACGCGGCTCGGTGTCACGCTCGAGGAGGCGATGGACGGCGTGGCCGCCCGCATGTCGAGCAAGGACTTCGAGTGGGTGGTGATGGCGATCCGGATCCAGCGCGAGGTCGGCGGCAACCTGTCCGAGCTGCTCAACAACGTGGCCGCGACCCTGCGCGAGCGGGACTACCTCCGCCGTCAGGTCGCCACCATGTCCGCGGAGGGGAAGCTGTCCGGCTACATCCTCGGTGGCCTTCCGCCCGGAATGCTGCTCTACATGCTCGCCGTACGACGGGACTACGTCATGCCCCTGTTCACAGAACCCATGGGATGGGCCATGCTCGCCATCGCGGCGATGCTGCTCGGCACCGGCGCATTCCTCATGAGCCGCATGGTGAAGGTCGAGGTGTAGGACCATGCTCATCCTGCTGCTGGGAACCCTGATGATCTTCGGGGCGCTCTTCATGACGTTCGCCGCGTTCGGGTCGATGAGCGGCCAGAGCCACGGTGTCGCGCGATCCATCGAGATGCTGGAGGGCCTCGGCACGTCGATGCCGAGCGAGCTGACGTCCGAGCTGGAGCGCCCGTTCGGAGAGCGGGTCCTCGACCCGCTGCTGAAGCGGTTCCAGAAGCTCGGTCGCCGGATCAGCGGTGCGGACCAGGAAGACCGGATCCGGGCGAAGCTGGACCGGGCCGGCAACCCCGCCGGCTGGACGGTGGACCGGGTGCTGTCCGGCCGCATCCTGGGCGCCATCGTCGGCACGGGTGGAGCCGTCTACTTCTGGCTCATCCTGGGCTTCTCGATGCCCAAGGGCATCATCGTCACGGCCATCGGGCTGGTGCTGGGGTTCCAGGCCCCGCTGATCTGGCTCTACAACATCGCGACCAAGCGCGACGTGGAGCTGCAGAAGTCCCTCGCCGACGCGATCGACCTGATGACGATCTCCGTCGAGGCCGGGCTCGGCTTCGACGCCGCGCTCCAGCAGGTCGCCCGCAACACGGAGGGGCCGCTGGCCGGCGAGCTGCAGCGGGTCCTGCAGGAGGTGCAGATCGGGCGGAGCCGTTCCGACGCGTTGCGAGCCCTGGGTGACCGCACGAAGATCGCCGACATCCGGTCGTTCGTGAGCTCGATGGTGCAGGCCGACGCCTTCGGCATCCCGATCGGCCAGGTCCTGCGGGTCCAGTCGAACGAGATCCGGATGAAACGCCGCCAGCGTGCCGAGGAGAAGGCCGCGCAGGTGCCGGTCAAGATCATGATCCCGGTGATCCTGTTCATCCTTCCCTGTCTGTTGCTGACGGTCATGGGGCCGGCGATCATCAGCGTGCGTGGATCCTTCTGATGCCTCTGGTGCGGTCCGTCGAGGTCGCCCGGTTCACGCCGATCACGAGCGGGGCCCGGGTGTTCGCGCTGCTCGCGCTGGCGCCGCCCGTCGCGTTCACGCAGAGCTACCCGGTCATCCTCTGCACCATGCTGCTCGCCGCCGTGTGGACGGCGGCCACGTTCGCGGGCGGGGTCCCCGGCCTGCCGCTGATGCCCGCCATCGTGGTGGAGTCGAGTCTCGTCGCGCTGCTGGTCACCCTGCCGATGAACTACACCACCCTGCTGGTGCCGGCGCTGGTCATCCCCCAGTTCGTGGCCGGCATCAACCTCGGCATCCGGGGCGCGTTCGAAGCCCTCGGCGCGCAGATCGTCGTCCTCACCGCCACCATCTCCTCGAACAGCCAGCTCAACGCCTCACCCGCCCTTCTCGCGCTCCTGTTCACCTGGCTGCTGGCCGGGTTGGGCTTCGGACTCATCGGGGCGGTGATCAGGTCGGCCCGGCTGGAGCTGGGTGACACGACCCGGTCGTCGTACCGGGACGCCCGGGCGCTGCTCACCCAGCTGCTCGAGCTCTCGGACGACCTGGTGGAGGGTCTCGACCCGATCAGCATCGGCCAGCACATCGTGTCGGTGGCGCGCGAGGAGATCCCGCTCAGCGGGGTCCTGGTCCATGCCCGGACACCCGACGGCACGATCACGCTCCTTGACGGGGAGAGCGGGGTCGAACCCGTCTCGGGGTGGGGCGACCTGGTCGACGAGGCCTTCGCCACCGGGAGGTCCCAGCACCGGGGCACCGCCGTGGCCATCCCGGTGCAGACCGACGCCAGCGTGGTCGCCGTCCTCTCCGCCCGGCTCGCCCCCGGAGTCGACCCCGAGCACATCGGTTTGGACGAGGTCCTGGCCGCGGTGGCGAAGTCTCTCCGCCCCGCGGCGCTCCAGCTCGACACGGCTCTCGTGTTCTCGGCCGTCCGGGAGAGCGCCACCGCCGAGGAGCGCCAACGTCTCGCGCGCGAGATGCACGACGGGGTCGCCCAGGACCTGGCGTCCTTCGGCTACCTGATCGACGACGCAGCGGCCGAGGCCGGGTCGGAGGCGCAGCGGGACCGGCTCATGGAGCTGCGCGGAGAGCTCACCATGGTCGTCGCCGAGCTGCGACGCTCGGTGTTCTCGCTCCGCAACGAGGCCGTGGTCGAACGCACCCTGGGTGAGCGGATCGCCATCATGGCCGAGCACCTCGAGGCCCGCTTCGGCGTACGCGTCGAGGTGGTGGTCAACGAGGGCGAGGGCCGGCTGAGGCCCGAGGTGGAGAACGAGCTGCAGCGCATCGCCCAGGAAGGCATGAACAACGCCGTCAAGCACGCGCACGCATCCGTGATCCACGTCCGCTGCGTCGTGCAGACACCCCATGGCCTGATCCGCGTGCTGGACGACGGCGTCGGCCTCCAGGACGGCCGCCCCGACTCGCACGGCGTCAAGATCATGCGCGAGCGGGCCCGCCGCATCGGCGCGGACTTCCGCCTCTCGGACACCGGTTCCGGCACCCTGCTCGAGGTGACCCTCGGCACGCCGGCAACGCACCGGTCGGACACCCCCACCCCGCTCGAAGGGAGCACCCGCTCATGAACTCTCCCGATCCCGCCTCGCCCGTCACCGTGATGCTGGTGGACGACCACGAGCTCATCCGGCACGGTCTCGCCCGCGCCTTCGAGCGCGACCCGAACACCGCCGTGGTGGCCCAGGCCGGCAGCGTGGGCCAGGCTCTCTCGGCCTGGGAGGAGCACTCCCCCGACGTCGTGGTGACCGACCTCCAGCTCCCCGACGGGACCGGTTTCGACATCCTCCGCGCCATCCGGCAGCAGAGCGCCACCGTCGGCCTGGTGATGCTCACCATGCACTCCGGTGACGACCAGATCTTCACCGCCATGGAGGCCGGCGCCTCCGCCTTCGTCGGCAAGGACGCACCGTCGAGCGACGTCGTGAGCGCCGCGCGCCACGCTCACGTGTCGCCGCGCACGTTCATCTGCACCGGTCTGGCGGCAGCGATGATGCGCCGCGCCAGCGACGACCGTCCTCGCCTCTCGGAGCGCGAGCAGGAGGTGCTGGAGCTGCTGGCCGAGGGCCTGGGCACCGGCGCGATCGCCGGCCGGCTCTACATGAGCGAGTCCACCGCGAAGACCCACATCGCCCGCATCTACCAGAAGCTCGGTGCCACCAACCGCGCCCAGGCACTGGTCACCGCAATGAGGCTAGGCCTGCTCTCATCGGTGCAGCCCCGCTGACACTGATCGGGTAGTCACATCGGACTAAGCGGGACAGGCTGATCACCCGATAGCGAGTGCAACTGTCCAAAGGCAGACTTGTCGTCAGGTGCACAGAGCACCAGATGTGCACGACCAAACCTTCCCCTAACGGGGGCCACACTTCGGAGGGTAAAACCATGCTTGAGTTCCTGAAGATCATGCTCGAGGGCAAGAAGGCCGAGATGGACGAGCGCGGCGCCACCGCGGTCGAGTACGGCCTGCTCGTCGCCCTGATCGCCGCCGTGATCG
>JBEVFC010000290.1:0-7259 GCA_040512455.1 Nocardioides sp.
AGACCAGACCCTCGTGGGCGGCGTCGAGCTGGGCGATCCGCTTGGCCGCCTGGAAGACCATCGCGTCGCGCTCGACCAGGCCACCCTCGTGGCCGAGCCGACCACGGTCGTGCCCCTCCCGGGCCAGCTGCTGCGCGGCCGCGGCCGACTTCTGCAGCTGCACGTAAACCCGGTCGACGAAGTCCTGTTCCGACGCGATCTCGCGCGTGGCAGTCTCATCCGACACGTTGGTGCAACCCCCTGGGTCATGCGGCTCCGGCAAGGGAAGAACTTTACCGGTCTCGGAGGCGTGGACGGAAAAGAACGACCGGTTCCGATACCAACCCGATGCCGTCCACGCCCATTCCCACCCCCGAGATTGTCCACTCCTCCCCCGCCGAACCGTGTGTTCTTGCGTGCCGAACCGTGTGTTCTTGCGCGCCGAGGTGTCAGCGGATGGCGGCCCCGGAGGGTTGCCGACGCCCGGAGAGCACCAGCGCGGCGATCGCGCCACCGACGGCGCCGAACAGGTGCCCCTGCCACGAGATTCCGGGCTGGCCGGGCAGCACGCCCCACAGGACCCCGCCGTACAGGAACAGGATCAGCAGGCCCAGAAGGATCTGACCGAACCTGCGGGACACGAAGCCGCGCAGCAGCAGGAAGACCAGCCAGCCGAAGATCAGCACCGACGCCCCGAGGTGGACGGTGTTCGGTGGCCCGACCAGCCAGGTGCCGAGGCCGGCGACCACCCAGACGATGGCGGTGACCTGCAGCCACAACCGGACACCGGACAGCAGCACCAGGAACCCGAGCACCAGCAGCGGCACCGTGTTGCCCATCAGGTGCTCCCAGCCGCCGTGCAGCAAGGGGGCGAACAGGATGCCCAGCAGCCCGTCGGTCTGCTGCGGCTCTACGCCCTCCCGGTCGAGGCGGTGGTCGAGGAGCGTGTCGACGAGCTCGATCACGTAGAGCAGCGCCACGAAGCAGCCGATCACCGTCAGGGCGCGCACCGGCGCGGGCGTGTGCCGCGGTCGGCGGGGGCCCGGACCGATGGCCGTCATGTCCACCACGGTAGCCAGCGGCCGGTCAGCGCTTCTTGCGCGACAGGAAGGCCAGCATCGCCTCGCGGGCCTCGTCGGACCCGAACAGGCGGGCGCTCAGCTTCGCCAGGTCGGCGCCGTTCTCGTCGATGTTGGCGACCAGGTGCCGCCCGAGCAGGCCCTTGGTCTCGCGGAGCCCCTGCGGGTGCCCGGTGACGAGGGCGGCGCAGACCCGCTCGACCTCGGCGTCCAGGTCCTCCTCAGGCACCGCGAAGGTCACCAGGCCCATCGCCGCGGCGGCGTCGCCGTCGAACGTCTCGCCGGTCAGGAAGGTGAGGGCGGCGGAGCGGTCCGTCATCCGCGGCAGCACCGTCAGCGAGATCGCCGCCGGGGTCAGGGCGAGCTTGACCTCGGTGAAGGCGTACGTCGCGTCCGTGGCGCTGATCGCGATGTCGGAGGCCGCGACGATGCCGATGCCACCGGCCCGCACGTTGCCGTGCAGCCGGGTCACCACCGGCTTGGGGAAGGTGACGATCCGGCGCTGGAGGTCGACCAGCACACCGGCCGCCTTCTCCATCCCGTCCTCGGCCGCCTCGGACAGGTCGGCGCCGGAGCAGAACGTGCGGCCCTCGGCCCGGATCACCACGACCCTGGCGTCGTCGTCGGCCGCGGCCCGGTCGAGCAGCTCGTAGAGCTCGGCGACCAGCTGGCGCGACAGCGCGTTGCGGTTGTGCGGGGAGTCCAGGGTCAGCGTGGCCACGCCGTGCGCGGCGCCGTACGTCACGAGCTCGGTCATGCCGGTCATCCTGCCAGCAACGACGTGATCAGCAGGATGGTCGGGACCGACAGCACGGTGGTCACGAAGATGGTGTCCCGGGCGAGGACGACGCCGCGGTCGTAGCGGGTCGCGTGCACGAAGATGTTCTGCGCGGTCGGGAGCGCGGAGAGGACCGTCACCGCGAGCAGCGCCGCGTCGTCGAGACCGAGCATCACTCCGGTCAGGCACGCCGCGGCCGGTTGGACGACGAGCTTGAGGACGGCCAGCCAGGTCAGCTCGCCCGCGCTGGAGCCGTGCCCGGGCCGCGGCCCCAGCCGCAGCGAGACGCCGTACGCCAGCAGCATCGCGGGCACCGCCATCCCGCCGACCAGCGCCAGCGGGTCGTGCACGGCGGGCGGCAGGTCGAGCCCGGTCACCGCCAGCGCCAGCCCGACCAGCGAGCCGACGGTGAGCGGGTTCCGCAACGGCCTCGACAGCAGGTGGCGCAGAGAGAACGGACCGGTCGAGGTGGAGTGGTCGAGCACCGCCAGGGCCACCGGCTGGAGGACCAGCAGCTGCATGAGCAGCACCGGGGCGACCAGGGCGACGTCGCCGAGCACGTACGCCGCGATCGGCAGGCCGAGGTTGCCCGCGTTGACGTACGCCGCGCACAGCGTGCCGATGACGGTCTCGGGCGTCTCGCGGTGCAGCAGCAACAGCGCCGACGCGATGTAGAGCAGGGCGGCCACCGCGACCCCGGCGAACGACGCCGCGAGGTTCCGGGAGAAGACCGCGGTGAGGTCGGTGTCGGCGAGCACGGTCACCATCAGCGCCGGGCTGGCCACGAAGAACGCCAGCCGGGACAGCAGCATCTGGGTGGGCAGGTCGAGCACCCGGATGTGGGCCAGGAAGGCCCCGAGGGCGATGACGGCGATGATCGTCGCGAACCCCTCGAACACCTCCGTCACCCGGTCATCCTCGCGTACGCCCCCGTGCCCGCCGTGGACCGGTGGACACGCCCGGCTTCGGCCCGAAACCATCCGCTGGGGCAGTCGGATCCGAATGACGTGCATGAAACGCGTCCTCCCTGCCCTCAAGTACGCCGCCGCCGGCGTGCTCGCCACCCTGGCCGGCATGTCCGTCGGCCACCTGGTGGCCTCGGCACTGAACCCCGCCTCCTCCCCCGTGCTGGCGGTGGGGGCGACGGTCATCGACCTGACGCCGACACCCATGAAGGAGTGGGCGGTGCGCGAGTTCGGCACCAAGGACAAGCCGATCCTGATCGGCAGCGTGATGCTGGTGACCCTGCTGCTGACCGCGGTCGCCGGAGTCATCGCCCGCCGCCGCTTCGCCATCGGCGCCGCCGTCCTGGCGCTGCTGGTCGCGGTCGCCGGCGTGCTGGCGCTGCTGCGCCCGTTCGCGGTGGCCACCGACGTGGTCCCTGCGGTCGCCGCGGCGCTCGTCGGCTTCGTCGTGCTCGCGGTGCTGGTGCATCTGATGCGGCGCTCGGACGGGGTGGCGGGGCTGGGTTTCGCGACGCTGCTTCGTCGCTCCTCAACCAGCGGGGAGGACCTCGGCGGCGGGAAGACCGCCACGGAGATCCCCGACGACGGCAAGGACCGGCTGCTGCTGTCCGGCGACCAGGAAGCAAACCGCCGCGGCCCGGGCGACGTCTCCCGCCGCACCGTGCTGGTCACCTCCGCGCTGGTCGCGGTGCTGTCCGGCGGCATGGGCTGGCTCGGCCAGCACCTGGTCGGCATCCGCACCCGTCCCGAGGACGTGGACCTGCCGGCAGCCGCCGACACGGCCAAGCCGCTGGCCCGGGGCCTGGAGAACAGGATCAAGGGCATCTCGAGGTTCCAGACGCCCAACAAGGACTTCTACCGCGTGGACGTGAACCTGACCGTCCCGGTGATCGACCTCGACAGCTGGCGGCTCGAGATCGACGGCGACGTCGAGAACGAGCTGTCCTACAGCTTCGACGACCTGCTCGGGATGGACCTGGTCGAGCGCGACATCACCCTCACCTGCGTGTCCAACCAGGTCGGCGGCCCGTACGTCGGGTCCGCGCGCTGGATCGGCGTACCCCTCCAGCGGCTGCTCGACGAGGCGGGTGTGGGCAGCGGAGCCGACCAGATCCTGACCACCGCGACCGACGGCTTCACCATCAGCACGCCCCTGGACGTGGCCCTCGACGGACGCGACACGATGGTCGCCCTGGGCATGAACGGCGAGGCCCTGCCCTCGGAGCACGGCTTCCCCGCCCGCCTGGTCACGCCGGGCGTCTACGGCTTCGTGGGTGCCACCAAGTGGCTGCGCAAGATCACGCTGACGACGTACGCCAAGGAGACGTCGTACTGGACCGACCGGGACTGGGCGACCGACGCCCCGATCAAGATCTCCTCGCGCATCGACACCCCGCAGGCGTTCAAGACCCTGAAGAAGGAGAACGCCGTCATCGCCGGCGTCGCCTGGGCCCAGACCCGGGGCATCGAGAAGGTCGAGGTCGCCATCGACGGCGGCCGCTGGCAGCAGGTCGAGCTCGGTCCCAGCGCCGGTGTCGACTACTGGCGCCAGTGGTTCTTCCGCTGGCAGGACGCCCAGCCCGGCCAGCACATGATCGCGGTCCGCGCCACGGGCATGGACGGCGAGGTGCAGACGCCCGCCCGCGCCAACTCGTTCCCCGACGGCTCGAGCGGCATCCAGTCGATCTCGATCAACGTCGAGTGACTTTTCTCGAGGTTCCTCCAATCCGGTCGGGCCTCCGCCCCGAATCACTCCCGAACAACGTCCCCTTCCGAAAGGCACCATCATGAAGCGCACGATCGTTCGCCACGGGTCCATCGCCGCCATCGCCCTGACCCTGTCCCTCGGTCTCGCCGCCTGCGGTGGAGACAGCGAAGGCGACACCGCAGCCAAGGACGACAGCACCAGCATGGCCACCACCGAGTCGTCCCCCTCCGAGTCGGAGTCCACGATGACCGACGCCGGTGCGGACACCTTCGGTGCCGGCTGCTCCGCCATCCCGACCGACGGCAAGGGCTCGTTCGACGGCATGGTGACCGACCCGGTCGCCACCGCCGCCAGCAACAACCCGCTGCTCAAGACCCTGGTCGCCGCGGTCACCGAGGCCGACCTGGTCGACACGCTCAACTCGGCCCCGGCCCTGACCGTGTTCGCGCCGACCGATGACGCGTTCGGCAAGATCCCGAAGAAGGACCTCGACGCGGTCCTCGCCGACAAGCCGACCCTGCAGAAGATCCTGACCCACCACGTGGTCGAGGGTCAGCTCGGCCCGGACGAGATCGTGGGCACCCACGACACCCTCGCCGGCGACACGATCACCATCAAGGGCGATCTGCCCGAGCTGACGGCCAACGAGGCCACCATCATCTGCGGCAACATCCCGACGGCGAACGCGACGGTCTACGTGATCGACACCGTCATGATGCCGAAGATGTGACCCACTCCTTCCATGAGGAAAGATTGAACCTGTGACCGGAATCGCGCCCGTTCCCTCCGATGGCACCGCCTCGGGGGGGCCGGGTGCGCCCGATCTCGGTGAGCTGTTCCGACGCTCGGCACGAGGCGACGAGAGCGCCTTCGCCGCGGTGTACGACGCCACCGCGGCCCGCGTGCACGGTCTCGTGCTCCGGGTGATCCGGGATCCGGCGCAGGCAGAGGAAGTCACCCAGGAGACCTTCCTGGAGGCGTGGCGCATCGCCTCGCGGTTCGACCCGGACCGCGGGAGCGCCCTCTCCTGGCTCCTCACCCTCGCTCACCGTCGCGCCGTCGACCGGGTCAGGTCCGCAGAGGCCGCCAGCCGCAGGGACGCGACGTACCACGACCAGAGCGTCACGGTGGCCCACGACTCCACGGCCGAGGCCGCCACCACGGCGATCGAAACCCAACGGGTCCGTCAGGCCATGAGGACTCTCACCGACGTCCAGCGCGAAGCAATCGAGCTCGCGTACTTCGGCGGATACACACACACGGAGGTGGCCACCATGCTGGACCTGCCGGTCGGCACGGCCAAGACCCGGATCCGGGATGGCCTCATCCGCCTTCGCGACTCCCTGGGGGTGACGGCATGAGCGAGATCCACGCCCTGTCGGGCGCGTACGCCGTCGACGCCCTCGACCCCGCCGAGCGCCTGCTCTTCGAGCAGCACCTGGCCACCTGCGCCGACTGCCGTGCCGAGGTCGACAGCCTCCGCGAGGCCGCCGCGATGCTCCCCGAGACGACTCTCGCCGAGCCCCCTCCGGCCCTGCGCGAGCGGCTGCTCGCCGACATCTCGAAGGTGCGGCCGCTGCCGCCGGTCGTCGAGACCACCCCGCTCCCGGCCCGGGAGACCGCGCCCCCCGCGGAGGTGACGTCGCTGGACTCCCGACGCCGTCGACTTCGCCCGGCCCTGGTGGCCGCGGCAGCCGTGGCCGCCCTGATCGCCGGCGGCGTGGTCGCGAGTCAGCCCTGGAACGACGACAGCGGCAGCCAGCAGACCCAGCTGACCGCCGCCGACCGGGTCCTGAAGGACCCCGACGCCCAGCACGTGCTCAAGGAGTTCCCGGACGGCGCGACGGCCACGGTGGTCCACTCCGAGGCCGAGGGCAAGGCGGTCCTGCTGACCAGCAGGATGCCGTCCGCGCCCAACGGCAAGGTCTACGAGCTCTGGCTGCAGAAGGACGGTGTGATGGTGCCGGCCGGGCTGATGCCCGACAAGGCCGACCAGACGGTCCTGCTGTCCGGCGACGCCAACGACGCCAGTGCCGTCGGCATCACCGTGGAGCCCGCAGGTGGATCGGACAAGCCGACCTCGGCGCCGATCGCCCTGTTCGAGCTCGAGGGAGCGTGAACGGCCGGGTCGCGGTCGTGGGGAGCGGTGTGGCCGGCCTGGTGGCCGCCCACGTTGCCTCACGCACTGCGCACGTGACGCTGTTCGAGGCCGACACCCGCCTCGGCGGCCACGCCGACACCCACGCCCTCCCTGCGGCTGAGGGAGTGGCCGGCGATGAGGGCCTCGCCATCGACACCGGGTTCATCGTGCACAACGAGCGCACCTACCCAGTCCTCCTGCGCCTCTTCGCCGAGCTCGGCGTGGAGACCCAGGAGTCCGAGATGTCGATGTCCGTGTGGGACATCGGTTCGGGTCTGGAGTACGCCGGCGCGCTGGGGCCCCGCGGACTCTTCCCCTCCCGCCGCAACCTGGCGCGACCGGCGTACCTCCGGATGCTCGTCGAGATCCCGCGCTTCCACCGGCGGGCCCGGGCGCTGCTGGCGACCCCGGACGACGGCAACCCGGACGAGACGCTGCGCGACTTCCTGGCCCGCGGCCGCTTCACGGCGTACTTCCAGCGGCACTTCATGGAGCACCTGGTCGCCGCCGTGTGGTCGACCGACCCGGACCTGGCGCTGGACTACCCGGCCCGCTACCTGTTCTCGTTCCTCCAGCACCACGGGATGCTCGGTGTCTACGGGTCGCCGCA
>JBEVFC010000305.1:0-6408 GCA_040512455.1 Nocardioides sp.
CACGGCGCCCGTGGTGGTGTTCGACGACGCCGACATCGAGGCCGCCGCGGAGGGCATCGCCGGGGCGGGCTACTTCAACGCCGGCCAGGACTGCACGGCGGCCACCCGGGTGCTCGCCGGCCCGGGCGTCCACGACGACTTCGTCGCCGCGCTCACCGAACAGGCGCGCAACACGAGGACCGGCATGCCCGACGACGACGACGTCCTCTACGGGCCCCTGAACAACGCGAACCAGCTCGCCCACGTCTCCGGCATGGTCGACCGCCTCCCCGACCACGCCACGCTTGCCGCGGGCGGCAGGCGCCAGGGCGAGACCGGGTACTTCTACGAGCCCACCGTGCTCTCCGGCCTGCGCCAGGACGACGAGCAGATCCAGACCGAGATCTTCGGTCCCGTCATCACGGTGCAGCGGTTCAGCGACGAGGGCGAGGCGCTGCGCTGGGCGAACGGCGTGGAGTACGGCCTGGCCTCGAGCGTGTGGACCAAGGACCACGGCCGCGCGATGCGGATGGCGAAGAAGCTGGACTTCGGCGCGGTGTGGATCAACACCCACATCCCGATCGTCGCGGAGATGCCGCACGGCGGCTTCAAGCACTCGGGCTACGGCAAGGACCTGTCCATGTACGGGCTCGAGGACTACACGCGGGTCAAGCACGTCATGTCGTACATCGGAGAGTGACATGAGGATCCTCCTGGTCGGCGCCGGTGGCGTCGGCGGTGCGTTCGCGGCCATTGCCGCCCGGCGCGACTTCTTCGACGGGATCGTCATCGCCGACTACGACGCGGCGAAGGCGGACCGGGCGGCGGCGGTCGACGACCGGTACGTCGGTGCCCAGATCGACGCCTCCGACGCCGGGGCGGTGGAGCGGCTCTGCCGCGAGCACGCCATCACGCACGTGATGAACGCCGTCGACCCGGTGTTCAACATGGCGCTGTTCGACGGAGCCTTCGCGGCCGGTGCCGACTACGTGGACATGGCGATGTCGCTGTCCCACCCGCACCCCGAGGCGCCGTACGAGAAGGTCGGGGTGAAGCTCGGGGACGAGCAGTTCGCCAAGGCGGAGGACTGGGAGAGGAGTGGCCGGCTGGCGCTGGTCGGCATCGGTGTCGAGCCCGGGCTCTCCGACGTGTTCGCGCGGTACGCCGCCGACCACCTGTTCTCCGAGATCGACGAGCTCGGCACCCGGGACGGCGCCAACCTGGTGGTCACCGACGACGACGGCAACGAGATCTTCGCGCCGTCGTTCTCGATGTGGACCACGATCGAGGAGTGCCTCAACCCGCCCGTGATCTACGAGAAGGAGCGGGCCGGCGTCGACGGCGGCTGGTTCACGACCCCGCCGTTCTCCGAGCCGGAGGTGTTCGACTTCCCCGAGGGCATCGGTCCGGTCGAGTGCGTCAACGTCGAGCACGAGGAGGTGCTCCTCATGCCGCGCTGGGTCGACTGCAAGCGCGCGACGTTCAAGTACGGCCTCGGCGACGAGTTCATCACCATCCTCAAGGTGCTCCACACGCTCGGTCTCGACAGCACCGAGAAGGTGCGGGTCAAGGGCGTGGAGGTCTCGCCGCGTGACGTGGTCGCCGCGTGCCTGCCCGACCCGGCCACGATCGGCCCGAAGATGAAGGGCAAGACCTGCGCCGGCCTCTGGGTCACCGGCAAGGACAAGGACGGCGCGCCGCGCTCGACGTACCTCTACCACGTGGTCGACAACGAGTGGTCCATGCAGGAGTACGGCCACCAGTGCGTGGTCTGGCAGACCGCCGTCAACCCCGTCGTCGCCCTCGAGCTCATCGCCCGCGGCACCTGGTCGGGTGTCGGCGTGCTCGGGCCGGAGGCCTTCGACGCCGTGCCGTTCCTCGACCTGCTCACCGAGTACGGCAGCCCCTGGGGGCAGAAGGAGCTCTGATCCATGGCGACCGCGATCTCCCTGCGTGGCCTGAGCAAGCACTTCGGTGAGGTGCGCGCCGTGGACGATCTCGACCTCGACATCGCGGACGGCGAGTTCTTCTCCATGCTCGGCCCGTCGGGCTCCGGCAAGACCACGGTGCTGCGGCTCATCGCGGGCTTCGAGCAGCCCACGGCGGGGCGGGTCATGCTGGCCGACGACGACGTCACGGACCGGCCGCCGTTCGACCGGGACGTCAACACCGTCTTCCAGGACTACGCGATCTTCCCGCACATGAGCGTGCGCCAGAACGTGGAGTACGGCCTGCGGGTGAAGAAGGTGGCGCGCGCCGACCGGCGGGAGCGCGCGACGGAGGCGCTGGCCACGGTCCGGCTCGAGGGGTACGCCGAGCGCCGGCCGCACCAGCTCTCCGGCGGGCAGCGCCAGCTTGTCGCGCTGGCCCGGGCCCTCGTCAACCGGCCTCGGGTGCTGCTCCTCGACGAACCCCTGGGTGCTCTGGACCTGAAGCTCCGCCGAGCGATGCAGATCGAGCTGAAGGAGATCCAGCGCCAGGTGGGGATCACCTTCGTCTTCGTCACGCACGACCAGGAGGAGGCCCTGACGATGAGCGACCGCATCGCGGTCTTCAACGAGGGGCGCATCGAGCAGCTGGCGACCCCGGTCGAGCTCTACGAGCACCCGGCGAGTGCCTTCGTCGCCGGCTTCGTCGGCACCTCGAACCTGCTCGAGGGTGACGTGGCGCGCAGCGTCGTGGGGGAGCCCGGCCCGTTCGTGATCCGCCCCGAGAAGGTGTGGATGCTCGGGCCGGGGGAGGCCCCCGCGGGGGCCGGTGACCGCTGCGTCGCGCGGGGGACCGTGCGCGAGGTGGTGTACCTCGGCTCGGTCACCCACTCGGTCGTCGACCTCGATGCCGGCGCCACCCTCACCGTCGCGCACCAGAACACCGACCGCTCGATCGACGCCGCCCTGGAGCGCCGCGGTCAGCAGGTCCTCCTGGTCTGGTCCCGCGACAGCCTCGTCCCCCTGGGCGGCAGTGTCGCCGTTCCGGTGGGCAGCACAACCGGGCAGCAGCCCTCGTCCCCTGAGGAGGAGACATCATGAAACGCACGTTCCTGAAGCCCGCCGCGGTAGCGGGCACCCTGTTGCTGGCGCTGGCGACCGCCTGCGGCACGGACTCGGGGGATGACTCCACGGCCAGCTCGGGCGGCGGCGGGTTCACCCCTCCCGACATCCCGATGAAGGAGTCGCTCGGCGAGGGCGAGGGCGAGGTCAGCATCCTGGCCTGGCCGGGCTACGCCGAGGACGGCTCCACCGACAAGACCGTCGACTGGGTCACCCCCTTCGAGAAGGAGACCGGGTGCGAGGCGAGCGTGAAGTACTTCGGCACGTCCGACGAGGCGGTCACCCTGATGAAGACCGGAGACTACGACGTCGTGTCGGCGTCGGGTGACGCCTCGCTGCGCCTGATCGCGTCCGGTGACGTGGCGCCCGTCAACACCGACCTGCTGAAGAACTACGCGGACATCTCGTCATTCCTCAAGGACCGCGACTGGAACTCGGTCGACGGCCAGATGTACGGCATGCCGCACGGCTGGGGGGCCAACCTGCTGATGTGGCGCACCGACACGGTGAAGCCGGCGCCGACCAGCTGGGGCGCAGTCTTCGACGACGCCGCGCAGTACGACGGCAAGGTGACGGCGTACGACTCTCCGATCTACATCGCGGACGCAGCGCTCTACCTGATGAACACGCAGCCCGACCTGGGGATCAAGAACCCGTACGCCTTGGACAAGGACCAGCTCGCGGCCGCGGTGGACCTGCTCAAGAAGCAGAAGGAAAGCGTCTCGGAGTACTGGTCGGACTACCTCAAGGAGATCCAGGCCTTCTCGACCGGCGACTCGGTGATCGGCACCACCTGGCAGGTCATCGCCTCCGTGGCCCAGGGCGAGAAGGTCCCGGTCGAGGCGATCCTGCCTGAGGAGGGATCGACCGGATGGTCAGACACCTGGATGGTCAAGGCGGACTCCGAGCACTCGAACTGCGCCTACGCCTGGCTCGACTACATCGGCAGCCCGCCGGCCCAGGCCGCGGTCGCGGAGTACTTCGGCGAGGCGCCCGCCAACCTCAAGGCCTGCGACCTGACCAGTGACAAGGGGCACTGCGACACCTACCACGCCGGCGACGAGTCCTACGCCGAGAACATCTGGTACTGGACCACGCCCATCGAGCAGTGCATCGACGGCCGCGAGGACGTGACGTGCACCGACTACGGCGACTGGACGCAGGCCTGGACCGAGGTGAAGGGCTGACCGTGGCCACCCCTGCCGACGTCCGGCCCCCCGAGGGGCGCACACGTCCCCCGCGCAGGGCCGGACGCTCGGCGGGTCGCACCGTGCTGCTGCTCACCCCGGCGATGCTGTGGCTGGGGGTGGCCTACCTCGGGGCTCTGGGCGCCCTGTTCATCACCTCGCTCTGGCAGCAGAACGACTTCACCGGGACGATCGAGCGGGTCTGGACGCTCGACAACTTCCGGGACCTCTTCACCATCGAGGTGTACCGGACGATCACGCTGCGCACGATCGGCGTCGCCGCCCTGGTCACGGTGATCGACGTGCTGCTGGCCTTCCCGATCGCGCTGTACATGGCGAAGGTCGCCTCCCCGCGGGTGCAGCGGCTGCTGGTCATCTCGGTGCTGATGCCGCTGTGGGCGTCGTACCTGGTGAAGGCGTACGCCTGGCGCGGCATGCTGTCCGAGAACGGGCTGATCTCCTGGCTGGCGGCGCCGTTCGGGCTGAGCTCACCGGGCTACGGGCTGCCCGCGACCATCATCGTGCTGGCCTACCTGTGGCTGCCGTACATGATCCTGCCGATCTTCGCCGGGCTCGAGCGGCTGCCGGACTCGCTGTGGGAGGCCTCCGCCGACCTCGGCGGCGGGGCCTGGACCACGCTGCGTCGGGTGGTGCTGCCGATGGCGTTCCCGGCGATCGTGGCCGGCTCGATCTTCACGTTCTCGCTGTCGCTCGGTGACTACATCGCCGTCCGGATCGTCGGTGGCACCAGCCAGCTGCTCGGGAACGTGGTCTACGACAACGTCGGTGCCGCCAACAACCTGCCGTTCGCCGCGGCGGTGGCGACCATCCCCGTCGTGGTCATGGTCATCTACCTCGGTGCGGCACGCCGGACCGGCGCCCTGGAGAACCTGTGAACCTGTCCCCGGGCCTGCGTGCCGTGCTCCGCGTGTTCACCGTGCTCCTGCTGGTGATCATCTACACACCGCTGCTGCTGGTGATCCTCAACTCGTTCAATGCCAGCAGCACCTTCGCCTGGCCGCCGGAGGACCTGACCCTGCACTGGTGGCGAGTGGCAGCCGACAGCACGGGCGCGCGGCACGCACTCTGGGTCAGCGTGCAGGTGGCGCTGCTGGCCACCGCGATCTCGCTGGTGCTGGGGACGACCGCCTCGCTCGCGATGCGGCGTACCCGCTTCTTCGGGCGCAACGTGGTCTCGCTGCTGATCATCCTGCCGATCGCGCTGCCCGGCATCGTCACCGGCATCGCCCTGAACAACGCGTTCCGGACCGTGCTCGGCCTGGACCTCGGGTTCCTCACCATCGTGGTCGCGCACGCGACGTTCTGCATCGTCACCGTGTTCAACAACGTGCAGGCCCGGCTGCAGCGCCTGGGCCGGAACTTCGAGCAGGCGTCGATGGACCTCGGGGCCGGCCACTTCACCACCTTCCGGCTGGTGACGTTCCCGATGATGCGGTCCGCGCTGCTGGCCGGCGCACTGCTGTCCTTCGGCCTCAGCTTCGACGAGATCGTGGTGACCACGTTCACCGCGGGCAGCCAGCAGCAGACGCTGCCGATCTGGATCTTCAACAACCTGTTCCGGCCCAACCAGGCGCCGGTCGTCAACGTCGTCGCGGCCGTGCTGGTGCTGCTCTCGGCGATCCCGATCTACCTGGCCCAGCGGCTGTCCTCGGGCGTCGCCCAGTCCGCCGCCGCCGCTCCCTGACCCCGCAACGTCATACACCCTGGCGGCCGGGGCGAGCCGTTCGCATGACGTCCCGCGTCGGCGTCAGTCGGTGGCGGCGAAGGCGTCGGCGACCACGTCGAAGGCCTCGTGCAGCAGTGCGTCGCTGGTCGCCAGTGGCGGCAGGAAGCGGAACACGTTGCCCCAGGTGCCGCAGGTCAGCGTGACCACGCCGTTGCGGTGGCAGTGCGCGTTGACCGCGGCGGCGCGGGCCGGGTCCGCGGCACCGGTGTCGGGGTCGACCAGCTCGATGGCCATCATGGCGCCGCGGCCGCGGATGTCGGCGATGACGGCGTGCTTGCCGGCCAGGTCGTCGAGGCGGGCCTGCATGAGGGCCCCGATCGCCCGGGCCCGGGCGACGAGGTCGTGCTCGCGCATCTCCTCGATCGCGCCGAGGGCGGCCGCGCAGGCGACCGGGTTGCCGCCGTACGTGCCGCCGAGCCCACCGACGTGGACGGCGTCCATCAGC
>JBEVFC010000341.1:0-6022 GCA_040512455.1 Nocardioides sp.
CGGCAAGATGGCGCAGGCGATCATGCACGGCGGCCACATCATCATGGTCCGCGGCAACTTCGACGACTGCCTGCGGCTCTCGCGCAGCCTCGCCGACCACTACCCGGTGGCGCTGGTGAACTCCGTCAACCCGATCCGCCTCGAGGGCCAGAAGACCGCCGCCTTCGAGGTCGTCGACCGGCTCGGGGACGCCCCCGACTTCCACCTGCTGCCGGTCGGCAACGCCGGCAACATCTCGGCGTACTGGCTGGGCTACCGGCAGTACGCCGACCTCGGCCACGCCACCCGGCGCCCGGTGATGCGCGCCTACCAGGCCGAGGGCGCCGCCCCCCTCGTCACCGGCCAGCCGTTCCCGCACCCCGAGACCAAGGCCACCGCGATCCGGATCGGCAACCCCGCGTCCTGGAAGCTGGCCGAGGCCGCGGCCGCGGAGTCCGGCGGCAGGTTCCGGTCGCTCTCCGACGAGCAGATCCTGTCCGCCCAGCGCGAGCTGGCCCGGCGCGACGGCGTCTTCGTCGAGCCGGCCTCCGCCGCCGGTGTCGCCGGACTGCTGCAGGACCTCGAGCTCGGTGACTCGTACGCCGGCGCCACGGTCGCGGTCACCGTCACCGGCCACGGGCTCAAGGACACCGCGACGGCGCTCGAGGCCTTCGGGCATCTCGTCGACAACATCGTGGACGCCGACGTGGACGCCGCGGCCGCGGCCGCCGGACTCACCTGATGGCCCGGTTCGTCGACGGCCCCGTGCAGGTCTCGGTGCCGGCCACCTCGGCCAACCTCGGCCCCGGTTTCGACGCGTTCGGGCTGGCGCTCGACCTCCGCGACGAGCTCGAGGCGGAGGTGGTCCCGGAGGGGCTCACCATCGAGGTGCACGGCGAGGGCGCCGACGACGTACTCCGTGACGAGTCGCACCTGGTGGTCCGGGCGATGCGCGCCGCCTTCGCGGCGATGGGCGCCAAGCCGTCCGGTCTCCGGCTGACGTGCCGCAACGTCATCCCGCACAGCCGCGGCCTCGGGTCGTCCTCGGCCGCGATCGTCGCCGGCATCGCCCTGGCCCGGGCCCTGGTCGCGGGCGGCGGGCTGCTCATGGACGACGACCAGGTGCTGGCGCTGGCGGCCGACCTCGAGGGCCACCCCGACAACGTGGCGCCCGCCTTCCTCGGCGGGTTCGTGATCTCGGGTCGGGACGACGACGGGTGGTACGCCGCCAACGCCGCCGTCGACCCGCGGGTCTCGGTGGTGGTGTTCGTGCCCCCCGAGCCGGTCTCCACCGAGGTCGCCCGGGGACTGCTGCCCACCCAGGTGCCGCACGCCGACGCGGCGGCGAACGCCGGCCGGGCCGCGCTGCTGGTCGCGGCCCTGGCCGGGCGCCCCGAGCTGCTGCACCGCGCCACCCGCGACCTGCTGCACCAGGACTACCGCGAGCCCGCGATGCCCGCGTCGCTGGCGCTGGTCGCCGACCTGCGCGGCGACGGTCACCCCGCGGTGGTCTCCGGAGCCGGCCCCACCGTCCTGGTCTTCACCGACGGTCCGGTGCGGCCGGTCGCCGACTGGTCGACCGGCCCGCGCGACCTGCTGGCGCGGTGCCCCGAGGGCTGGTCCGCGCAGCACCTCGAGATCGACAACCGCGGCGTCCTGGTCAGCGGCTGACCCGCCTGCGCGCCCCTTGGTGACAGTTGGCACATTCGCCCTGACCCGGTGTTACGCTGGCGGTGCGCCAGGAACGTTCGGCGCTCGCATCCACCGATGACATCGTCGAGATGCCCCCGGTCGATGCACCCATCTTTCTCCTTGCCGCCGTTCGGCCACCGTGCCGGAGGCGGTACGAGGAAGCGCACACATGAGAAGCCGACGGCACTCGAGCCGGTTCGGCACAGATACGTGGGAAGGACCTCACGTGACGGAAACCATCGAATCCTCCACCCCCTCGGAGTCGGCATCGTCGACCGGGAGCGCCGGTGCCTCTGAGAGCACCGGCAAGAAGCGCGGTGGCGGGCTCAACTCCATGCTGATCGCCGACCTCAAGTCGATGGCCGGCAGCATGGGCATCTCCGGCGCCGGGAGCATGAAGAAGGCACAGCTGGTCGAGGCCATCAAGACGGCCCAGTCCAGCGCCCGCTCCGGCGCCCAGACCGCCAAGAGCCAGAACCCCAAGACCCAGAACCCCAAGGCCGAGACGGCCAAGACCGAGACCCCCAAGGCCGAGACGGCCAAGACCCAGGCGGCCGAGAAGCCGGACACCGCGTCCCAGGCCCCGCAGTCGGACACCACGTCCGCCCCCAAGGTCCGGAGCCGGACCCGCAACACCGCTCGCACCGAGCCCACGACCACGCCCGAGAGCGCTCCCGACAGCGCCCCGGCGGACCGGGCCGAGCGTCGTCGCACCCGCGACCAGGGCGACCGGGACCAGGCCGACCGCGACCAGGGCAACCGCGAGAACCGGGACCAGTCCGATCGCGACCAGGGCAACCGGGAGCAGAGCAACCGGGACCAGGGCGACCGCCAGGGCAACCGGGACCAGGGCGACCGCACCCGTGACCGCGACCGCGACAACGACCGGAACCGCGATGGCGACCAGGACCGCGACGGCCAGGGCGGCCGCAACCGCAACCAGGACACCCGTCAGGACAACCGCCAGGACAACCAGGGCGGCCAGAACCAGGGCGGCCAGAGCCAGGGCGGCCAGCAGAACCGCGCCCGGGACAACGACCCGGACGGTCAGGGCGGCAGCCGCAGCAGCCGTCGTCGCCGGGGCCGCGACCGCGGGGACCGCAACGAGCGGGACACCCGCCCCGAGCGCTCCGATCGGTCCGACCGGTCCGACCGCAACGACCGCAACGACCGCCGCGGCAACCGCAACGAGCCCGACACCACGATCCTCGAGGACGACGTCCTGGTGCCCGCCGCCGGCATCCTCGACGTGCTCGACAACTACGCGTTCGTGCGCACCAGCGGCTACCTGCCCGGCACCGAGGACGTCTACGTCTCGCTGTCGATGGTGCGCAGGTTCGGCCTGCGCCGCGGTGACGCCATCGTCGGCCAGGTGCGCCAGCCCCGTGAGGGCGAGCGCAAGGAGAAGTTCAACCCGATGGTGCGGATCGACTCCGTCAACGGGGCGGACCCGGACTCGGCCAAGAACCGCGTCGACTTCGCCAAGCTGACCCCGCTCTACGCCAGCGAGCGTCTCCGGCTCGAGACCGAGCCCACCAACCTGATCGGCCGGGTCATCGACATCGCGGCCCCGATCGGCAAGGGCCAGCGCGGCCTCATCGTGTCGCCCTCCAAGGCCGGCAAGACGATGATCATGCAGTCGATCGCGAACTCCATCACGACCAACAACCCCGAGTGCCACCTGATGGTCGTGCTCGTGGACGAGCGTCCGGAGGAGGTCACCGACTTCGAGCGCTCGGTCAAGGGCGAGGTCATCTCCTCGACGTTCGACCGCCCGGCCACCGACCACACCACGGTCGCGGAGCTGGCGATCGAGCGGGCCAAGCGCCTGGTCGAGCTCGGCCACGACGTGGTCGTGCTGCTCGACGGCATCACCCGCCTGGGTCGCGCCTACAACCTCGCCGCCCCGGCGAGCGGCCGGATCCTGTCCGGCGGCGTCGACTCCGCCGCGCTGTACCCGCCGAAGCGCTTCTTCGGTGCCGCCCGCAACATCGAGAACGGCGGCTCGCTCACCATCTTGGCCACCGCCCTCATCGAGAGCGGCTCCAAGATGGACGAGGTGATCTTCGAGGAGTTCAAGGGCACCGGCAACATGGAGATCCGGCTGCGCCGCGACTTCGCGGACAAGCGGATCTTCCCGGCGATCGACGCCGTGCAGTCGGGCACCCGCCGCGAGGAGCTCCTGATGAGCAAGGAGGAGCTCGCCATCGTCTGGAAGCTCCGCCGGGTTCTGTCGGGTCTCGACGGCCAGCAGGCCCTCGAGCTGCTGCTCGAGCGGCTCAAGAAGTCGCAGAGCAACATCGAGTTCCTCATGCAGGTTCAGAAGACCACCCCCGGCGGTTCGAGCAACCGCGACGACGACTGATTGCCTAGAGTGCGGCCATGGCCAGAATTGTTGTAGCCGACGACGACGAAGACATCCGTGAGCTCGTCGTCTTCAAGCTTCGCCAGTCGGGTCATGACGTGGTCGCCGTCGGAGACGGGGCGGCCGCCGTCGCGGCCTGCCAGGAGGAGCGTCCCGCGCTCGTCCTCCTCGACGTGATGATGCCGGGCATGAGCGGCCTCGACGCCGCTCGTGTCCTGCGTCAGTCGCCGGAGACGGCGTCCATCCCGGTCATCATGCTCACCGCCCGCGCGCAGGAGACCGACATCGAGCAGGGTTTCGCCGCGGGCGCCGACGACTACGTCACCAAGCCGTTCTCCCCGCGCGAGCTGGCCTCTCGGGTCGCCGCTGTGCTCGCGCGGAGCGGTGAGTGACGGTACTCGTCTGGTTGGTCGTCGGTCTGGTCGCACTGTCGGCCGGGCTGGTCCTCCTGCTGGTCGTCCTGCGGGTCACCGCAGACCTCCGGACGAAGCGTCGCGCCCGGGCGCACGCGGTCACCCGCGACCTGGTGCTCACCGTCCTCATGGGCGAGCCCGACGAGATCCAGGTGGCCCGGGACCGGATCGCGAAGCTCACCGGCGAGGAGGGCACCCAGGCCGAGTCGCAGATCTTCTCCTACCTGCCCAAGGTCACCGGTGAGACGCGGACGGTCCTGGTGGACCTGGTCACCGAGCGCGGCGCCGTCGGCCGGGCCCGCGTCCTGCTGAACTCCTGGTCCGCGGTGCGTCGCTGCCGCGGTGCCTACCGGCTCGGCGCGCTGCACCGGGCCGACGCCGTACCCGACCTGGTGCCGCTGCTCCAGGACCGGTCCTTCCTGGTGCGCCGGGTGGCGCTGCGCGCCCTCGGTGCCATCGGTGACCCGGCCGCCGTGGTGCCGATCCTGCGCACCAGCGGCGGCGACGACCGACTGACCCGCGACGTGGTGTCCGCGCTCGAGCGGATCGGCCAGGCCGGCGCCCCGGCCATGCGCGCCGAGCTCTCCAAGGGCATGGCCCGTTCCGCCGGCAGCGGCCGCCAGGCCGAGCTGTCCACCGTCGGGCTGGGTCTGGTCGGCGACGTCGGCTCGGTGAACCTGCTCATCGACGCGCTGACCACGCGCCGACCGGCGTTGCAGGCCGCCGCCGCCGAGGCACTGGGCCGGATCGGCTCTCCCACCGCCATCCCTGCCCTCGTCAACGCCCTCAACGTGCCCGACGAGCTGGTCCGCTCCGCCGCGGCCGGCGCGCTCGGGGACATCGGCGACGCGGCCGCCGCCGTCGGCCTCGGCCGCGCCCTCGACCGTGCCCCGCGGTTGACCAGCCGCACGCTGGCCGCCTCCCTGCTCAAGCTGGGCGAGCCCGGCATGGACACCCTGCGCAGCCACCTCTCGCCGTACGCCGCGGAGGCGCTCGCGGTCCACGGCCTGCGTGCTGGGCGCTGACATGGACTGGGTGAACGCGTTCTCGGCGCTGATCCTGGCGATGGGCTGGTTCTTCATCGGCTACTCGCTGCTCATCAACACCAGCTTCCTGATGCTGACCGTGTTCGCCGTCTCCGACTTCATCGGCTACCGGCGCCGCATCGAGTTCGCGGCGTACGACGAGTCGTTCGGCGAGCCGCTGGCCCGCGGGATCACCGTGCTGATGCCGGCCTACAACGAGTCCGAGACGATCATCGAGTCGGTGCAGGCGATGATGGCCATGCGGTACCCCGACTTCGAGGTCATCGTGGTTGACGACGGCTCCAAGGACGACACGGTCGCCAAGCTGGTCGCCGAGTTCGACCTGGTCGAGGTCCCGCTGGTCGTCGACCGCCTGGTGCCGATGAAGGGCGAGGTGCTCGCGACGTACCTCTCTCGCAAGGGCAGCCACAACCTGGTCCTGGTCACCAAGTCCAACGGCGGCAAGGCCGACGCGCTCAACGTGGGCATCAACATGGCCCGCAAGGAGCTGGTCTGCATGGTCGACGCGGACTCCCTGCTCGACCCCG
>JBEVFC010000018.1:0-15093 GCA_040512455.1 Nocardioides sp.
GGGGTTGCCCTCTCGGGCGCCTTCGTTTACAATTCGGTCCCCCCCGCCCTGGTGTTGTGGGTTGGGGGCGCCCCCCCCCACCACCGCCCATGACGTTGTGCGTTGCGTCAGACGTTCCGGTCGCCCAGGCGACCGATGTGGATGACGTCGTGGCGCGGGATCCGGCTGAGCCTCTCGACGCCACAGGTCAGGCGGACGCCGTCCTCGTCGTGGCCGGTGTGCACCTCGACCTCCCAGGTGGCTCCCGCGACCTCGAAGCGGGCCACGGTCACCGCCTCGCGGGTCTCGCGTCCCAGGTAGCGGACCGCGTCCTCACGCGTCTCCCCCAGCTGACGGCGCAGTGCCACCTCGGCGGCCTGCACCGGCATCGGCAGGCCGGAACGCCCGCGGAGGCGGTCCAGGTCGAGCTGGCCGGTCAGGTGGCTGCCGCTGACCGAGATCGCGGACGGCGGGTCCAGCGCGCCGTAGTAGAGCCCGTGCGGGAGCACCAGGAGGTTCGCCGCGAAGCGGTCTCCCCCGATGTGTGAGACCTCCCACGCCTCGTCGGGATGGGCCGCCGACACCGCCGCCGCCACCGGGCGCCCGCGCTCGGCGCAGCACGCGTCGTGCCGCCCGTGCGTGCAGACGCACAGCAGCGACCCGTCGTACGGCGTGAGGCCGGGCGAGCGACCGGCGCCCAGCGCGGCGAGGTCGAGGTCGAGCACCCCCTCCGGGCCGTCGACCAGGGTGGTCTCGGCCCACGGCGCGGTGGGATCGGCGTACGCGGCGAAGACGCGGGTGCCGTCGGTGACCGAGCGTCTGTGGCGGCGGATGAACAGCACCCGGACCTTCGCGACCCGCGAGGCTCGGGCCAGCCGGGCGCCGACGCCGTCCGGCAGTCGCGAGTCGCGCAGCACGTCGGCGCCCCACGGGCCGGGATGCTCGACCAGCAGGAACGCGCGCACCGTCGACGCCGTGCCCGCGAGCAGGTCGGCCCGGCCGAGGCTGGCGGTTGCGCAGCGGAACGGTGCACTCAACCGCGGACCTCGAGCAGCCCCTCGCGGATGAGCCGGCGGCACAGCACCAGGCGACTCTGCTCGTCCAGCGGAAGGTCCGCCGGGCTGAGGTCCTGCCGGCAGCGGATCTTCTCGAGCGCCGGGCGCAGCCGGGCCGGGACGTCGAGGTAGCGGTCGCCGAGCAGCACCCGCAGCGTCTCGCCGCGGTCGACCAGCACGCACGGGTGCCCGGTACGGCGGCGCAGCACGGTGGTGTCGGTCAGGTGGCGGGCCTCGAGCACGTCCCGCAGGCCGCCGCGGACGCTGGGCTGGCGTCCGGTCAGGAAGCGCTGCACGTGGGCATCGACGATCGCGTCGGCATCGGTGTCGCGGACGGCGTCCGCCAGGGCCGCCAGCCGGTCGGCGAGGCCGTCCCGGACCAGCGTCGGGTCCTCGAGGTAGCCGGCCGGCAGATGGCCGTCCTCGGAACCGTCGAGGATCCCGGCGACCGCGCGGTCGAGCAGCCCGCGCCAGGTGAGCTGGTTGATCCCGATCGTCACGTGCAGCGAGGCACGGTCCTGGGCGCGCGCGGCGTGCGGGGTGCCGGTGGGGAGGTACATGGACAGTCCGGGCTCGAGGTTCACCCGGTCGATCTCGCCGTCCGTGTGCACCTCCCACCGCTTGATGCCATGGGTCTGGAACACGAACACGTCGTGGCTGTCCGAGTGCACCGCGAAGCCCTGGGAGCCCGGCGGGGTGAGATAGGCGTTGGCCTGGCAGGGGTGGCCCAGCTCCAGCTCGAGCTGGGCGACCAGCTCGGCGAGCGGCGGCCAGTAGCGGTGCATGCCCTGGAAGACGATGGTGGCGCCGTCGTCGAAGAGCCGCAGCAGCTTGCGCGAGTCGACCAGTCCGGTGAGCGGTTTGCCGGCCAGCGTCGCGCCGCGGGTGTACGCCGACTCCGGCAGCACCGAACCGTCCCGCGCGGCCCGCACCTGCGGGGTCCGGATGGCGGTGGACGTCAGCAGGTGGTCGGCGTCGTCGAGCGAGAAGAGATCGGTGAGCCGCTCCGCGTCGCCCTGGTGCAGGTGCACACGGGACGCCCAGACCTTCGTGAGGAAGGCCTGGGCGTCACCGCTGAGCAGGTCGAGAGCGCTCAGAGCGTCGCTCCGTCCGTGCCGTCGGAGTCGGTCGCGTCCCCGTCGGTGGCGTCCGTGGAGTCGCCGTCGGTGCCGTCCGAGTCCGTGCCGTCCGAGTCGGTGCCGTCGGAGTCCGTGGCGTCCCCGTCGGTGGCGTCGGTCGAGTCGCCGTCCGTGCCGTCCGCGTCGGTGCCGTCGGCATCGCCCCCCGGCAGCGGGGCATCTGCCGCCGCGGCGTCGCCGGTGGTCATGTCGTCGTCGTTCAGCGGCTCGTCAGTCATGGTGCCTCCTGGGCGTGCGCGGGGCGGTCGGTCCGCCACCTCGGAACATGTACCCCGGGCCCCCGAGGTTCATTCGGTCCCGAGGCTAGCCTTCGGACATGCCTGCCGACACCCCCGTAAAGGACTACTCGACCCTCACCTGGGACCTCGCCGCCGACGGCGTGCTGACCCTGTGGCTCGACCGGCCCGACCAGCTCAACGCGTTCACCGTCGAGATGGCCGACGAGCTCGTCGACGCCTTCGCGCGGGCCGGCCGCGACGACGCGGTCCGCGCGGTGGTGGTCACCGGGCGCGGCCGCGCGTTCTGCGCCGGGATGGACCTGTCGGTGGAGGGGAACGTCTTCGGGCTCGATGAGTCGCTGCACCCGACGCCCGCCGACATGCGCGAGCGCCTCGACGACCCGGCGATCCACCGCGGCCTGCGGGACACCGGCGGTCGGGTGACGCTGGCGATCTTCGACTGCCCTAAGCCCGTGATCGCCGCGATCAACGGCCCCGCGGTCGGCATCGGGGCGACGATGACCTGCGCGATGGACGTGCGGATGGCCTCGGAGAAGGCCCGGATCGGCTTCGTCTTCGGACGGATCGGCATCACGCCGGAGGCCGCGTCCACGTGGTTCCTGCCCCGGATCGTGGGCATCTCGCGGGCCCTGGAGTGGGTCTACGCCGCTGACATCCTCACCCCGGAGGAGGCCCGGGAGGGCGGGTTCGTGCGCTCGGTGCACCCGGCCGAGGACCTGCTGGAGGCGGCGTACGCCCTGGCCCGAAGGTTCACCCAGCACCGGTCGCCGGTGGGGACGGCCCTCGCTCGGCAGATGATGTACCGCAACGCGAGCCTGCCCCACCCTCTCGAGGCGCACCGGGTGGATTCGCTGGCCATGTTCTGGACCAGTGTCGGGGACGGCAAGGAGGGCGTGGCCGCCTTCCGTGAGAAGCGCGACCCGGAGTTCACCGGGCGCGCCAGCGAGCTGCCGGAGATCTTCTAGGTTTCGAGACGGCGCTGGCGCGCCTCCTCAACCCACCGTCAGACGACCTGGTGCAGCCAGCGCACCGGGGCGCCGTCGCCGGCGTGCCGGAAGGTCTCCAGCTCGTCGTCCCACGGCTTGCCGAGCAGCTTGTCGATCTCGACCAGCAGGGTGTTGTCCCCCAGTGCCGCCTTCACCACCGCGGCCTTGAGCCGGTCCTCCGGGATCATGATGTCCCCGTGCAGGCCGGTGACGGCGTGGAAGATGCCGAGCTCGGGGGTGTAGGAGTAGCGCGCGCCCTCGGTGGAGGGCGTCGGCTCCTCGGTGATCTCGAAGCGGAGGTGGTTCCAGCCGCGGAGCGACGAGGCCACGGCCGCGGCCGAGTCGGTCGCGCCGGCCCACGAGAGCTCCGCGCGGTAGGTGCCTGCCTGAGCAGGCTGCGGGATCCAGTCCAGGCTCACGGGCATGCCAAGGACACCGCCGACGGCCCACTCGATGTGCGGGCACAGCGCGGACGGCGCCGAGTGGACGTAGAGAACGCCCCTCGTAGCGGTGCGGGTGGCAGTGCTTGTGGTCACCGTGACCTCCTCATCTCCGGCGTCGAGATACGCCTTCCCCAGCGGTCTCTGTTCGCAGATGTGGTGCTCACGAATGACAGGTGTGTAGTTGTGAGTCCATTGTGACCCATGTTGCGGGTGAATTCCAGATTTTGCCTCAGTTTGCTCGCACGGCGCCCGGATCGACGATGTTCACCACGTCCCGGACGGCGCCGAGGAGCTGCCCGTCCCCGGAGATCTGCGGGCCGTCGACGACGTCGAGGACCAGGCAGGTGACGTTGTCGGAGCCGCCCGCGTCGAGCGCCGCGTCGACCAGCCGGGCCGCCGCATCATCCGGGTCGGGGACGTGCAGGATCTCGGCGATCCGCTCGTCGGTGACCATGTCGGTCAGCCCGTCACTGCACAGCAGCACCCGGTCCCCCGGTCCGATGTCGAGCTCGACGATGTCCGGCGCCTGGTCGACCTCGGCCGGCCCCCCGTGCAGGGACCGCATCACCACGTTGCGCCACGGGTGGCGGCGGGCCTGCTCGGGCACCAGCTGCCCCGAGGCGACCATCTGCTGCACGTAGGTGTGGTCGGTGGTGACCTGGTGCAGGATGCCGTCGCGGAACACGTAGCCGCGTGAGTCGCCGACGTGCCCGAGCACCACCCTGGCCCCGTCGGTGGCGAGGGCGGTCAGCGTGGTGGCCATCCCCGCGCGCCCGAGATCGGCGTCGATGCCGGTCTGGAGGCTCTCGCGGGCCGTCTCGATGGCGTCCCTGAGCACCTCGGCCGGATCCTGGTCGTGACGGAGCCGGGCGATCGCGGAGACGACGTACGCCACGGTCGCGGACGCGACCTCACCCGCCGCCGCTCCGCCGACGCCGTCGGCGACGAGCGCGACGTACGGGCCGGCGAACGCGGAGTCCTCATTGGTCTCGCGCACCCTGCCCACGTGGGTCACGCCCCTGCCCGAGAACCGCAACATGCGCCACCTCCTGATGGTCACCCCTGCGGGTGAGCGAGTCAGTCAACTCCAGTGTCCCCCTGAGGGCAAGCGCGGCCGAGGCTCTAATCTGGAACCCATGACCGATTCCAACGGCGCCGTGGACGCACGGGTCGTCGCCGCCCGCTACCGCCTCGAGCGCGAGGTGGGCCGCGGCGGCATGGGGGCGGTCTGGCTCGGCATGGACCTGCTCCTCGACCGGCCGGTCGCCCTCAAACAGATCGGCAGTCTGCCCGGGCAGGACGAGCCCGACGCCGCGCGCGTACGCCGCGAGGCCCGCGTGTCCGCGATGCTCAACCACGAGCACGTGGTGGCGGTGTTCGACCTCGTCGAGTCCGACGACCAGCCCTGGCTGGTGATGGAGTACCTCGACTCCGAGAACCTCGCGCAGCGGATCCGCCGCGAGGGTCCGGCGACCCCGGACCAGGCCGCCGCGCTGATGGCGCAGGCCGCCGACGCGCTGGCCGCGGCGCACCGCGCCGGCATCGTCCACCGCGACGTGAAGCCGAGCAACATGCTGGTCACCCGCGACGGCTTCCTCAAGCTGGGCGACTTCGGCATCGCCCGGGCCAAGTCGGACGTCACGCTGACCCAGGCGGGCATGGTCACCGGCTCGCCGAGCTATCTCGCGCCCGAGGTGGCCGCCGGCCAGGGTGCCTCGGCGGCGAGCGACGTCTGGTCGCTCGGCGCCACGCTCTACCACGTGGTCGCGGGCCAGCCGCCGTACGACGCCAGCGAGAACCTCATGGGGACGCTCTACCGGATCGTCCACGAGGAGCCCCCGCGCACCGAGCGAGCCGGATGGCTCGCCCCGCTCCTGCGCGCCACCATGCACCGCGATCCCCAGGCCCGGTGGACCGCCGACCAGGTGGCGACCTTCCTCGACCGCGGCCCCTCCGCTGCCGCCGGCCGCGCCGAGAGCACCCAGGTGATGGCCGCGGTCCCCCTGACGGACACCGCCCCCCGCCCGGCGGTCGCGGCCCCCATCCACACCCCGGTCGAGCCGGTGGCCCAGGTCAGCGCCGCCGACCTGGCTCCGGACCCCTCGGGCTCGGCCTCCGGCGGCAACCGCAGGCTCCCCGTGGTGCTCGTCGCCGTGGCGGCAATGGTGCTCGCCGTGATCCTCGGCGCCTGGCTGTTCACCCGAGGAGGGGACGACACCCCCGCGGCCGGCTCCGGGACGAGCACGAAGTCGTCCTCCCCCTCCGCCTCGGACACACCCAGCGACAGCGGGCCGACCGCCCAGGGCATGGAGGAGTTCGCGGGCAGCTATCTCTCCACCGTCACCGAGGACCCCGCCACGACGTGGAAGGACCTGACCCCGGCGTTCCAGCGCAAGAGCGGTGGCTTCAGCAGCTACGAGGGCTTCTGGGGAACGATCGACTCGGCCACCCTGGTCAGCGCGACCGGTGACCCGGACGACATGACCGTGAGCTACCGGGTGAAGTACGACCTGGCCGACGGCTCGACCACGACGAACGACGTGACGCTGAAGCTCGTCTACGAGGACGGCCGCTACCTCATCGCCGACGAGCTCTAGTCGGAGGCGGGCATCGGAGGCGCGCTCCTCCGCCCCCTGCCGAGGAGACCAACGACGTACGCCGCGGCTCCGACCAGGAGCCAGCCGGCGAGGACGTCGACCACCCAGTGGTTGCCGGTGCCGACGACCACGACCGCGGTGAGCAGCACGTGCGCCAACGCCAGCCGACGGACCAGCACGGGAGCACCAGCCGCGGCGACGGCAAGCAGCACCCAGAGCGCCCAGCCGGCGTGCAGCGACGGCATCGCGGCCAGCTCGTTGGTGTACTCCCCGAGACCGCGCGGCGCGGAGGCCTGGCCGCCCCACCAGCCGGAGGCGGCGTACGCCTCCATCACGTCGGCATGCCCGAGACCAGCCAGCCGCGGCGGCGCCACCGGCAGCAGCAGGTAGCAGACCAGCCCCGCCACCGTGGCCACCACCAGGGCGTTGCGCGAGCGCAGGTAGGCCGAACCGCCACGGCGGTGCAGCCACACCACCACGACCAGGGTCACGAGGTAGTGGGCGGTCGCGTAGTAGTAGCTCCCGGCCAGCCCGAGCGCCGGCACGTGGAGGAACCAGCCCTCGACGGTCCGCTCGACGTCGAGGTGCCAGGCGCGCTCCCACCGGACCAGCGCGCGGGCGTTGTCCTGGGCCGCCCCCAGGTCGTCGCTGGCGAGGAGGCGCGACCCGCTGTAGGCGACGTACAGCACCACCAGCAGGCCCAGCTCGACGAGCCGCTGACCTCTCGTCGGCCGGGCGCGGCGAACCGCCTCCCGCATGACGGGACGAGGGATCAGGTCGAGGACGGCCACGGCACAAGGGTGTCCAGCACGGCTGCACGCCGGCAACGGGATTTCCCCTGAGTTCGGCCCCGGGACAGCCATGGCCCGTCCCCGGGATGCGGCGCCCCTCCTGCCTAGAGTGACGGCATGACCGACCAGGATCCCCGCACTGCCACCGATGACGGCGGCTCGGCCCGCGAGCGGATGCTCGCCGGCGAGCCGTACATCGCCGACGACCCCGAGCTGACCGCGATGCACGTGCGGGCGGTCGGGCTCATGGACGACTTCAACGCGGCTGGACGGAGCCGCGAGGAGCGGCGGAAGATCCTCGGCGATCTCCTCGGCTCGGTCGGCGAGGAGACCGGCATCCGCCCGCCGTTGTACGTCGACTACGGCACGCATATCTCGATCGGCGCCCGCTGCTTCGCGAACTACGGGCTGGTTGCCCTTGATGTCTGCACGATCACCATCGGCGACGACGTGCAGATAGGGCCGAACGTCCAGCTGCTGACCCCCACGCACCCGGTCGAGCCCGGACCCCGGCGCGACAAGTGGGAGGCGGGGGCGCCGATCACGATCGGCGACAACGTGTGGCTCGGCGGCGGTGCGATCGTGCTCGCCGGCGTGAGTGTCGGGGAGAACACGATCGTCGGCGCCGGCGCGGTCGTCACGAAGGACCTGCCCGCGAACGTGGTGGCCGTCGGCAACCCGGCGCGGGTGATCCGCACGCTGGAGTGAAGGGCGTCGTCGCCGGAAAGTGGTCCACTCGGGTCGTGGCGCACCCGCACAGACCGTCGTACCGTCGAGGGATGTCCTTCCACTTGAAGCGTCACCACGAGACGCCACCCGTGGACACCGACGACGACTACGCCGCGCGGCTCCACGGCCTGACCCCGATGGGGTCAGACGACGAGACCCGCCCAAGCGGGCAGGATCTGACCACCTATCACTCGCCCGCCGAGAGCTACCTCGAGCCGGTCGAGAAGCCCGGATGGCTCAAACCGCACCAGCACCGGCATCGCAAACACTCCGACTAGCACCTACTCGGCCGACTCGGCCGGCAGCGTCGCGAGGTCGACCAGATCGGCCACCGACGCGCAGACCAGGGTCGGCCGGTACGGGAACGTCTCCACCTGGCCGGGAGGGGTCGAGCCGGTGGTCACCAGGATCGTCCGCAGCCCGGCCTCCAGCCCGCTGATGATGTCGGTGTCCATCCGGTCGCCGATCATCACCGTGGTCTCGGAGTGCGCCTCCAGCCGGTTGAGCGCGCTCCGCATCATCAGCGGGTTGGGCTTGCCGATGTAGTAGGGCTGCCGGCCGGTGGCGGTGCTGATCAGCGCGGCCACGGAGCCGGTCGCGGGCAGCTTGCCGGCGGCGCTCGGGCCACTGACGTCGGGGTTGGTCGCGATGAACCGGGCACCGGCGTCGATGAGCCGGATCGCCCGGGTGATCGCCTCGAACGAGTACGTGCGGGTCTCCCCCAGCACCACGTAGTCCGGGTCGCGGTCGGTCATCACGTACCCGATGTCGTGCAGGGCGGTGGTCAGCCCGGCCTCCCCCACGACGTACGCCGTGCCGTTGGGGCGCTGGTCGTGGAGGAAGTCGGCGGTGGCCAGCGCGGAGGTCCAGATCGCCTTCTCCGGCACGTCGATGCCACTGGCCAGCAGCCGGGCCCGGAGGTCGCGCGGGGTGAAGATCGAGTTGTTGGTGAGGACCAGGAACTTCCTGCCCGACGCCTTGAGCGCCTCGATGAACTCGGTGGCCCCGGGGATCGGGTCCTCTTCATGGACCAGCACGCCGTCCATGTCGGTCAGCCAGGTCTCGATCGGCCGGGAGATCTCCATGCCCGCATCGTCGCACGCGGACGCGCCCCCCGTGGGCGCGGCCGCGGCGTGCGTCCTCAGACGCCCCAGAAGACGGACTCCGCGAGGTAGTCCGCCCGCTCGTGCACGCCGGACAGGTCCCGGCGGCGGGCGAGCAGATCGGTGAGGCCCTGGGCGCGGCGGCTCATCTGCTCGAGCCGGCGGTCCCGGTCGAGCTCGACCTTCGTGTGCTGCATGGTGTTCGACATGATGGCTCCCCCTGGAGGTGTCGTTCCGATCTAACACTACTAGTTTGCATGACTTTCATGGCGGGGAGGTGTCCGGCCCGTTACGTCTGTGTTCCTGACGGGCGACTTCCTGTTACGGGAAGCAGCGCTTGCTGTCAGTGGGCGCACCGACGCGGCATAGGCTCGGCGGGTGAGCGATCCCCTCGTCTGGCTGCCGTTCGACCCCGCGCTCCTCGACCCACCGCCCGCCGGCCTGCGGTACGAGGTCGTCGACCCGACCGAGCACGTCCCGGACTCGGTCGACGAGGTCGAGGTCTACGTGCCGCCGTACCAGGTGCGCCCGGGGGTGGTCGACGTCCTTCCCCGGATGACGAACCTCCGGCTGGTGCAGACCCTCACCGCCGGTGTCGACAACGTGCGGTCCCGCATCCCCGACGGGGTGACGCTCTGCAACGGCCGCGGCATCCACGACACCTCGACCGCGGAGCTGGCGGTGACGCTGACCCTGGCGTCGCTGCGCGGCATCCCCGGGTTCGTGCGGGGGCAGGACCGGAGGGAGTGGACCTTCGGCTGGCACCCCGCGCTGGCGGACCGCCGGGTGATGATCGTCGGGTACGGCGCGATCGGTCAGGCGATCGAGCGTCGCCTGGAGCCGTTCGAGGTCGAGGTGGTCCGGGTCGCCCGAGGAGCCCGTGAGGGTGTGCACGCGATCGACGAGCTCCCGGCGCTGCTGCCGACCGCGGACGTGGTGGTGCTCGTCGTACCCCTCACGGACGCCACCCGCGGCCTGGTGGACGCGGACTTCCTGGCCCGCATGAAGGACGGGGCACTCCTGGTCAACGTCGCCCGGGGTGCGGTCGTGGTCACCGACGACCTGATCGCGGCTCTGCACAGCGGGCGGATCACGGCGGCGACGGACGTCACCGACGTCGAGCCGCTGCCCGCCGACCACCCTCTCTGGTCGGCGCCGGGGCTGCTGATCTCCCCCCACGTGGGCGGATCGTCGAGCGCCATGTGGCCGCGTGCGCACCGGCTGGTGCAGGAGCAGCTGTCCCGCTACGCCGCGGGTGAGCCGCTGGCCAACGTGATGTCCGGCGACTATTGAGGGTCGTGGCCGTCCGCGGCCGGGAAACCGGGGCTCGGAAACCGTGGCCCGGCCCGAGGTCCAGACCTAGAGTGAGGCCATGACCCCGTCGCCGGAGCTGGCTACGGCGAACCTCGCCGACCTCGAGCCGGGCAGCCACCTGTGCGCGTTCTACGACACCGACCAGCAGCTCGCGCGGATCGCATCGACGTTCGTCGCGTGGGGACTGGCCGCCGGGGACCAGATGCTCTACGTCGCCGGGGACGGCGACGCCGCGACGACCATGCTCACCTCGCTGCTCGACCACCTTCCCGGCTCCCACGCCTTGGCCAGCGGCCAGCTGATGGTTCGGACCTTCGAGGACACGTACGGCGGCACCCACGACGGCTACCTCGTCCGCATCGAGGCGGGCTTCCGCGCTGCCGCTGAGGAGTCCCGCAAGTCCGGCTACCCGGCTCTGCGGGTGGCGGCCGAGATGGGTGACGTCGCCACCTTCCTCGGCTCGTCCGACGAGGTGCTCCGGTGGGAGCGCCGCGCGACGGCGATGCAGCGGGACCTCGGCGTCAGCTCGGTGTGCCAGTACGACCTGCGCCACATCGAGAAGGGCCACGCCGCCAGCCTCGCCGCCGAGCACACGGCCCTCGCGCCGGACGGCGACGAGTCTCCGATGGCGACGTTCCTCGCGGTAGGCGACCCCTGGGGCCTCCGGGTCGCGGGCGAGGTGGACATCGCCAACCGGGCGGGGCTGATCCGGGCGATCCGCTCCCGGGCGGCCGTCTCCCCCAGGGTGCACCTGGACCTTCACGGGCTGACCTTCGCCGACGTCGGCACACTGAGCGGGCTGCACGCCCTGGCCGCCGCTCTGCCGCACGACGGGCATCTCGTGCTCCGTCGTCCACCCGACCTCCTGCGCCGGATCCTGGACATCACCGGCCTGCGGCACCAGCGTCTGGTGGTGGAGGCATGAGCAGCACAGCACTGGCCTCCCACAGCGCCCTGTTCTACGACACTGACGACCAGTTCGCGGAGACCGTCGGCACCTACCTCGGCGACGGCGTCGCACGGGGAGAGCGGGTGCTCGCGGTGGTCCCGCTCGGCAAGCTGGACCGACTCCGGGACGAGCTCGGCCCGGACGCGAAGTCCATCGACTTCGTCGACGCCCGCGACGGCTACCGCCCTCAGTGGAACGTCTTCCGGGCGGTCCTCGACTCCCTCGCCAGCGCCCCCGGGCAACGGCTGCGGGTCGTCGCCGAGCAGGACCTGGCCGCGCGGACGCCGGCCGAGGTCATCGACTACCAGCGCCTCGAGGCAGCGGTGAACGTCGTGTTCCGCGACCACCCGCTGACGTTGCTCTGCCCCTACGACGCGACCAGGCTGCCGAGGGAGCTGTTCGACATCAGCCGGCGGACCCACGACAGCGTGATCGACGCGACGGGGCAACGGCCCAACGAGCATTTCGCCGATCCGTCCGCGTTGATCCTGGGGCTGGCCACCGTGACGTCTCCGCCGGCCGGGGCGCTGTCGCTGCGCTGCGACGAGGCCCTCGACCTCTCCTCGGCACGCCGGTTCGTCCGTGACCACGCCACGAGGGCCCACCTCGACCGCGACGCCGTCGACGACCTCGTCCTCGCGGTCAGCGAGATCCTCACCAACGCGCTCACCCATGGGCAGCCGCCGCGTCGCCTCTACCTGTACGACGGCGGGGCCACCTGGGTCTGCCACGTGCACGACAGCGGCGCCGGCCCGGGCGACCTGTACGCAGGCTTTGCTCCCCCGGCGCTGCCCTCGGACCACGGCTACGGGCTGTGGCTCGCGCGGCAGCTGTGCGACGCAGTGGACATGGGCGCGGACGTGACCGGCACCCACGTGCGGCTGCACACGCGGCACCAGCGCTGACGGGTCATCCGGCGGCGAGGAGCCCGGCGTCGTCCGGTCCTACAGCTCGAGCAGGTCGACGATGAAGCGGCGGAGGTCCCCACCGCCAAGTCGTGACGACATCGAGGTCGCCTGCCAGCTGACGCCGTGCTGGTCCCGGAGCGGCACCCCGTCCAGGGCGCGGTGCAGCTCGCGGCCCAGCATGGCGTGGTCGCAGCTGTCGACCTCGAAGTCGATGCGCACGCGGCGCTGCTCCGTGCTGTCGTGTCGCCGGCCCGGCTGCTGCTCCTCGGCGTTGACGGAGCGCGGCCTGCCGGCGAGCACGATGAACATCTGCGAATGCAACGGAGTCCCCCCGGGCCCGATCCCTAGTCATCCCGCAGGATGCCACGCTGACCACCCCTCCGGGTGGGTTTCGTGCAGGTTCACAGGTTCGTCGCCCTGCGGGGCTCGATCCGCGACTCATCAAGGACGGAGCACACGCTGCGCCGCCCCGCCCGACGGCGGCCGGGGGTACCGACGTCGGGGCGAGGCGACCGGACAGGTCGGCGACCCGTCGTCCAGGCGGGGGTCGAGGTTCGCGGATCGCCGGCCGAAACTTTGGCAGGGTTCACGCCGAAACCACGAGGTCCAGGTGGGTCGACCCCGCCAACGTAACCCCATCCGTCACAGCCGCACAAGGCGCAGGCGCTACCTGGTCCGGGTGAATAGACCTGCCGGACGGTGCAGGGCCGGTGGGATCGTCGGCTGGGGACCGGCGCCGGTCTGGTTGAGTGTCCCTGTGCACGAGCCTGCGGACGTCGGCGTCATCTGGGACATGGACGGCACCCTGGTCGCGTCGGCGACGGTCGTCCCCGACGCGTTCATCGAGACGGTGACCCGCCTGGGCGCCACGCCGCCCGACCGCGCCGGTGTCGTCGCGCTCTACGACCTGGGCGACCCCCGGGTGATGCTCGGCCGGATGCTCGACCGTCGGGGCACCGACGAGGACGCAGACCTCTACCACGAGGTGCTCCGCGGGATGACAGACCAGGTGCGCGTGCACGACGGCATCGCCGAGGTGCTCGCGGAGCTGCGCCGCCGCGACGTACCCCAGGCGGTGTTCACGGGCAACAGCCACCAGGCCGCCGCGCACCTGCTCGAGGGCACCGGCCTCCGCGGCTACTTCGACGTCGTCCTCGGCGGCAACCAGGTGGACCGGCCCAAGCCCGCACCCGACGGCGTACTCGCCGCAGCACGGGCGCTCGGACTCGACCCGGCCCGCTGCCTGTACGTCGGGGACTCCCCCTTGGACGTCGGCTCGGCCGAGGCCGCCGGGGCACATCCGGTCCACGCCGGCTGGGGTCACCTGTACGACGACGCGCTCGGCCACCCCACCGCGGACACTCCCGCCGACGTGCTCGGGTTCCTGGACGGCCTCATCGGCCCGAGCTGAGCGCTGGGGCTTATGTGAATGGTGGGGCGGGTGGGGCTCGAACCCACGACCCAAGGATTATGAGTCCTCTGCTCTAACCGACTGAGCTACCGCCCCTCGGTGCGAGACCCTATCGGGCCGTCGGTCCTATCCTCGACGCATGGACGAGACTCCTGCGCCGCTCACCCCGCTGGACGAGGACTGGGAGCGGGCGCTGTGCATCGTTGCCCACCCCGACGACATGGAGTTCGGCGCCGCGGCCGCGGTGGCCCGCTGGACCGGCCAGGGCAAACAGGTGACCTACTGCATGGTGACCAGCGGCGAGGCCGGGATCGACGGGATGCACCCCGACGAGTGCCGGACCGTCCGCGAGGCCGAGCAGGTCGAGTCGGCGCGCATCGTCGGTGTCGAGGTGGTCGACTTCCTGGGACTGCCCGACGGCGTCCTGGAGTACGGCGTCCCGCTGCGCCGCGACCTGGCCGCCGTCGTACGCCGGCACCGCCCGGAGATCGTGATCACCGGCAACCTCACCGACACCTGGGGCGGACAGAACCTCAACCAGGCCGACCACATCGCCGTCGGCAAGGCCGTCCTCGACGCGGTCCGGGACGCCGGCAACCGGTGGGTGTTCGCCGACCAGGTCACCGACGGCGGCCTCGAGCCGTGGGGCGGGGTCCGGGCCGTCTGGGCCTTCGGGTCCCCGTCCGGCCGGCACGCCGTGGACATCACGGAGACCTTCGACGCGGGCGTGGCCTCCCTCGCGGCGCACCGCGCCTACATCGACGGCCTCGGCTGGAAGGACTTCGACCCCCGCGAGTTCCTCGAGGGCTTCACCCGGCCGCCCGGCAGCCGGATGGGCACGACGTACGCCGCCCCGTTCCAGGTCTATCCGATGGGCTGGGGCAGCTAGCTCAGTCGGAGGTCGCGCCCAGGGCGTCGAGCGCGGCCATGTCGTCGGCGTCCAGCTCGAAGCCGGCGAGGTCGGCGTTCGAGCGTACCCGCTCCGGCTCGCGGGACTTCGGGATCGCCACGATGCCGTGCTGCAGGTGCCAGCGCAGCACGACCTGCGCTGGCGTCCGGTCGAGGTCCCGGGCGATGCGGGTGACCACATCGTGCTCGAGGATGCCCCCGCGCAGGCCGCTGTAGCCCTCGAGCAGCACTGCTCGCTGGCGGTGCCCCTCGAGGACCTCGGCGTCGAAGAGCAGCGGGCTCCACTCGATCTGGTTGACCGCAGGGGTCACGCCGGTCTCGCGGGTGAGCTCGTCGATCTGCGCGAGTGAGTAGTTGCTCACGCCGATGTCGCGCGCGAGGCCTTGCTGCTGGGCTTCGCCGAACGCCCGCCACATCCCGACGTCGGCGGCCCGGCCGCCGGGCCACTGGATCACCCCCAAGTCGACGCGGTCGGTACCCACCAGGTCGAGGCTGGTGCGCAGGGGCGCCCGCACCATGCCGGCGGTGCTCGGCGGGCCCA
>JBEVFC010000020.1:0-5082 GCA_040512455.1 Nocardioides sp.
GGCCTCAGCCCTGGCGCGGCACCACGTGCGCGTCGGGACCGGGGAACGTCAGCCCCTCGTGACCGTCGGACCACTTCACCAGGTACGGCGGGGCGCCGTCCTGCCCGCGCACCTCGACGACCTCGCCCTCGCGGCGGGCGTCGTCCACCTTCCTGCCCTCGACGACCAGCCGGTCGCCCACAGAAGCATGCATGTCGACCTCCTCACCCAACTCTGCTCCTCTCGAAGGCATCCGTCGAGGGGTCAGCGACGTTCCTTGAGGCGCGCGTTCGGCAAGGCCGGCGCGGGGATCGGCGGCAGGTGCTCACCGGTGACGATGCCGAACCGGCCGGGGCGCACGTCCTGCCCGTCGGGCACCACGACCTCGCCGCCGTCGGCGACGATCTGGGCCTGCCACTCCGCGCGGAAACCCACGATCTCCTCGTGGGTACGGCCGACGAAGTTCCACCACATCACGATCGACTCGCCCAGCGGCTCGCCGCCCAGCAGCAGCACCCGCGCCTCGTCGTACGCCGTCAGCAGCAGGCGGTCGCGGCCGGGACCGACGTACGCCAGCTCGCCGGGCTTGGTCTCCGTGGCGGCGCCGTCCACGGAGTCGGCGATCCCGACCGCACCGGTGTCCACGAGGACGCCGTGCTCGAAGCCGGCGTCGACGTCGATCTCGAGGGTGGCGCCGGGAGCGAGCATGATCTCCGCGCCGAGCAGCGGGGTGTGCGTGACGACGGGCGAGGTCTGGCCGAGCAACGAGCCCAGGAAGACCCGCGCCTGCCAGCCGGGTCCCCGGACGGGGGCGGGGGCATGGTGCTGGAAGCCCGGCTCGGTGTCGCGGACCGCGGCGGGCAGCGCCACCCAGAGCTGGGCGCCGTGCAGCACGTCCGTGCCCTCGGTGGAGACCTCGGAGTGGCTGATCCCGCGCCCGGCGGTCATCAGGTTGACCTCGCCCGGGCGGACCATCGCGTGAATGCCAGCGCTGTCCCGGTGCTCGATCTCGCCGGCGAACAGCCAGCTCACCGTCTGCAGGCCGGTGTGGGGGTGCGGCGCCACGGACATGCCGCCGGAGATGGTCACGTCGTCCGGGCCGTAGTGGTCGACGAAGCACCAGGCACCGATCAGCGACCGGTGCCGCTGCGGGAGCGTGCGTCGTACGTGCATCGCCCGCGGCCCGCCCAGCGGGACCTCACGGGGTTCGAGGATCTCGACCCCGCTCGGCACCTCGCCTTCCCCGCACACCACTTCCCCCGGGTCGACCTCCTGGTTGCTCATGGCCCCCAGTCTGCCCCTGTTTCCTCCGGATAGTCCGTGACGATTCCGCCCTCATTTCCCTCGATCAGGGGCGGTTTCGTCACGGACTATCCCGAAACGGGGGTCAGGCGAGGGCGGACTCCAGGGTGACGCTCTCGATGCCGACGGCCTCGCCGACGGGGGCGTTGGTGAGGTTGCCGGCGTGGGTGTTGAGACCCAGCGCCAGGGACCGGTCGTCACGCAGGGCCTGCTGCCAGCCCTTGTCGGCCAGCGCCACGGCGTACGGCAGGGTCGCGTTGGTGAGGGCGTACGTCGAGGTGGTGGGCACCGCGCCGGGCATGTTCGCGACGCAGTAGAACGTCGAGTTGTGCACCGTGTACGTCGGGTCCGCGTGCGTGGTGGCCCGGGTGTCCTCGAAGCAGCCGCCCTGGTCGACGGCGATGTCGACGAGCACCGAGCCCGGCTTCATCCGCGCGACCAGGTCGTTGGTGACCAGCTTGGGCGCCTTGGCACCCGGGATGAGCACGGCGCCGATGACCATGTCGGCCTCCATCACCTGCTGCTCGATCGCCAGCTTGGACGAGGCCAGCCCGTGCACCCGGTTGTTGTAGCGCCAGAACGACATCCGCAGCTTGTCGAGGTCGGTGTCGAGGAGGGTCACATCGGCACCCATGCCGAGCGCGATGTTCGCGGCGTTCTGACCCGAGACACCGGCGCCGATGATGACGACCTTGGCGTTGGCGACACCGCCGACACCACCCATCAGCACCCCGCGGCCACCCTGGGCCTTGAGCAGCGAGTAGGCACCGACCTGCGGCGCCAGGCATCCGGCGACCTCGGACATCGGGTAGAGCAGCGGGAGCCCGCCCGAGGGCAGCTGCACCGTCTCGTAGGCGATGCCGGTGACCTTGCGCGCCAGCAGCTCGTCGGTGAGCGGCTTGTCCGCGGCCAGGTGGAGGTAGGTGAAGAGGGTCTGGCCCTCCCGCATCCGGGGGTACTCCTCGGCGACGGGCTCCTTGACCTTGAGCACCATCTCCGCGGTGCCCCAGACCTCGTCGGCGTCCGGGAGGATCTTCGCGCCGGCGGCGACGTACTCCTCGTCGGAGATCGACGAGCCGAGACCGGCCTCGGTCTGGACGTAGACCTCGTGCCCGTGCGCCACGAGCTCGTGCACGCCGATCGGGGTGATGGCCACGCGGTACTCGTGGTTCTTGACTTCCTTCGGGACGCCCACCTTCATCGCGGTGCTCTCCTCCTGCATGGTGTGAGTCTGGTCATCCCCCAGAATGAAGGAACGCGAAACAGGACGCTAGTTGCCTGCAGATGATTCTGTCAGGATGGGCACATGGTGCCGACTAGTTCATCGGAGAGCCGGTCGCGGCCCGGGGCGCCGAACATCATTCGGCCGGCCCTCGACGCGGTCGACCGGGCCATCATCGACGAGCTCTCCGTGGACGCGCGGTTGCCCAACAACGCGCTGGCCGAGCGGGTCGGCATCGCCCCGTCCACCTGCCTGGGGCGGGTCCGCGCGCTGCGCCAGAGCGGGGTGATCCGGGGCTTCCACGCCGACGTGGACCCGGAGCTCACCGGACGTCCGATCCAGGCGATGGTGCAGGTGCGGATGCAGTCGCACGCGCGCGGCCAGCTGCAGCAGTTCATGGAGGCGGTCTCGCAGCTGCCCGGGGTGCGCAACACCTACCTGCTCGGCGGCGCGCACGACTTCTTCATCCACGTCGCGACCCCCGACACGGACACGCTCCGGGAGTTCGTGATCGCGCACCTCTCGGGCAACCCCGACGTCGCGCTGACCGAGACGAACCTGATCTTCAGCCATACCCAGGCCTGGGCCTGAGACCTCAGGCCTCGCGGGGGCGCACCCGTCCGACCAGGAAGGCCAGCGCCGCCGCGACGATGGCCACGGCCAGGGCGATGCCGAACAGGAACCACGAGAGCTCGCGGAGCCCGGAGACCAGCACGTCGTACATCGAGCCGACCAGGTCGGACTGCCCGCTCGGCGCCTGCTCCTCGACCCGGGACCGACCGGACCAGATGGCCAGCAGCAGCCCGCACATCGTCACCGCCGACCCGACGCCGAGCCAGACGAGCGCCCGGAGACGGCGTACTGCGACCAGCAGCGCCACCGCGACCAGCACCGCCCAGAGGACCGGGAGCCAGAACCCGCCTTCGTCCACGATCCGGTAGTAGGTCCGCGCGGTCTGGAGGTCGTCGGCCGGGATCAGCCGCACCGTGGTCTCGATGTCGGGCACCGTCGAGGTGTCGACCCGACCGGTGGGGTCGACCGCCTTCACGACCGCGACCACCAGCGGACCGATCTGAAGGGTGACGGTCCCGTCGTCCGCGACCGGGCTGTCGGAGTCGGCATCGAGGACCGCGATCATCTGCCGGTGCGCCTCGCGGTTCGCCTGCTCCCATGCCGGCCGGAACTCCGGGCCCTGCACGACGCGGGTCGCGGCGCGGTCGACCAGGCGCGGTGGCGCCAGCGGCAGCCGGGAACGCGTCTCGGCCACCAGGCGTTGCTGCACGAACTCCTGCACCACCGGGTCGTCGGCGAGCGGTCCGACGGTGTCGACGTAGGCGTCCGTGTCCGTCACCACCGAGTCGGTCCAGAGACTGACCACGGCGACGGGCAGCACCAGGCAGGCGAGCAGGGCGACCACGGCGAAGACGAGGTGTCGGACGGGACTCACGCGGCGAGGCTCCTCGGGTCGGGTCGACGGGGTCCGGAACGGTCACGGGGGTGGCACTGCCCCGCTAGCGTAGCCACGTGGACACGCCCGACTGGCTAGGCCTCGTCTCGTTCCTCGTCGTGGCACTGACCCTGGTGTTCAACCTCGGCATGAAGGTGCTGGCCCTCGGCGTGATCCCCGGCAACCGCAAGCCGTCCACCGGCATGGCCTGGCTGCTGATCGTGGTGCTCAGCCCGCTGGTGGGGTTCATCGCCTTCGTCTTCTTCGGCCGGGCCAGGCTCGAACGCAGCCGCCACGAGCGCCAGCAGACGGTCAACGACCGGCTGCTGGCCCGCACCGCCGAGATCCCGGACCTGCCCCTCGACCCGGACCTCCCGCCGTACGTCGGGTCGGTCGTGCGGCTCAACCGCGCGCTCAGCTCGATCCCGCTGATGATCGGCAACGACGTCGAGCTGGAGCCCGACTACGAGGGCTCGATCCGGCACATGGCCGAGGCGGTCGCGACGGCGACCGACTACGTGAACGTCGAGTTCTACATCACCGCGTGGGACGAGGTGACCGCGCCGCTCTTCGACCAGATGGTCACGGCGACCGAGCGCGGCGTGACCGTGCGGCTGCTCTTCGACCACCTCGGCTCCCGTGGCATCCCGGGCTACCAGGACATGCTCACCCGCCTGCGGGCGACGAGGATCCTGTGGCACCCGATGCTCCCCGTCCACCCGTTCCGCGGCTCCTTCCGGCGCCCCGACCTGCGCAACCACCGCAAGCTGCTCGTCGTCGACGGGCGGATCGGGTTCACCGGGTCGCAGAACCTCATCGAGCCCGGCTACAACAAGCCGAAGAACCACGCGGCCGGGCGCGAGTGGGTCGAGCTGATGGTCCGCCTCCAGGGGCCGGTCGTCGCCACCCTCGACGCGGTCTTCTCCACGGACTGGTACACCGAGACCGGCGAGATCGTCCCGGTCGAGATCGTCGACGCCCCGTCCGACGCCGACCCCGCCCTGCTGCACGACGTGCCCTGCCAGCTGGTGCCGAGCGGGCCGGGCATCGTCGCGGAGAACAACCTGCGGATGTTCACCACGCTGATCTACGGCGCCACCCGGAGGCTGTCGCTGACCAGTCCGTACTTCGT
>JBEVFC010000021.1:0-11638 GCA_040512455.1 Nocardioides sp.
ACCATCGCCGCCGAGGACCTGTTCGCGGGCCCGCTGGAGTCCACGCTCACGCACGACGAGGTCGCCGTCGAGGCGTTCTTCCCGGCCCTCACGGCCGGCCAGGGCGTCGCCTTCGCCGAGATCGCCCGCCGGCACGGCGACTACGCGCTGTGCGGGGTCGCCGCGGTGGTCACCTGCAACGCCGACCGGGTCACGGATGCGCGCGCCGGCTACCTGTCGGTGTGCGACGTCCCCACCGTCGTCGACCTGTCCGAGGCGCTGGCCGACGGCGTCACCGACGCCGCGCTGGCCACCGCCGGCGACACCGCTGTCGGCGCCCTCGAGCCCGCCGACGACATCCATGCCACCGCCACCTACCGTGCCCAGCTGATCCGCGTGCTGACCGCCCAGGTGCTGCGATCGGCGTACGACGACGCCGCTGCCAGGGGGACCGCATGACCGAGGAGATCCACGACGTGCGGCTGCACGTCAACGGCGCGACGTACGACGTCGCGGTGCCGGCCCGCCGGCTGCTGTCCGACGCGATCCGCCAGGACTGCGGCCTGACCGGCACCCACGTGGGTTGCGAGCACGGCGTCTGCGGCGCGTGCACGGTGCTCGTCGACGGCCGGCCAATGCGGTCGTGCCTGATGTTCGCGGTCTCCGCGGTCGACACGGAGATCACCACCGTCGAGGGGCTGACGAACCCGGACGGGTCGCTCGGCCCGGTGCAGCAGGCGTTCAAGGAGTGCCACGGCCTGCAGTGCGGCTTCTGCACCCCCGGCTTCCTGACCACGATCACCGCCGGCATCGCCGAGAACCCGTCGCCGACCCGCGACGAGGCCCGAGAGATGATCTCCGGCAACCTCTGCCGCTGCACCGGCTACCAGAACATCATCAAGGCCGTCGAGCGTGCCGCGGAGCTGTCATCATGACCACCAAGCTGTTCGGCACCAAGGTCGAGCGCAGCGAGGACGAGCGGTTCCTGCGCGGCAGGGGCCGGTACGTCGACGACATCGGCGTCGGTGCCCTGCACGCCGCCGTGCTGCGCTCGCCGCACGCCCACGCCCGCATCCTCGCGATCGACGTGGACGCCGTCCTCGACGTCGAGGGCGTGCACGCGGTGTGGACGTACGACGACCTGACCGGCGCCATGGCCGAGCCGCTGCCGCTGCTGATCCCGCACCCCGCGCTGACCCACGGCCGCACGCAGTACGCGCTGGCCAAGGACGAGGTGAACTACGTCGGCGAGGCGATCGCGTTCGTGGTCGCCGAGGACCGCTACATCGCCGAGGACGCGCTCTCCGCGATCCGGGTCGACTACGAGCAGCTCACCCCGGTCGTCGGCATCGACAACGCCCGGGCCGCGACGCACCTCGTCCACGACGACGTGCCCGGCAACATCGGCGCCCGGATGGAGCAGGAGAACGGCGACGCCCGCGCGGCCATCGCCGCCGCCCCGCACACGCTCACCCTCGACCTGACCGTCGAGCGCAGCGCCTGCATGCCGATGGAGGGGCGCGGCACGGTGGCCCGCTGGGACCCCGACTCCTCGCGCCTCCAGGTGTGGACCTCCACCCAGACCTCGACCGGTGTCCGCGCCGCGGTGGCCGCGAAGCTCGGCCTCGACCTCGGCCAGGTCGACGTGATCACCCCCGACGTCGGCGGTGGCTTCGGCGTCAAGATCAACCACCCCTGGCCCGAGGAGCTGCTGGTCCCGCTGGCCGCGCGGGCCCTCGGCCGGCCGGTGAAGTTCACCGAGGACCGCCGCGAGCACTTCATCTCCAGTGCCCACGAACGCGGCCAGGTGCAGCACATCGAGGTCGGCTTCGACGACGAGGGCCGGCTGCTCGGGCTCGACGTGATGTTCTGGCACGACCACGGCGCCTACTCGCCGTACGGCCTGATCGTCCCGATCATCACCTCCACCCAGCTGCTCGGGCCGTACAAGCCCGCGAACTACCGGGTCGTGTTCGAGTCGCTCTACACGAACACCGTGATGGTGACGCCGTACCGCGGCGCCGGGCGGCCGCAGGGCTGCTACGCCATGGAGCGCACCATGGACGCGATCGCGGCGTACCTCGGCAAGGACCGCACCGAGGTCCGGTCCGCCAACTTCATCCAGCCCGACGAGTTCCCCTACGCGCACGGGCTGGTCTTCCAGGACGGCCGGCCGCTGACCTACGACTCGGGCGACTACCCGGCGTCGCTGGAGAAGATCAAGGCACTGGTCGGCTGGGACGAGTTCGAGACGTTCCGCGCCGAGATGAAGGCGGAGGGACGGACGGTCGGCATCGGGCTGGCCTGCTACGTCGAGGGCACCGGTGTCGGCCCCTACGAGGGCGCGCACGTGCACATCGAGACCTCCGGCAAGGTCAAGGTCGCGACCGGCCTGACCACGCAGGGCCAGGGCCACCAGACCGCGTTCGCGCAGATCGTCGCCGACGAGCTCGGGGTGCGCTTCGAGGACGTCGAGGTGGTCACCGGTGACACCCGCCGGATGCCGTACGCCGTGGGCACGTTCGCCTCCCGCGCCGCGGTGATGAGCGGGTCCGCGATCCACCTGGCCGCCAGGAAGACCAAGGAGAAGGCGCTCCGGATCGCCGCCGACGCGCTCGAGGCCTCGGTGGAGGACCTGGAGATCGTCGACGGCGTGGTCTCGGTGCGCGGCACCGACGCCTCGATCGACCTCGGCACCGTCGCGGTGCTGTCCAACCCGCTGCGCTACGCCTTCGACGAGGCCTCCAAGGCGGCCACCCAGTTCAGCGTGGGCGACCCGGGCAAGCCGCCGGTCGCCGAGGGTGACGAGCCGGGCCTGGAGGGCAAGGAGTTCTACTCCCCGGAGCGGTCGACGTTCGCGTCCGGCATGCACGCCGTGATCGTGGAGACCGACCCGCTGACCGCGGAGATCAAGATCCTCAAGTACGCCGTGGTGCACGACTGCGGGCACCTGATCAACCCGATGATCGTCGAGGGCCAGATCCACGGCGGGGTGGCCCAGGGTGTCGGCGGCGCGCTCTACGAGCGGATGGCGTACGACGAGTCCGGGCAGCTGCTCAACGCCTCGTTCATGGACTTCCTGATGCCCTACGCCACCGAGGTGCCCGACACCATCGAGATCGACCACCTCGAGACGCCGTCGCCGTTGAACCCGCTCGGCATCAAGGGTGCCGGCGAGGCGGGCGTGATCCCGTCCGCCGCCGTCTTCGCCGCCGCGATCGAGGACGCCGAGGGCTTCCCGATCACCGCGATGCCGATCTCCCCGTCCGAGCTGTACGCGCTGCGCCAGCAGCACCCGAAGGAGCAGTCATGAAGTTCACCGGAGACGCCACCCTGCACGCGCCGGTCGCGAAGGTCTGGGACGCGCTGCTCGACCCGGCCGTCCTGGTCGCCACCATCCCGGGCTGCGAGCGGCTCGAGGCCACCGGCGAGAACGCCTACGCGATGACGGTCACCGCCGGGGTCGCCGCGATCAAGGGCACGTACGCCGGGTCGTGCGAGCTCTCCGACCTCCAGCCGGGCACCTCGCTGATGATGAAGCTGAACGGCGCGGGCGCCCCCGGGACGATCGGGGCGACCGTGGACGTCCGGTTCACCGAGAACGGCGACGGCACCACGACGGTGGCCTACGACGCCGACGCGGTGGTCGGCGGCATGATCGGCGGCGTCGGCCAGCGGATGCTCGCCTCGGTCTCGCGTCGGATGGCGGGGGAGTTCTTCGGCAGCATCGACGGCGTGCTGACCGGCGCCGCCCGTCCGGCCGTCGCCGCTCCCGCCGCGGCCGGCGCGGCGCCCGCCGCGGTCGGGGAGTCCGCACCGGGTGTCTTCGTGGCGCCGGGGAAGGCCTCGACCGGGACGGGTGACGACTTCCTCAAGGGCATCCTCGTCGGTGCCGGGCTGGTGCTGGCCGGCGTCGTCGTGGGCGGGCTGTTCGGTCGGCGGCGATGATGGATGAATTCACCGGCCGGCCGGTGAATTCCTGTCGTGTCAGGGAATGCTTTCCCCGCCACGACATGGTTTCCCCTGACCTGTCACCCGGAGCTGACCGATGACGGCCGTCACCGTCGACTCGACCGCGCGCGCGATGGTGGACGCCGTACGCCGACGCGAGATCTCGGCGGTCGAGCTGATGGACCTGCACCTGGCCCGGATCGCCGAGCGGAACCCGCAGCTCAACGCCATCGTGTCGCTCGACGAGGAGCGCGGGCGGGCCGGGGCAGCGGCGGCGGACGCCGCGCTGGCCGCGGGTGACCCGGTCGGCCCGCTGCACGGGCTGCCGTTCGCGTTCAAGGACACCCACGCGGTGGCCGGCTGGCGCACGACGTACGGCTCGCCGCTGCACGCCGACCATGTCCCGGACCGCGACGAGCTGCTCGTCGAGCGGGTGCGCGGCGCCGGCGCGGTGACGATCGGCAAGACCAACGTGCCGGAGTTCGCGGCCGGGTCGCACACGTTCAACACCATCTTCGGCACCACCCTCAACCCGGTGGACCCGACCCGGTCTGCCGGCGGCTCGTCCGGCGGCGCCGCCTGCGCGCTGCGCGCGGGCATGGTGCCGCTGGCCGACGGGTCCGACATGGGCGGCTCGCTGCGCAACCCGGCGTCGTTCTGCGGCGTGGTCGGGCTGCGGCCGTCGCTGGGCAGGGTGCCCGAGTGGCCGCACGCGAACGCGTGGGAGTCCACGTCCGTCGGTGGCCCGATGGCGCGCAACGTCGGGGACCTGGCGCTGCTGCTCTCGGTGCTGGCCGGCCCCGACCCCCGGGCGCCGCTGGCGCTGGGCGACCCCGGCTCCGCCTTCGCCCCGCCGCTGTCCGGCTCCCTGTCCGGGCTCCGGGTGGCGCTGTCGGAGGACCTCGGCGGCGCGTTCCAGGTCGACGACGAGGTGCGCTCCGTGGTGGCCTCCTCGGCCACGGTGTTCTCCGGCGCCGGCGCGCAGGTCGCGGCGGCGTTCCCCGACCTCTCGCTCGCCGACGACACCTTCCGCACGCTCCGGGCCTGGCACTTCCAGGCACGTTTCGGGGCCTCCCTCCGTCGGCACCCCGATGCCTTCAAGCAGTCCCTCGCTGACAACATCCGGGCCGGGGAGTCGCTGACCGGTGCGGACGTGGCCCGGGCGTACCGGCAGCGCACCGCGCTGGCCGAGACCATGCGCCTGTTCTTCGGGTCGTACGACGTGCTGGTGCTGCCGGTCTCGCAGGTGCCGCCGTTCCCCGCGGACCAGGAGTTCCCGACCGCGATCAACGGCGTCGAGATGGAGACCTACCTCGACTGGATGCGGTCGGCGTACTTCATCACCGTCACCGGGTGCCCGGCGATCTCGGTCCCCGCCGGCCACACCCGCGATGGTCTGCCGGTCGGTGTCCAGATCGTCGCGCCCCACGGTGCGGACCGGCGGCTGCTCGAGGTCGCCGCCGCGTTCGAGGCCGCCGCAGGCCCGCTGTAACGCGGTGTCCCTGTCGCTGAGTGCCCGTCACGCGGGACACTCAGCGTCGTGAACACCGCGTTACAGCACCCGCGGTCCCGCTAGTCGGGCTCCACGTCCCAGGCGCGTGACGCGCCGCTGTCCCACCGGCGCAGCCGCAGGGCGACCGCCTTCACCGGCGGGGCCGTGGACACCAGCTTGAGCGCCAGCGGCAGCTGCTCGTCGCTGACGCCCCGGGCCAGGGTCACGTGCGGCACCCAGCGGCCGGGCGAGGTCAACGAGTCGGGCTCGTGACCGAGCAGGGCGAGAGCGTGGGCGTGCAGCTCGAGGAGCGCGCGGTCCATCACCACGTGCCGGGTGAGCACCCAGCGCCGCCGCGCGTGGAACAGCAGGGGAGCGCCGACGAGAAGGTCGATCGGCAGCCGCAGCGCCACCGGACCCAGCGACTGCTCGGCCTCCGGCGCGACGGCCTCGCGCGTGTCCAGCGTGACGTGCGGTCGGTTGGTAGGCGCCGTGTGGCGGGCCATGCTCGGCAGTCCCGCGGCGCGCAGCGCGTCCCACTGCGCGCGGATGGCCTCGTCCGCGCGCCGGTCGAAGGTGAGCTCGAGGGCCTGCGCCACGCGGCCCATCCCAGCACGTCCGTGGTCGCGCGGGCGATGAGTTATCCACAGGTTGCACAGGGTGCCTGTGGACAGAGGGGTGCCTTCTGTGGAGGGGGACGGTCGCTCTGTGGACGACACGCCGTGGGCCGGAAAGTGGTCGGGAAAGTTCTCCGAAAGCCCTTGCGGCCCGGGTCATCACGGCATAGAACTTCTCCCACGCACTCCTCCGGGAGAGCGGGATCGGTCGGAACGAAGATCTGTACGGCGGACCGCCAGCTTGCTGGAGGGCCGCTGCGGCAGCCGGGTGACGAGGCTGCCGGGGTCGGAGTGAGGACCGGATCGATCGGGAGCGTCACCAGTACCGGTCAACCCGAAGGGCCCTTGTGACTCATACTCACAAGGGCCCTTCACCCATTTCCGGGGGCGTCGCAATCCTGGCCGTCGAGTACTGCGGGACGGGACGGGATGGGCGATGGGCGGTCGCGTCCAGCCCGCCCGAGTTCTCCACAGGAATGGCCGGCACCCTGTGCATGAATGCGCCATTCCTGTGGAAAAGAATGCCCCTTCTGTGGACGGCCGGCCCTTTTTCAGGAATTCCCGGAAATACTTTCCGAAAGGGCTTGTGCGCACCCGGTGCGACGGCATAGAACTCTCCTACGCACTCCTTCGGGAGAGCGGGATCGGTCGGAGCAGAAGATCCACACGACGGTTCGCCAGCTTGCTGGAGGAGCGTCGCGGAGGCCGGGTGACGAGGTCGCCGGGGTCGGATGCGAGGACTGGATCGACCGGAGGCGTCACCGATCGCCGGTCAACCGAAGGGCCCTTGCGACTCATACTCGCGAGGGCCCTTCACCTTTTCCCGGGCCGTTGGTTGACTGGCCGCCATGTTCATCTCTCGGGAACACCGCTCCGTCCTGCGCCTTCTCGCTCCGGCGCTCACCCTGCTGCTCGCCCTCGCGCTGAGCACCGGCCTCACCATCGGCCTCGCGTCGCCCGCCCACGCGGCGACGTACCCCACCCTGTCCACAGGCGCGACCGGCGCCAACGTCACGTCGCTCCAGCACCTGCTCACCTCGCGTGGCTACAGCACCGCCGCCGACGGCGACTTCGGCAGCGGCACCAAGGCCGCGGTCACCGCCTTCCAGTCCTCACGCGGCCTGACCGCCGACGGCGCCGCCGGGCCGGCGACGTTCACCGCGCTGGTGAGCACCGTCCGGCAGGGCAGCTCCGGCCCAGCCGTCCAGGCCCTCCAGGTGCAGCTGGTCAAGCACGGGCAGTCCGTCACCGCCGACGGCGACTTCGGACCCGGCACGGACAGCGCGGTCCGCGGCTTCCAGTCCGCCCACGGCCTGACCGCCGACGGCATCGTCGGACCGGCCACCTGGACCGAGCTGCTCGGCACCGGGGGCGGCGGCTCGACCCCCGGCACGACGTACACCTCGCTCTCGGAGGAGCAGAAGCAGAACGCCCGCACCGTCATCGGCGTCGGCAAGGGTGCCGGCGTGCCGTCGTACGGCTGGGTGATCGCCCTGGCCACCGCGATGCAGGAGTCCACGCTCGTCAACGTCGACTACGGCGACCGCGACTCGCTCGGCCTCTTCCAGCAGCGCACCTCGCAGGGCTGGGGGACCGAGAGCCAGATCATGCAGCCGGTGCTGGCGTCCAAGGCGTTCTACGGGGTCGCGACGCACACCCCGAACCCGGGGCTCCTCGACATCAGCGGCTGGCAGTCGATGACCGTCACCCAGGCCGCGCAGGCGGTCCAGCGGTCGGGGTACCCGGACGCCTACGCGAAGTGGGAGACCCTGGCGCGGGACATCGTCGCCCACGAGTCGGGCGCGCCGCCGATCTCCTGACCGCATCCGCCACACTGGTCCCGTGACGTCCACCGCGTTCTACACGGTCATGTACACCGTCGTGCCGCCGCTCGCGCGCGCGGTGTGGCGGCCGACGGTGCGCGGCAAGGAGAACGTGCCGGCCACCGGCGGTGTGATCCTCGCCAGCAACCACCTGAGCTTCGTCGACAGCGTGGTGATCCCGTGCGTGGCGCCGCGCAAGGTCGTCTTCCTCGCGAAGTCCGACTACTTCGAGGGCACCGGCGTCAAGGGCGCCCTGCAGCGCGCCTGGTTCGAGGGACTGGGGATGCTGCCGGTCGACCGCGACGACTCGAAGGCGGCCCTGGCCAGCCTCGACACCGCGCTGGAGGTGCTCGGCCGCGGCGAGGCGTTCGGCATCTACCCCGAGGGCACCCGGTCGCGCGACGGCCGCCTCTACCGCGGGCGCACCGGTGTGGCGCACCTGGCGCTCACCGCCGGCGTGCCCGTCGTGCCGGTGGGTCTCACCGGCACCCAGGACATCCAGCCGGTCGGCTCCAACCGGCCGCGGCTGGCCAAGGTGACCGTCACGTTCGGGGAGCCGATCCACGTCACGGGACGGTACGACGGGGTCCCCGCCGGCCGCGCCCGGCGCGAGGTCACCGACGAGATCATGACGGCCATCCAGGCCCTCAGCGGACAGGATCCCGCGGGGATCTACAACGAGCGTCCGGCGGACGTCTGAGGTCCGGTGGGCCGACCACGCTTGAACCGCTGCGCATGAGGTACTAGCAAGGAAGCAGCGACGGACGAGAGGGGAACCATGGCCAGGCGTGCGCCGGACCGCGACATCGACGAGGCCGACCTTGAGGTCGGTCACCCCAAGGACGCGGCCGCGGGTGTCACCGCGGTCGCGGTGTCGATGAACCGTGCCCTCCAGCAGATGGGCGTGAAGCGCACCGCGCAGACGCTGCTCCGGCTCAACCAGACCAAGGGCTTCGACTGCCAGGGCTGCGCGTGGCCGGACCCCGACCCGGAGCACCGGCACACCGCGGAGTTCTGCGAGAACGGCGCGAAGGCGGTCACCGAGGAGGCCACCCTGCGCCGGGTCGACCGCGCGTTCTTCGCCGAGCACAGCCTCGACGAGCTGGCCGGCAAGACCGACTACTGGCTGGGGCAGCAGGGCCGGCTCACCGAGCCGAGGGTGAAGCGACGCGGCGCCTCCCACTACGAGCCGATCTCCTGGGACGACGCGTTCGGGATGATCGCGCACCACCTGAACGGGCTGGACTCGCCCGACGAGGCGGTGTTCTACACCTCCGGCCGCACGTCCAACGAGGCCGCGTTCGCCTACCAGCTGTTCGTCCGGGCCTTCGGCACCAACAACATGCCGGACTGCTCGAACATGTGCCACGAGTCCACCTCGGTGGCGCTCGCCGAGGTGATCGGCATCGGCAAGGGCAGCGTCAGCCTCGAGGACATCCACACGTCCGAGCTGATCGTGGTCATCGGCCAGAACCCCGGCACCAACCACCCGCGGATGCTGACCGCCCTCGAGACCGCCAAGAAGAACGGCGCGAAGATCCTCGCGATCAACCCGCTCAAGGAGGCCGGCTTCGTCCGGTTCCGCAACCCGCAGAACGCCCGCGGTCTCAGTGGCGTCGGCACCGCGCTGGCCGACCTGCACCTCCCGATCCGGGTCAACGGCGACCTCGCCCTGTTCCAGGCGATCGGCTCGCTGCTCCTCCAGTGGGGCTGCATCGACGAGGACTTCGTCAAGGAGCACACCGTCGGGTACGACGCGTGGGCCGCGCACATCGCCGAGGTCGACTGGGCGGCCGTCGAGAAGGCCACCGGGCTCGACCGGGCCCTCATCGAGGAGGCCGCCGGCATGTTCCGCGACTCCTCCGCGACCGTGCTCTGCTGGGCGATGGGCATCACCCAGCACCGCAACGCGGTGGCCACCATCAAGGAGTTCACCAACGTCGCCCTGCTGCAGGGCAACATCGGCAAGCCGGGTGCCGGGCTGTGCCCGGTCCGCGGTCACTCCAACGTCCAGGGCGACCGCACCATGGGGATCTGGGAGCGGCCCCCGCAGCACTTCCTCGACGCCATCGAGAAGGAGTTCGGCTTCAACCCGCCCCGCGAGGACGGGCTCGACACCGTGGCCTCCATCCGGGCGCTGAGCGAGGGCGAGGCCAGGGTGTTCTTCGCGATGGGCGGCAACTTCGTCGCCGCCGCGCCGGACACCCACGTCACCGAGGACGCGATGCTGCGCGCCGACCTCACCGTGCAGGTCTCCACCAAGCTCAACCGCTCCCACGTGGTGCCCGGTCAGGAGGCGCTGATCCTGCCGACGATGGGCCGCAGCGAGCAGGACCGCACCGGCGGCAAGGTGCAACGGGTCACGGTCGAGGACTCGATGTCCGCGGTGCACGCCTCGCACGGCCCGCTCAAGCCGGCCAGCAAGCACCTGCGCTCCGAGGTCGACATCGTCTGCACGATGGCCGAGGCGGTCCTGGCCGACCGGTACCGGATCCCGTGGCACGAGTTCCGCGCCGACTACGCCTCGATCCGCCGCCGGATCGCGAACGTGGTGCCCGGCTGCGCGGCGTACGACGAGAAGGTCGACCAGCCCGGTGGCTTCGTGCTGCCGCACCCGCCGCGCGACTCGCGGACCTTCCCCACCGAGCCGGGCAGGGCGATCTTCACGGTCAGCCCGATCGACATCCTGCACGTGCCGGAGGGGCGGTTGCTGATGCAGACGCTGCGCTCGCACGACCAGTTCAACACCACGATCTACGGGCTCGACGACCGCTACCGCGGTGTCTCCGGCGGCCGTCGGGTGGTCTTCGTACACCCCGAGGACATCACCGCGCTGGGCCTGGCCGAGGGCCAGGTGGTCGACCTGGTCAGCGAGTGGACCGACGGCTCGGAGCGGCGCGCCCCGGCGTTCCGGATCGTGTCCTACGACCAGCCTCGGGGGTGCGCCGCGTCGTACTACCCCGAGACCAACCCGCTGGTCCCGCTCGACTCCACCGCGGTCGGCAGCAACTGCCCGACCTCGAAGTCGATCATCATCCGGCTCGAGGCGGAGTCCGGGGCCGCCGGCGCCAGCGGCGCCGGGCCGGAGGCCACCGGCGGGTCCACCGACGCCAAGTCCGACGTGGAGCCGCACCAGCTGAGCTGACCGCACCGCTGCTTTCCGCCGCCCCGTCAACGGGCCGGCCCGTGCCCGCGCGCCCTGTGCGCAGAAGAGGTGTCCGATGACCGTCCGCACTCTCGGGATCGAGGAGGAGCTGCTGCTCGTCGACCCGACGACCCGGCAGGTCTCCTCGCGGTCGCACGAGGTCATGAAGGAGTTCCGCGAGCACGGGGCCGGGCGGGACCACGCGTTCCGGGCCACCGTCGCCACCGACGAGCTCGACCAGGAACTGTTCCTGCACCAGGTCGAGACCCGCACCGACCCCACCGACGACCTCCAGGACGCGCTGGCGCAGGTGGTCGCGGCGCGGCGTACGGCGGGCGAGGCGGCGCGCGCCGCCGACCTGGCGCTGGTCGCCTGCGGGGTGGTGCCGATGGACGGGTTCGAGCCCGTGGTGACCCGCAACGACCGCTACCAGGACATGGTCGAGATGTTCGGTGCCATCGCCCGCACCGGAGGGACCTGCGGGATGCACGTGCACGTCGGCGTCGACTCCGACGAGGAGGGCGTGCGGGTCATCGACCGGCTGGCGCCGTGGCTGCCGGTGATCCTCGCGGTCAGCGCCAACTCCCCGTTCTGCGAGGGCCGCGACACCGGCTACGCGTCGTGGCGGTCC
>JBEVFC010000032.1:0-11093 GCA_040512455.1 Nocardioides sp.
GCACCCCGGTCGAGGGCACCATCCTCAGTGTCCTGCGGGCCGCCAGCGACGCCTGCGTGGGCGCCGCCGAGGACCCGGCCACGCGCCTCCGGGACGTGGTCGAGGCCGGAGCCGCCGCCGCCCGCGCCGCCCTCGAGCGCACCCCCGAGCAGCTGCCGACCCTCCGCGACGCGGGTGTCGTCGACGCCGGCGGTCGCGGCCTCTGCGTGATCCTGGACGCCGCCGAGACCGCCCTGACCGGACGTCGCCCGGTGGTCCCGCCCACCCGCCTCGGCGACCGGCACATCCCGATGCCGATGCCCACCAACGACCTGACCGCGGACGGGCCCGCCTACGAGGTGATGTACCTCCTCGACGCCGAGGACACCCGCATCCCCGACCTCAAGAAGGCACTGGCCCCGCTCGGCGACTCCCTCGTCGTGGTCGGCGGCGACCGCCTGTGGAACGTCCACGTGCACGTCGACGACGTCGGCGCCGCGCTCGAGGCCGGGATCGTCGCGGGTCGCCCCTACCGCGTCCGCGTCACCCACTTCGCCGAGCAGGTCGACGCTGCCCGCACCCGCGCGTCGACCCGGTCCGGCCGCCGCATCGTCGCGGTCACCGCCGGCGACGGGTTGCGCGCGCTCTTCGAGGAGGCCGGCGCCGTGGTGGTCCCGGGCGGCCCGGGCCGCCGTCCCAGCACCGGCATGCTGGTCGACGCGATCGAGGAGTGCGGGGCCGCCGAGGTCGTCGTCCTCCCCAACGACCCCGACTCCGTCCGCGTCGCCGAGATCGCCGCCCGCACGGCCGAGGAGTCCGGACAGATCAGGGTCGCGGTCATCCCGAGCGTCGCGCAGGTCCAGGGCCTGGCCGCGATCGCCGTACACGAGCCCGGCCGGTCCTTCGACAAGGACGTCCTGCACATGACCGCCACCGCCCGGCACGCCCGCCACGGGGCGGTCACCATCGCCGCCCGCCGGGCGATCACCATGGCCGGTCCCTGCGAGCCCGGCGACGTCCTCGGCGTCATCGAGGGTGACTTCGCCGTCGTCGGCGACGACCTCTTCGCCGTGGCCACCGACATCATCGAGCGACTCGTCGGCGGTGGTGGCGAGCTGGTCACCCTGGTCGCCGGCCAGGACGCGGGAGACCTCGCGCAGCGATGTGAGGAGTACGTCGAGTCGGTCCACCCGACCGTGGATGCCGTGGTGTACGACGGAGGCCAGGAGCGCTACCCGCTGCTGGTGGCCGTCGAGTAGCAGGAGTTCGATTGACCGGGATCAGCCTCGAGTCGCCCATCGCCGCCGTGCTCGGCAGCAGGTCGACCAAGGACAAGAAGAAGGCCGAGGCCCTGGCCAAGGGCCTGGGCGTGACGACCGTCGGCGAGCTGTTGCGGCACTTCCCGCGCACCTACCTCAAGACCGGCGAGCTCACGGAGGTCGGCGGCCTGCAGGAGGGGCAGCCGCTCACCGTCGTCGGCGAGGTGCTGACCAGCAAGGTCGTCTCCGGCCGCCAGGCGCACCGGGTCGAGGCGGTCCTGAAGACCGACGGCCCGCCGCTGCGGCTGACCGTGTTCGCCCGGCAGTTCCGGATCGCCGAGTGGCAGCAGCGGCGGCTCACGCCCGGCGCCACCGGCGTGTTCACCGGCAAGGTCGGCCGGTTCCGCGACGACTGGCAGCTCACCAACCCGCAGATGGTCATCTTCGGCGAGGACGACGACCCCAAGACCGAGTCCGCCCGCGAGATGGTCGCCAGTCTCAAGGGGCTGTTCCCGATCTACCGGGTGACCGGCACCGTCGAGACGTGGGACATCCAGCGCGTGGTCAGCTTCGCGCTCACCGTCGTCGACGACCTCCCCGAGTTGCTGCCGGACGACCTCCGCAAGGCCTACGACGTGCTCGACGTCGCGACCGCGCTGCGTTGGATCCACGCCCCCGACGACTGGGGCCAGGTGGGCGCCGCCCGCAAGCGGTTCCGCTTCGAGGAGGCTCTCACCACCCAGCTCGTGCTCGTACGGCGCCGGGCCGCGGTCCGCGCCCAGGGCGCGCGTGCGCGTGCCGGGGGAGGTGGCCTGCTGGCCGCCTTCGACCAGCGGCTGCCGTTCGAGCTGACCGAGGGGCAGCGCGACGTCGGCGTACAGCTCGAGGCGGACCTCGCCGAGCCGCACCCGATGAACCGCCTCCTCCAGGGCGAGGTGGGCTCCGGCAAGACGCTGGTGGCGCTCCGGGCGATGCTCCGGGTCATCGACAGCGGCGGACAGGCGGCGCTGCTCGCGCCCACCGAGGTGCTCGCCCAGCAGCACCACCGCTCCATCACCGCGATGCTCGGCGACCTGGCCGCCGGCGGCATGCTCGGCGGTGCTGCCGAGGGCACCAACGTCGCGCTGCTCACCGGCTCGATGAACACCGGTCAGCGCCGCGAGGCGTTGCTCCGGATCGCCAGCGGCGAGGCCGGCATCGTCATCGGCACCCACGCCCTCCTGGAGGACCGGGTCTCCTTCGCCGACCTCGGGCTGGTCGTCGTCGACGAGCAGCACCGCTTCGGCGTCGAGCAGCGTGCCGCCCTCACGGACAAGGCCCAGGCCGCCCCGCACGTGCTGGTGATGACCGCCACCCCGATCCCGCGCACGGTCGCGATGACGGTCTTCGGCGACCTCGAGGTCTCCACGCTGCGCGAGCTGCCCGCCGGCCGCGCGCCGATCCAGACCAACGTGGTGCCGCTCAAGGACCAGCCGCACTGGCGAGACCGGGTCTGGCAGCGGGTCCGTGAGGAGGTCGAGAAGGGCCACCAGGTCTACGTCGTCTGCCCGCGGATCGTCGGCGACGACGTCGAGGAGGGGGAGACCGACCAGCGGGACCTCACCGAGGAGGGCACGCCGCTGCCCGCCGTGCGCGAGGGCTCGCTGGCGGCGGTCGAGTCCCTGGCCCCCGAGCTCGCCGACGGCCCGCTCGCCGGGCTCCGGGTCGGGATGCTGCACGGCCGGATGCCTCCGGAGTCCAAGGACCGGGCCATGCAGGACTTCGCCCGCGGCGACACCGACGTGCTGGTCGCCACCACCGTCATCGAGGTCGGCGTCGACGTGCACAACGCCACCACCATCGTGCTGCTCGACGCGGACCGGTTCGGCGTCTCCCAGCTCCACCAGCTCCGCGGCCGGGTCGGCCGCGGCGGCCTGCCCGGGCTCTGCCTGCTGGTCAGCCATGCCGAGCAGGGCAGCCCGGCCATGGACCGGCTCCAGGCGGTGGCCGCGACCACCGACGGCTTCGAGCTCTCGCGCATCGACCTCGAGCAGCGCCGCGAGGGCGACGTGCTCGGGGCGACCCAGTCGGGCTTTCGCTCCAGCCTCGACAGCCTGCGGGTCCTCCGCGACGAGAAGACCATCGTCGCGGCCCGGGCCGCGGCCGAGGAGATGGTCGCCGCGGACCCGACGCTCGGCCGCTGGCCGCTGCTCGCCGCCGAGGTGGACGTGTGGGAGCAGGACAGCAAGAGTGCCTACATGGAGCGGTCATGACCCGGATCATCGGCGGGTCCGCCGGGGGACGACGGCTCACCACCCCCCGCGGGCAGCACACCCGACCGACCAGCGACCGGGTCCGCGAGGCGCTCTTCTCCGCGATCGAGGCCTGGTGCGGCTCCCTGTCCGGCCTCCGGTTCCTCGACCTGTACGCCGGCTCCGGCGCGGTCGGGCTCGAAGCCCGGTCGCGGGGTGCCGGCGTCGTGACGCTGGTGGAGCAGGACCGCCGCACCGCTGCCCTGATCTCGGGCAACGTCAAGGCGCTCGGTTTCGGCCAGGTCGAGGTGCTCGCCGCCAGCGTCGCCAGCACCCTCGCGCGGACGCCCGTGGCACCGTACGACGTGGTCTTCCTGGACCCGCCCTACCCCCTGGACAACTCCGACGTCGAGGCCGCTCTGCAGGCGTTGGTCGACCGTGACTGGCTCTCCCCGGGCGCCCTGGTGGTGGTCGAACGATCGACGCGCGGAGGTGCTCCGGAGTGGCCGACGGGCATCGAGCCCGGCCGAGACAAGAGGTACGGCGAGACCCTGCTGAGGTATGGTCACGCAGTTCCACACTCTTCCCCCCAGGAGTAGACCCCCGTGCGCAGAGCAGTCTGCCCCGGGTCGTTCGACCCGGTCACCAACGGACATCTAGACATCGTCTCGAGAGCCTCGCAGCTCTTCGACGAGGTCATCGTCGCCGTCGGTGTGAACAAGTCCAAGAGCCGCCTCTTCTCGGCCGATGAGCGCATCGCGATGCTCACCGAGGCCTGCCGCGAGTTCCCCAACGTCAAGGTCGACTCCTTCAGCGGCCTGCTGACCACGTTCTGCCAGCAGCGCGACATCATCGCGATAGTCAAGGGCCTCCGCGCCGTCAGCGACTTCGACTACGAGCTGCAGATGGCGCAGATGAACTCCTCGCTCGCGCAGATCGAGACGGTCTTCGTGCCGACGTCGCCCGAGTGGTCGTTCCTCGCCTCGAGCCTGGTCAAGGAGGTCGCCACCTTCGGTGGTGACGTCTCCGGGCTGGTCCCCGAGTTCGTCCGCGAGCGGCTCAGTGCCCGTCTCGACGAGCGGCGCCAGGACGGTGCCCTGTGAACGCCGACGTGGCCGGCCGGCTCGCGGAGCTCCGGAGCCTGATCGAGGATGCCCGCGCGATGCCGATGTCCGGCTCCGTCGTGGTCAACAAGCACGACCTGTTCGAGAACCTCGAGAAGGTCGAGCGGTCGCTCGCCGTCGCCTCCACGGAGTCCGACCGGATCGTCACCGAACGTGCCCAGGTCCTCGCCGAGGGCGAGTCGATCGCGATCGAGGTGGTCCGCCAGGCCGAGCTCGAGCGCGACAAGCTGGTCTCGGACAGCGAGGTGTTCCGGGTCGCCCAGCGCGAGGCGGACGCCCTGCTGACCGACGCCCGCTCGGAGGCGGCCGCGCTGCGCGCCGACACCGACCGCTACATCGAGGCGCGGTTCTCGTCGTTCGAGCACGCGCTGGACCGCACGCTGGGGGAGGTACGACGTGGGATCGCTCACCTGAATGCGGGCAACGGGTCCTTCGTTTTGCCGACTGACCAACCGCCTGCGTAAACTTCCAGAGATTTGTCGTGCCCGGACATGGAGAAGTGAACATCCCGCACCTGGACCCGAGAGCGCCGCTCGTGCTCGATACACGCGAGCTCGGCCGCCGCCCGGGGTCCCAGCGCGAGACGACACGAACCGTGCCCGCACCGGCAGATCTTGGCATCGAGGTCCTCGGTGTCCCCGAAGGTTCGCCGGTCGAGTTCGACCTGCGGCTGGAGGCGGTCATGGAGGGCGTCCTGGTCACCGGTTCCGCGCAAGTGGACCTGGTCGGCGAGTGCGCACGGTGCCTGGGTCCGATCCGCGACGACGTCGTGGCCCGGTTCCAGGAGCTGTTCGTCTACGACGACGCCGGACACGACCCGGACGCCGACGAGGAGAGCGATGTCAGGCGGCTCGAGGGAGATCTGATCGACCTCGAACCCATCCTGCGTGACGCGGTGGTGCTCGCACTGCCGTTCCAGCCCCTCTGCGAGGAGGACTGTCCCGGGTTGTGCACCGAGTGTGGTGCCCGCCTGGCCGACGATCCCGATCACAGCCACGAGGAGCCGATCGACCCGCGTTGGGCCGGTCTCGCAGCACTGCAGGACCCCGCAGAACCGTCAGAGCGCAGCACCCACGACTGATCCGCCGGTCACCGACCGGCGAGACCTTGAGGAGAGAACAGTGGCAGTCCCGAAGCGGAAGATGTCGCGGAGCAACACGCGTCACCGTCGCTCGCAGTGGAAGGCCGTCGCGCCGTCCCTGGTGACGTGCGCCAACCCGGCGTGTGGCGCCAAGCACCTGCCGCACCGGGCGTGCGGCTCGTGCGGCCAGTACGGCGCCAAGGCCGACCGTCGCCAGGTCCTCTGAGCAGGAGACCCCTGACCACGTACGACGAGCTGCGGTCGGCGCTCGGGAATCCCCAGCTGGATCCCGGGCTGCTCGACCGCGCTCTCACGCACCGTTCGTTCGCCTACGAGAACGGCGGCCTGCCGACCAACGAGCGCCTCGAGTTCCTCGGGGACTCGGTGCTCGGCGTCGTCGTCACCGAGACGCTCTATCGCAGCCACCCCGATCTCTCGGAGGGGCGACTGGCCAAGCTCCGCGCCGCCGTAGTGAACGCGCGCGCCCTCGCTGAGGTCGCGCGCACGATCGGCCTCGGCGAGCACGTGAAGCTCGGCCGCGGCGAGGAGTCGACGGGCGGCCGCGACAAGGCCTCGATCCTCTCCGACACCGTCGAGGCGGTCATCGGCGCGATCTACATCTCCTCCGGCTTCGACGAGTCCGCACAGGTCGTGCACCTGCTGTTCGACCCGCTGATGGAGGCGGCCGCCCGGATGGGCGCCGGCCTGGACTGGAAGACGTCCCTCCAGGAGCTCTCCGCGGAGCACACCCTCGGAGTCCCGGAGTACGTCATCGAGGCCACCGGCCCCGACCACATGAAGTCCTTCACCGCGCAGGTCCGGGTCGCGAACCGGCTCTACGGCCACGGCGTCGGTCGCTCCAAGAAGGAAGCCGAGCAGCAGGCGGCCGAGACGGCGTACCGCGAGATCGACGAGGCCGCCCGGCTCGAGGCGCTTCCGGTCCCGGTGCCCGACACGGCCGAGGCCGCCGGCGAGTCCGTCGGCGAGTCCGTCGGCCAGACCGCCGCCGGCGACGACTGAGGGCTGGTGCCCGAGCTGCCCGAGGTCGAGGTCGTCCGGCGCGGCCTCGACGCCCACGCCGTGGGCGCCACCATCAGCGCGGTCGAGGTTCTGCACCCGCGGCCGGTACGCCGTGACGCCGGCGGTCCGTCCGGCTTCGTGGCCGCGCTGACCGGCCGGACCATCGAGGCCGCGCGCCGCCGCGGCAAGTACTTCTGGCTCCCGCTCGACAACGGCGACGCGCTCCTCGGCCACCTCGGCATGAGCGGCCAGATGCTGGTGCAGACGGCCGGCGCCCCTGACGAACGACACCTGCGGGTGCGCTTCACGCTGACCTCGTCGGCTCAAGACAAGGAGCTGCGGTTCGTGGACCAGCGCATGTTCGGCGGACTGTTGGTCTCGCCGGCCGGCGCCGACCTGCCCACCGAGATCGCGCACATCGCCCGCGACCTGCTCGACCCGGAGTTCGACGTCGACGAGCTGGTCCGCCGCGTGCGGCGGCGTACGTCGGGCATCAAGCGGCAGCTGCTGGACCAGAGCCTGGTCAGCGGGGTCGGCAACATCTACGCCGACGAGGCGCTGTGGCGTGCGCAGGTGCACGGTGAGCGGCCGGGGGATCGGCTGAGCGCCGCCCAGGTGCGGGCGGTGGCCGAGCGGGCCCGCGAGGTGATGGCCGAGGCGCTGGAGCAGGGCGGCACGTCGTTCGACGCGCTCTACGTGAACGTCAACGGGGAGAGCGGGTACTTCGACCGGGCGCTGAACGCGTACGGCCAGGAGGACCAGCCGTGCCCACGCTGCGGCACCCCGATCAGGCGGGTCGCCTTCATGAACCGCTCGTCGTACTTCTGCCCGACCTGCCAGCCGGCACCGCGGAACCGGCGCCGCTGAGCCCGCTTCCCCCGCGCGGGCAGCCGATGTTGACCGGTGAGCGCGACGGTGGGACATTGGTAGATGGTTCGGTCGATCCCGGACAACCCCCACATTCCCCAGCTTCGGAGGCTCTGCATGGCGAAGGCGCTGATCGGCTACATGAGCAGCGACCTGCGGAACAACGCTCGGATGGCGCTCGATAAACTCGTCGCCGACAACCGGGCGCTGCGGGCTCGAATCGCAGAACTCGAGACACTCGTCACCCGGCTCCAGGACGAGAATGCCACCCTCACCTCCGCGCAGGCGGCGGCCCTGCTCGACGAGATGCAGCCCGCCTGAGGCGTGACCCGGATCGCACGTCGGTCGTTGGGCCGACATGCGAATCACTCTGCGCACGCTCGGGACGCTGGCCGCGACGCTGCTCGTAGCGTTGCTCGGGCTGTCCATCGGCGTGGTCCCGGCCTCGGCCGACCCCGACGTCGACAGCATCCCCGAGGCGCGCGCCCGTCTGGCTGCGCTGCCGGACACGCCGTTGGTCGCCTCCAGCAACGTGAAGCAGCTCTCGGCGAACCCGTCGCAGACCGGCATCTCCGGCTGCTTCCTGCGGTCCGCGCCGATCTTCGTCACCTCCGGGCTCGACTCGCTGCGGGTGTACGACGTCCGCGACGGCGCGCACCCGAAGCTCACCGGCGTGCTCCCCAGCGCGCAGTTCGAGAACGAGGCGATGAACTGCGGGGAGCGGACCACCGCCAACGGCAAGCGCCGCTTCGCGCTGATCGGCGTCGACCTCGTCCAGGCCTCGCCCGACGACATCGACCACCTCAACGTCGGGGGCGGCGAGCTGGTCGTCGTCGAGGTCACCGACCCCGCCGCGCCGAGGATCCTGTCGCGCACGCCCGGCAGCACCAGCACCCACACCGTCGCCTGCGTGAAGATGAGCAACTGCGCGTTCGCCTACTCCGCCGGTGACAGCAGCGGGACGTTCTCCATCTTCGACCTGCGCCGGCTCTCCAGGCCCCGCGAGGTCGACGCGAACCCGCGCAAGGCGGGCATCCAGCCGTTCCGCTCACCCACCGCCGGCCACAAGTGGAACTTCGGCGGCGGGTACGGCAACCACACCGGCTACAACGGCACCTCGATCTGGGACGTCAGCCGCCCCACCCACCCGAAGCTGGTGACCACCACCGGCGCGGCCGGTCGTGGCGCTGACCCGAAGTACGCCGGCTACAACGACTTCATCCACCACAACTCCTACCGCCCCAACCCGGGCAGGTTCCGGGCCAACGCGAAGCCGTCGTACGCCCACGGCAACGTGCTGCTGGTGACCGAGGAGGACTACGAGCAGACCGACTGCACGAAGGCCGGGTCGTTCCAGACGTGGTGGGTCAAGCGGCTCGACGGCACCAGGAGCGCGATCGTGCCGCTCGACAAGGTGGAGCTCTCGGACCTCGGCAATTTCCCGCTGCCGCAGGGCGCGTTCTGCTCGGCGCACTGGTTCGACTGGAACAGCAGCGGGATCGTGGCGGCCGGGTTCTACGGCGGCGGCACCCAGCTCCTCGACGTGCGGAACCCGCGCGACATCAGGGCCTACGGGCACGCCGTCTGGGGTGCCTCCGAGGTCTGGGACGCCATGTGGCTCCCCGTCTATGACCGCTCGGGTCACCTGTCCGGCCGGACCAGCAACGTCGTCTACTCCATCGACCTGGTCCGCGGGCTCGACGTCTACGTCGTCGACGTGCCGGGGGACGGCATCGGCGCCACCCCGACGCCCGGGGTGACCCGCGGCACCGACTCCCCGCTGTCGCTGTCGTCGATGCTGCCGGCCGGCCTGATCGGCGGGGCCATCGCGCTCGCGATCGGCGTACGCCGTCGCTCGCGGCCGCGCCCGGTGTGACACGGGGTCGCCGCCGGGGGTGACGAGAACGGGGGAGGGGAAGTAGCGTGCACGTCTTGTGAATCGGGTCATGGAAACCATCGCACCTGCCCGCATGGGACGGAACTTCCGGTGGTTGCTGGCCTCCTCGTGGATCACCAACATCGGCGACGGTCTGGCGCTCGCGTCGGGGCCGCTGCTGATCGCGTCCCAGACCCACGCTCCGCTCGTGGTCGCGCTCGCAGTCATGCTGCAGCGGCTGCCCTGGCTGCTGTTCGGCCTGCAGGCCGGGGCGCTGGCCGACCGGCTCGACCGGAGGGTGCTGGTCGTCGCGGTGAACTCCGCGCGGGCCCTGGTGCTCGTCGCGCTGGCCGGCACCATCGTGACCGGAGTGGTCAGCATCGCGGTGGTGCTCACGGCGATGTTCCTGCTCGGGGTGGCCGAGGTCTTCTCCGACACCACGACCAGCACGCTGCTGCCGATGGTGGTCGACAAGCGCGACCTCGGCATCGGCAACGCCCGGATCATGGCCGGGATGATCACCGCCAACCAGATGGTCGGGCCACCGATCGGCGCGGCGCTGTTCGCCCTCGGGATGGCCTTCCCGTTCGTCGTCCAGGCCGTCTGCGTGGCCCTGGGTGCCTGGCTGGTCTCCCGGATGGTCACCGAGACCGTCCCCCGGGCCGCGGGGCCGAGCCATGTGCGCCAGGACATCCGTGAGGGCTTCCGCTGGACCTGGGGACACGCGCCGGTGCGCACCCTCACCCTGGCGATCGTCACCTTCAACGTCACGTGGGGCGCCGCCTGGTCGGTGCTGGTGCTCTACTCGATCAACATCCTCGGCATGGGCTCGGTCGGCTTCGGCATGCTCACCAGCGTCGGCGCCGTGGGCGGCCTGGTCGGCACCGCGGCGTACGACTGGCTGGAGGGGCGGTTCAGCCTCGCCTGGATCATGCGGGTCGGACTCACCATCGAGACGCTCACCCACCTGGCGCTGGCCGTGAACACGTCGTTCGTGGTGGCCCTGGTGATCATGTTCGTCTTCGGGGCGCACGCGTTCGTCTGGGGCACGACCTCACGCACGGTGCGGATGCGGGCGGTGCCGATCGAGTTCCAGGGGCGGGTCGCCAGCGTCTACATGGTCGGCGTGTACGGCGGGCTGGTGGTCGGGTCCGCCGTCGGCGGCGTGATCGCCGGCCTGTGGGGCGTGACGGCGCCGTTCTGGTTCGCGTTCGTCGGTTCGGCGGTGATCCTCGGCCTGATCTGGCGGCAGCTCGACAACATTGCCCACGCCGACGAGGCGGTCCTTGCCAAGTCGCGGCCCCGCTGAAGGTAGGCTCGGCCCCGCTGAGAGCTTCCCCACGGCTTGCTGCACAAGATCTGCCGTTCGACGCGGCCGACGCATCCCACGCCCGGGGTGCGTGAGGAACCGGTGAGGAGCCCGCACGTTGTACCTGAAGAGCCTGACCCTGAAGGGGTTCAAGTCCTTCGCGTCCTCCACGACGCTCCAGCTCGAGCCGGGGATCACCTGCATCGTCGGTCCCAACGGCTCCGGCAAGTCCAACGTGGTCGACGCCCTCGCCTGGGTGATGGGCGAGCAGGGCGCCAAGTCGCTGCGCGGCGGCAAGATGGAGGACGTCATCTTCGCCGGCACCGCCGGCCGCCCGCCGCTGGGCC
>JBEVFC010000037.1:0-19431 GCA_040512455.1 Nocardioides sp.
TCGGGTTGGCGCCGGCGGCCACGTTGCGGAGGCCCTCACGGACCATCGCCTGGGCCAGCACGGTGGCGGTGGTGGTGCCGTCGCCAGCGACGTCGTCCGTCTTCTTGGCGACCTCCTTGACGAGCTCGGCACCGATCTTCTCGTAGGGGTCCTCGAGCTCGATCTCCTTGGCGATCGAGACGCCGTCATTGGTGATCGTGGGGGCTCCCCACTTCTTCTCGAGGACGACGTTGCGGCCCTTGGGGCCGAGGGTCACCTTGACCGCGTCGGCCAGCGTGTTCATGCCACGCTCGAGGCCACGACGGGCCTCTTCGTTGAAAGCAATCAGCTTCGGCATAACTCCTGCGATTCCTCACGCTTCAGAGTTGTCGGGGTACGGAGGCGAGGAGCTGCCCGCGACGGACGGACCGGCGGCCCGGCAGACCCTTCCTGCCGGCGCTACGGACCTCAACTCATCGCTCCGCGTTGTCACTCTCGTGTCGAGAGTGCCAGCCTCATGTTTAGCACTCGACCCATGCGAGTGCAAGAACGGGGCAGGCCTACCGGGTCCGGCTGAGCACCAGATCGGCGAACGGCTCGGCGTTGGCCGGCAGCACGTCGAGGTAGAGCCCCGGCTCGATCAGCTCGAGCTCGCTGACCGCCAGCGTGCCGTCGTCGAGCCGCAGCATGTCGACGCGCCCGTAGTCGAGCGGCCGGCCGTCGCGGGCGACCGCGGCCATCGCGGTGAGCGCGAGGTCGACGCACTCGTCGCGGAACGGGACGGGGCGCGAGGCTCCGCCGAAGTGCTCGTGCACCCGGATCTCGTCCCCGCCCGGGATCTTGTCGACCTGCGAGACCGGCGTCCCGTCGAGCACGAAGACCGACGTCTCCCCCTCGGTCCGCACCGACGCGACCAGCGGTTGCACCACCCAGGGACCAGGCGAGGGCGGGAGCTCGGGGTGGCTCTGGATGACGGTGCCCAGGCGCGGGTCGGCGGGGTCGTCCACGACGATCACGCCGCCGCCACCGGCGCCCACCCGCGGCTTCACGACCGACGTGCCGAACTCGGTCACCGCGGCGGCGAGCTCCGCGACCGTGCTCGCCGTGCGCGTGGGTACGGCGCTCACCGGGCCGAGGTCGGCGAGGTAGCCCTTGTCGTGGTTCCAGGTGAACACGTCCGCGCCGTTGAGCAGCCGGGTGGCGCCGTCCACCTTCCGGGCCCAGGCCAGGAAGTCCTCCGCGCGCTCGGTGTAGTCCCAGGTGGAGCGGACCGCGACCAGGTCGGCGGCCGACCAGTCGACCGACGGGTCGTCCCAGGTGGCCCAGCGCGCGTCCATCCCGCGCCGGGCCAGGGCGTCCACGAGGGCGGGACCGCCCGGCTCGCCGTCGGGCCAGTTCGAGGAGGTTGCCAGGAGTACCGATGCCATGCGGCGACGCTAGGGGGCAGGTCCGCCTGCGCGCCAATCGGTTTGTCGGCTCAGGAGCTGCCGCGCACCACGAGCCGTGTCGGGAGGATCCGGCCGGGCTGCGGGACGTCGCCCAGGGCCATCGTGCGCAGCATCAGGTCGACCATCTCGCGTCCCATCTCCTCCGGGGACTGGTGCACCGTGCTGAGCGGCGGCTCCGTGGACAGCGCCAGCGGCGCGTCGTCGAAGCCGACCACCGACACGTCGGCGGGGACCGCCCGCCCGGACTCGCGCAACGCGCGGAGCGCGCCGGCGGCCATCAGGTCGTTGGCACAGAAGACCCCGTCGACCTCGGGGCAGCGCGCCAGGATCTCCCGCATGGCCCTCTCCCCGCTGTCCTGGCTGAAGTCGCCGCTCGCCTGGAGCCGGGAGTCGGGTGTCCGGCCCGCCGCCGCCAGGCCGGCGAGGTAGCCCGCGTACCGGGTCCGCCCCGCCACCATGTCGGACGGGCCGGCGATCGACGCGATGTGCCGGCGTCCGCGCTCGACCAGGTGGCGGACCGCGAGCTCGGCCCCGAGCTCGTTGTCCACGTCGACGAAGCCGAATCCCTCGCGCCCGCCGGGCTCGCCGCCGAGTACGACGGGCAGGCCGCGCGCCCGGATGCTCTCCGGCAGCGTGTCGTCGTCGTGGAGGGACAGCAGCAGGACGCCGTCCACGTGCTGGGCGATCAGGAACGAGTCGAGCCGGTTCGTGCGGTGCCCCGACTGGGCGAGCAGCAGCACCATCTGCAGGTTGGCGTCGCTGAGCGCGGCGCCGATGCCCCGCACCACCCCCGCGAAGAACGGCTCACCGAAGATGCGCTCCTCGGACTCGGCGATGACCAGGGCGACCGTGTCCGTGCGTCGCGTCACCAGGGTGCGGGCCGCCGAGTTGGGGACGTACCCGAGCTCCTCGATGGCCGCCTCGACCGCCTCGCGGGCCCGTGTGGAGACGCGGTCTCCCCCGTTGATGACCCGGGACGCCGTACCTCTGCCGACGCCGGCTCGCCTGGCGACCTGCTCGAGCGTCGGCCGTGTGGGTGACGGTCGACTCATGGGGCCAGTATGCCGCTGCGATGGGCCGCGATGAACTGGGCGTACCACCGCCCGCTCGCCTTGAGCCGACGGTGCTGCGAGGCGAAGTCGACATGGATGAGACCGAAGCGCATCGCGTAGCCCTCGGCCCACTCGAAGTTGTCGAGCAGGGACCACGCGAAGTAGCCCGCCACGTTCGTCCCCGCCTGCCGGGCCCGGTCGCAGGCCGCCAGGTGCTCGGCGAGGAAGTCCAGTCGCTCCGGATCGTCGACGGCGCCGTCCGGGCCGACCCGGTCCTCCCACGCCGATCCGTTCTCGGTCACGTAGATCGGCAGGCCGGTGTACTCGCGTGACACCCGGGTCAGCACCTCGGTGAGCCCCTCGGGGTCGACCTCCCACCCGTTCGCGGCGCGGGAGAGACCGCGGCCGGTGAACTCGGCGTGGTTGACACCCGGGTACGGCGACGGCCGCACGTTGTGGCGGGTGTAGTAGTTCACCCCGAGGAAGTCCAGGGGCCGGCCGATCACCCCGAGGTCCCCCGGCCGGTACCAGCGGGAAGGCAGCAGCGGCGACAGCTGCTTGAGGAGGTCACCCGGGTAGGACCCCTTGAAGACCGGGTCCAGGAACCACCGGTTGTGCAGTCCGTCCAGCCGCTTCGCCATCGCCGCCGACGCCGGATGCGCGTCCGCCGGCGTGACCGGGTAGAGGTTGAGGGTGATCCCCACCTGCGCGTCGGGCGCGGCGGCCCGGACGGCGTCCACGGCCAGGCCGTGACCGAGGAGCAGGTGGTGGGAGGCGAGCAGCGCCGCGGTCGGGTCGGCGCGCCCCGGGGCGTGGATGCCGGAGCCGTAGCCCAGGAACGCCGAGCACCAGGGCTCGTTGAGGGTGATCCAGTGCTTCACGCGGTCGCCCAGCGCGGCGGCCGCGATCCCGGCGTACTCGGCGAACCGGCCCGCGGTGGCCCGCGCCGGCCAGCCGCCGGCGTCCTCGATCTCCTGGGGCAGGTCCCAGTGGTAGAGGGTGACCCACGGGGTGATGCCCGCCTCGAGCAGCTCGTCGACCAGCCGGTCGTAGAACCCGATGCCGGCCGGGTTGAGCCGCTTGCCGCCGTGCGGCAGGAGCCGCGGCCAGGACAGCGACAACCGGTAGGCACCCAGGCCCATCTCGCGCATCAGCGCGACGTCCTCGCCGTACCGGTGGTAGTGGTCGCAGGCCACGTCGGCCCGGTCCCCGTTGCGGATGTGTCCCGGTCCGGCCGCGAAGGTGTCCCAGATCGACGGCGTGCGTCCGCCGGCGCTCACGGCGCCCTCGACCTGGTACGCCGCCGTGGCCGCGCCCCAGACGAAGTCGGGCGGGAAGGCGTGGGGCGCCGTTCCGGCGGTCGCCACCAGCGGGTCGGTGCTCGTCATGACTTGAGGCCTCCTTCGAGGATGCCGCCCACGATCTGCCGACCGAAGAGGAGGAAGACGACCAGCAGCGGTACGACGCCGAGGAGCGTGCCGGCCATCACCAGCGACTGGTCCGTGTAGTAGCCGCCGGCGAGCCGTGACAGGGCCACCTGCACGGTTGGGTGCTCCAGGTCGAGCACCAGGTACGGCCAGAGGAAGTCGTTCCACCGCTCCATGAACGTGAGGAGTCCCAGCACCGCCGCGGCCGGGCGCAGGATCGGCAGCACCACGAACATGAACGTCCGGAGCACCGAGGCCCCGTCGAGCCGTGCCGCCTCGAGGAGCTCGTCCGGCAGGGACTGGTGCACGAACTGGCGCATCATGAACACCCCGAAGCCGGACACCAGGAACGGCAGGATGACCGCGGGCAGCTGCCCGGCGAGGTGCAGCCGGGACATCAGCATGTAGAGCGGGATCAGGCCGAGCTGGATCGGCACCATCATCGTGATCAGGACGAAGGCCAGCATCGGCTGGCGGCCCACGAACCGGAGCTTGGCGAAGGCGAAGCCGGCCAGGCAGGAGAACAGCACCACGGACACCGTGCAGACGCCGGCGACCACGAAACTGTTCACCAGTGCGGTCTGGAACGCCACGTCCGGGTTGTCCAGAACCCGCTCGACGTTGGTCAAGAGCTGGTCCCCCGGCCACAGGGGTGGCGGCACCGAGGTGATGTCGTCGTTGGGCCGGGACGCCATCACCACCATGAAGTAGAGCGGGAAGGCCGAGATCGCGGTCACCACCGCGAGCATCAGGACGGCCGGCCGGAACAGGGTGCGGGTCATGTCAGTCCACCGACCTCAGTCGTCGTAGGAGCAGCGCGTTGACGGCACCGACGATCGCGATCACGACGAACATCGCCCAGGCGATCGCGGCGGCGTACCCGAAGTCGAGGCCGGTGAAGGCCTTCTCGTAGAGGTACATCGTGAGCGTCTGGAACTGCCGCGTGGTGCCGCCGGTGATGGCGTTCGCGCCGGAGTTGAACAGCAGGGGTTCGGTGAAGAGCTGGATCCCGCCGATGGTGGAGACCAGGGTGACGAACACGATCGTCGGCCGCAGCAGCGGCACCGAGATGCTCCAGAACCGCCGCCAGCTCGAGGCCCCGTCGATGGCGGCCGCCTCGTAGAGGTCCTTCGGCACCGCCTGGAGAGCCGCGAGGAAGATGAGCGCGTTGTAGCCGGTCCACCGCCAGTCGACCATCACCGCGATCGCCAGCCACGACGACCACCGGTGGTCCTGCCAGCCGATGGGGTCCACGCCGACCATGCCGAGCAGCCAGTTCACCAGCCCGAAGTCACGGGCGAAGAGCAGCGTGAAGATGATCCCGACGGCGGCCACGGAGGTGATGTTCGGCAGCAGCGCGCCCATCCGCCAGAAGGTGCGCGCCCGGAGCCGCTCGTTCAGCAGCTGCGCGAGCCCGAGCGCCAGGAGCAGCTGCGGCACGGTGGCCACCAGGAAGATGCCGAGCGTGTTGACCAGGGCGTTCCAGAAGTTGTCGTCGGAGAGCAGCGCGGAGTAGTTGTCCATCCCGGCCCAGCCCTCCTTGCCGCCCAGCAGGCTCCAGTCGTGCAGGGAGACCCACAGCGTGAACACGATGGGGAACAGCCCGAAGACCGCGAACACCAGGAAGAACGGCGAGACGAACGCGTAGCCGGCGACCCGCTCCTCCCGGGGAGCACCCCGGGAGGAGCGGCCGTGCCGTCGCGGGGGGACGGGCACGTCGACACGGCTCGCGGCGGCGGGGCGCGGTGGCTCGGCACGGGGGTGGGTCACCAGGACCTCACCCCCGCGCTCCGCCTCAGCCGGCAGCGGCCTCGGCATCCTTCACCGCCGCATCCCAACCCTCGTCCGACGACTTCTGGCCGTTCTCGACGCTTCGGAGCGCGTTCTCGACGGCATCACGGACGGGCTGGTTCTGGGCCCCAAGGTAGACCGGCTTGAGGCTGCTGGCCCCGGCCACGAAGATCTGACCGACGGGAGCTCCGTTGAAGTAGTCGTTCTTGGCGTTCTTGAGCTCGGGCGAGTCGTACAGCGTCGGGTTCGAGGGCAGGTTGCCGACCGACTCGAACGCCGCGAGCTGCCCGTCCGCGCTGGAGAGGAAGTCGGCCAGCTCGATCGCCATGTCCTGGTGGGTGCTCGTCTTGGGCACCGCGAGGAACGAGCCACCCCAGTTGCCACCGCCGCCGGGGACCGAGGCGATGTCCCACTTGCCCGCGTTGCCCTCGCCGGCCTGCTCCTTGATGTACCCCGTCATCCACGCCGGGCAGGCGACGGTGGCGAAGGTGCCGTTCTTGAACCCGGCGTTCCACTCGTTGGAGAAGGACTTCAACCGGGCGGTGATGCCGGCGTCGACCATGTCCACCGAGGCGTCCCAGGCCTCCTTGACCGCGGGGTTGCTGTCGATCACGAGCGAGCCGTCGGTGTCGAAGTAGGTGTGGTCACCCGACTGCATGAGGATCGAGTTGTAGGTGTTGGTCGCGGAGTCGACGAAGTGCACGTCGTCCGAGCCGACGCCCTGCTGGAACTTCTCGCCGGTCGCCACGAAGTCGTCCCAGGTGGGCCACAGCGCGCTGACCTCGTCGCGGTCGGTGGGCAGCCCGGCCTTCTCGAACAGGTCCCGGCGGTAGCACATCGCCAGGCCGCCGACGTCGGTGCCGAGACCGATCGTGGTGGCCCCGTCGGACGTGGTCGCCTGGGAGTACTTCCAGTCGAGCCACTGGTCCTTCTTGTCGTTCGAGCCGTGGTCCTGGAAGTTGACGAACTTGTCGGCGCTCTGGAGGAAGTTGACCACCTGCCCCTCCTCGATCGCCACGACGTCACCGGCGCCGCCGCCGGCCGCGATCCGCTGGATGAGCTGCGTGTTGTACTGCCCGAGGTCGCCCTCCGCGGTCTCCACGATGGTGACGCCGGGGTGGTCCTTCTCGAACTGGTCGTAGAGGTCCTCGTACCCGAAGTTGCCGAAGACGTTGACCCGCAGGGTCATCTCGTCCCCGGCGGCATCGCTGTCATCGCCGCACGCGCTCAGCGAGGCACCCGTCACCAACAGCATCGCGAGGCCGACGCCGACCCGCATCCGACTGGTCTGCTTCATTGTTCGTCACCTGTCTCGGAAGAAGTGGGAGCGTTCCCACTGCCTAATGTGACGGGCGTCTCACCGGGTGTCAAGGACTATTTGGGAACGCTCCCACTTTTCTTGGAAGCGACTAGATCACCGGAGAGCATGCCGCTCCGCGGCGCACCTGACCACGCGAAACTGGCGCTTACCGCGCGATACTTCGCGAGGTAAGCGCCAGTTTCACTAGGTACCTAGTGGTTTCGGCAGAGGTTCAGCGCCGCCGACGCCAGGCGACCAGCCCGACGACCGCGGCCAGCGCGGCGGCCGCCCCCGCGGCGTACGACGGGCGGGGCTTGCCGGAGTCGGTGGTGGCGCGGTCCTTCAGCGCGGCCGCCTTGTTTCTGGCCTGCGTCTTCACGTCCAGCTTGGTGTGGAGGGCGGCGACGGTGTCGGCCAGCTCCTCGCGCTGACGGATGACGTCCGCCTCGATCTCGGCCGGGGTGGTCGGCCCGCCGGTGCCGTTGACGCTGGTCATGGGCGCTGTCCCTTCACGGTGGCGACGTCTTCCTTGAGGCCTTCCATCGCCCGCTCGGGCGCGGCCGGGGTGGCCGCGGCCACCTTGTTCTTGCCGGTGAGCCCGGCGACGGCCGCGCCGGCGAGCACGAGCAGCGCGACGACGAGCGCCGCCAGCCAGGCCGGCAGCACCAGGTCGAGGGCCAGTACGGCGGTGGTCAGCAGCAGCGCCAGTCCGAAGAAGCCGAGTAGCCCGGCCACGCTGAACATGCCGATGCCGATGCCCGCCTTCTTGCCCTTCTCGGCGAGCTCGGCCTGGGCGAGGCGCAGCTCGCTGCGGATCAGCTCCGGTACCTGCTCGCTGAGCTGGTGGACGAGGGCGCCGAGCGGCTCGTCCCCGGTCGGGGCGGAGTCGGGGCGGTAGGACGGAGACGTCATGACCCGTCCGTTGCCCATCCGCGCCGGATCATGCGCCTGCGGGGCCGGCAGACGGGATCAGCCGCCGGCCACCGCGGGGATCACCGAGATCTGGACACCGTCGGGCGTCGGCGTCTCGAGGTTCTCGAGGAACCGCACGTCGTCGTTTCCGACGTACACGTTGACGAAGCGGCGCAGCGCGCCGGACTCGTCGATGATCCGGCCCTTGATCCCGCTGTAGCTCGCGTCCAGGTCGTCGAGGACGGCCGAGAGGGTGTCGCCGGTCGCCGACACCTCCGACTCGCCACCGGTGTAGGTGCGCAGGATGGTCGGGATGCGGACGGACACGCTCATGGGCTCTCCTTCGGATGTCTCGGGTACGGGCGCGATGCTAGATGCCGGTGTTGACGAACGCGGCGTACGACGGGTCGATCGTCGCCGCGGGACCCACCTGGTCGGCGACGGCGTCGAGGGTCTTGAGGCCCATGCCGGTGTTGATGATGACGGTCTCCAGGGACGTGTCGAGCTGGCCGGTGTCGACGAGCTTCTTCAGGACGCCGACCGTGGTGCCGCCCGCGGTCTCGGTGAAGATGCCCTCGTTGCGAGCCAGCAGCAGGATGCCCTCGCGGACCTCGTCGTCACTGATGTCCTCCACGGCGCCACCGGTCTGCCGGCAGATGTCGAGGACGTAGACGCCGTCGGCGGGGTTGCCGATGGCCAGGCTCTTGGCGATGGTGTCCGGCTTGACCGGTCGGATCGCGTCGACGCCGGCCTTGTAGGCCACCGAGACCGGGGAGCACCCGGTCGCCTGGGCGCCGTACACCTTGTAGGGCTTGTCCTCGACCAGGCCGAGCGTGATCAGCTCCTGGAAGGCCTTGTGCACCTTGGTCAGCTGGGAGCCGGAGGCCACCGGGATGACGATCTGGTCGGGGAGCCGCCAGCCGAGCTGCTCGGCGATCTCGTAGCCGAGGGTCTTGGAGCCCTCGGCGTAGTACGGCCGGACGTTCACGTTGACGAACGCCCAGCCCTCCTGCTCGCCGGCGATCTCGGAGGCGAGCCGGTTGACGTCGTCGTAGTTGCCGTCGACGGCCACGAGGTTCTCGGTGTAGACGGCCGAGTTCACCTGCTTGGGCTTCTCGAGGTTGCTCGGGATGAAGACGACGGTCTTGATCCCGGCCCGGGCGCCGGCGGCGGCCACCGCGTTGGCCAGGTTGCCGGTCGAGGGGCAGGCGAAGACGGTGCTGCCGAACTCGCGGGCCGCGCTCAGGGCGCAGGCCACGACGCGGTCCTTGAAGCTGTTGGTGGGGTTAGTGGAGTCGTCCTTCACCCACAGGTTGTCGATGCCGAGCACGGCGCCGAGGTTGTGAGCCTTGAGCAGCCGGGTGAAGCCGGGCTCCATGTTGGGGCTCTGCTCGATGTCGTCCGGCACCGGCAGCAGCGCCTTGTAGCGCCAGATGTTGCGCGGGCCGGCCGCGATCTCCTCGCGGGTCACGGCGGGAAAGTCGTAGGCGATCTCCAGCGGTCCGAAGCACTCCGGACAGGCGTAGTGGGGGCCCAGGGCGATCTGGTGCCCGCACTCGCGGCAGGCCAGCCCGGTGGCGTTGCCGAACGCCCCCTCGCGCACCTCGTGCGTGGACTTCTCGGCGACAACGGTGCTCATGCGTCCTCCTTCTCATCTTCCCCGGGGCGGCTCTCGCACCCGGGCCGGAATTAGCACCGTTTCCACGTCCGTCTTCGCAGTCCGGTCGGTGACCGGTCCTGCTCGGCGGAGGATCGTGGCGGTTGCCGGGACTTCACTGGGCCGTTCCCTCAGTCCCTCTCGATGAGCTGTGCACAGCCTAGGCAGGCTGTCTCACGATGTGCACACCCAGTCCACATGCTGGAGTCGCGTTGGTCGCGGATCTCCGGAGCCCGACCGGTCAGGGAAATTGCTGTCCTGTCAGGCAATGCTTTCCCTGACACGACAGCAATTCACCGGCCGGCCGGTGAATTCCTAGCGCCTCAGCGCGCAGCGTCGATGTCACCCATGAGCTGGCGGAGGAAGTCGAGGACGCCGTCGGGGCCGTGGACGAGGACGTCGGAGAGGCCGACGAGGGTGCTCTCCTCCTCGGAGCCCGAGCAGACCAGCAGCGCGGGCATCCCGTCGGCGCGGAGCGCGCGGACCGCCTCGAACGCGTCCACGTCGCCGAGGTCGTCGCCGATGAAGACGAAGGCGCCGGCCTTCTGCTCCGCGGCCAGGGTCTCCACGGCGGTGCCCTTGTGCATGCCCGGGGAGCGGATCTCGACCACGTTGCGGCCCGGCTCCACCTTGAGCTCGTGGCTGCGGGCGAGCTCGGTGAGCACCGGAAGCAGCCGTTCGAACGCGGCCTCGGGGTCCTCCAGCCGTCGGGTGTGTACGGCGACCGCGAGCCCCTTCATCTCGACGAACGCGTCCTCGGCACCCTGACGTCGGAGCACCCGCGGCAGCTCGCGCAGGAAGGTGGCCAGACCGGGCGGGGGCCGGGGCGAGACCACCCGCCGGTTGAACGAGGACCAGCGCTCGTTGCCGTACTGCCCGAAGAGGTGCAGCTCGCGGCCGTCCTCCCCCATCGCGTCGCCGACCTCGTCGAGGCCGCCGAGCGCGAGCACCTGCCGGGCGGGGCGGCCGGTGACCACCGCGACCGCACGGACGTGGCGGGCCAGCTCGACCAGGAGCTCGGGCGCGTCGTCATGGATGTGCGCGGACTCGGGATCGTCGACGATCGGCGAGAGCGTGCCGTCGAAGTCAAGCCCGACGACCAGGGAGTCCGCCGACTTCACCACCTCGGCGTAGCGCTGCTCGCCCTGGTTCGAGGTGAACTCCATGGCCCCATCCCACCACGGGCGCGGCTCTCCGCGCGCGCAGGGCCGGGCGTCGTCCCGGGGTCAGGAGACGTAGTCGGAGGTGAGGATGACCGTCAGCCGGTCGAGGCGCATCGGGTCGATCGCCGGCTTGACCCGGTTGACACCGAGGTCCTTGCCGAGCACCTTCGCGGCCGCCGCGAGCTTCGCGGGGTAGTAGATGGTCGAGGCCGGGATGGTGCCGTACCAGTTGTCGGAGCCGACGACCTGCCAGCCGGCGTTGGTCGCGCGGGCGGCCGTCGAGCCGGCCAGGCCGCTGACGCCGGAGTTGTTGTAGACCTCGACGTAGATCTTGCCGCGCTGGACGGCCGGTGCCTTCGGCTTCGGCGGCTTGCGGACCACCGGGGCCTCGGCGGTCGGTGTCGGGGTCGGCTCGGGTGCGGAGACCGTCTGCAGCGCGCCGTCGTCGCCCCGGTCGTTGGTGGCCACGAAGGCGACGCCGGCCATCGCGACGGCGACCACGCTGAGCATCACCAGCGGGGACGGGAGGGCGACACCGCGCTCGTCACGAGCCGGACGCGAGGCCGAACGGATGCCCCGGCGCATGATCAGAGCTCGAAACCGAGACGGCGGGCGGAGCGCTGGCGCTGGCGGGCCGCCCGGAGACGACGCAGGCGGCGCACCAGGAGCGGGTCCGCGGCGAGCGCCTCCGGCTTGTCGATCAGGGCGTTGAGGACCTGGTAGTAGCGGGTCGCCGACATGTCGAACTTCTCGCGGACCGCCTGTTCCTTCGCCCCGGCGTACTTCCACCACTGGCGCTCGAACTCGAGGATCTCGGTGTCGCGTGCGGACAGCACCAGCCCGGTGGGCTGCTCCTGGTTGACCGACTCTGCCGCGTCCATGCGCCTCGACCCCTTCCGTGCGATGTGGCTGCTACCGGGTCATCGTACGCAATGAATCACACGAGTGTCATTCGAACCGCGGCGAGTCTCCGACGGCTCGCCGGCAGGAATGGTCGAGACCGGGCCGTAACGCCTGGGTCGTTGCTCACGTTCTCTGGACAGTAGCGCCGGCCGACCGCGAGGATCGGCCCGCGAGCGAGCCCGACGTCCCTGAGTCGCCCCATCGAGAGGAACCGCTGTGAGCAAGTCCCCCGACACCGGCCGGCTGACCGGGCTGGATCGTTTCTCCGACCTGTCCGACGACGAGGTCAAGCTGATCGCCAGCCGTGGCACCCAGGTCCACCTGCCGGCGGACTGGTCCGTCATCTGGGAGAAGACGCCCGCGGACAAGGCGTACATCATCCTGCGTGGCGAGGTGTCCGTGCGCCGCAAGGGCGAGGAGATCGCCCGGCTGGGCCCCGGCGACACGGTCGGCGAGGCGGCGATCGTCGGGCACAAGCTCCGCAACGCCAGCGTGGTCTCCCTCACCGAGCTGGACGTCCTGCACTTCACCAGCGAGGCGGTCCGGCAGCTCCTCGTCGAGGTCCCGGCCTTCCGCGAGGCGCTCGAGCAGACCACCCGCGACCGGCTCAACGACCGCAGCGCCACCTGAGCCCGACGTGAACGACCGGGACGACGAGCCCGACCGGGACGCACCCGCGGCCGAGGCCACGGTCGCCGAGGACCCGCGGCTGACCCTGTCCGACGAGGCCTACGCCGCGGTGGAGGCGACGGTCCTCGGCCAGGGCCCGCACCTGACCCGGCCCGAGGTGCTGGAGCGCACTGGCGTCACCAAGGACCGCGCCCACGCCCTCTGGCTCTCGCTCGGCTTCCCGGCGCCGACCGACGACGACGAGGTGCTCTTCACCGACCACGACGTCGAGGCGCTCCGGACCCTCACCGACCTGGTCGACGGCGGGATCATCGACCCGCAGACCGAGTTCGCGCTGACCCGCAGCATGGGCCGCAGCTTCGCGCGGCTGGCCGAGTGGGAGATCGCCGAGGTCACCATGGTGGCGCTCGAGAACGCCGGCGACCTCGACGAGGACGCCATCAAGGAGCTGGTCGCCGGCACCCTCCCCGCGGTCGAGCAGCTGCAGAACTACATCTGGCGCCGCCACCTCGCCAGCGCCATCGGCCGGCTGCTGGCCACCAGCGCCGACAACGCGGTGCCGATGGCGATCGGCTTCGCCGACATCGTCGGCTTCACCCGGCGCAGCCGCGAGCTCTCGACCGACGAGCTCTCCGCGATGGTGGAGACCTTCGAGGCCACCGCCACCGCGATCATCTCCGACCACGGCGGCCGGGTGATCAAGACCATCGGCGACGAGATCCTCTACGCCTGCGACGACCCGTTGGCCACGGCGCGGGTGGCCCTGCTGCTCGCCGACAGCCACCTCGCCGACGACGCGTTCCCCGAGGTGCGCGTCGGGGCGGCGTACGGCGCGGTGCTGCGTCGGCTGGGCGACGTCTTCGGGGAGCCGGTCAACATCGCCTCCCGCCTCACCTCGATCGCCCGCCCGGGCCGGGTGCTCGTCGACCGCGAGCTCGCGGAGGCCCTCCGTCCGCACGAGGAGGAGTTCCGGTTGCGGCGGGTCCGGGGCATCTCGGTCAAGGGCTACTCCCGGCTGGAGACGTGGGCGCTCCGGCGTCCCCGCTCCCCCGAGGACCGCGCGGAGGTGGCCGGGGAGGCCCTCGAGGCGCTCTCGGACCTGCTGCCGATCCCGATCCGCAGGGGATCCACCAGCCGCTGAGCCGCCGCACGAGCCCGCCCGCGGGGGCACCCGACGGGGTGGGCCGGGGCCCCGGGCCAGGGCATAGGGTTGCCGACGTGACTTCCCCCGGCTCCGCGGACCTCGTGATCGTGGCCAACCGGCTGCCCGTCGACCGGGTGACCGAGGCGGACGGCACGGCGAGCTGGCGCAAGTCCCCCGGGGGCCTGGTCACCGCGCTGGAGCCGGTGATGCGCCAGAACGACGGCGCCTGGATCGGCTGGCCCGGCAACACCGACGAGGAGGTCGAGCCGTTCGTCGACGACGGCCTCTCGCTGGTGCCGGTGTCGATGAGCGCCCAGGAGGTGGAGGAGTTCTACGAGGGCTTCTCCAACGGCACCCTGTGGCCGCTCTACCACGACGTCGTCGCCAAGCCGGCCTTCCACCGTGAGTGGTGGGACGCCTACGTCACCGTCAACGAGCGGTTCGCCACCAAGGCCGCCGAGGTGGCCGCGAAGGACGCCACGGTCTGGGTGCAGGACTACCAGATGCAGTTGGTCCCCAAGATGCTCCGCGAGCTGCGCCCGGACCTGCGGATCGGTTTCTTCCTGCACATCCCGTTCCCCCCGGCCGAGCTGTTCCAGCAGCTCCCGTGGCGCCGGCAGATCCTCGAGGGACTGCTCGGCGCGGACATCGTCGGCTTCCAGCTGGCCGGCGGCGCGGCCAACTTCGTCCGGCTGGTCCGCCAGCGGGTCGGCCACAAGACCCACCGCGACACCGTCTACCTGCCCGACGGCCGCACCGTCCGCGCCGCCGCGTTCCCGATCTCGATCGACAGCGCCGGCTTCGAGGAGCTGGCCCGCTCGGAGTCGGTCGGCGAGCGGGCCGTCCAGATCCGCGAGGCCCTGGGCAACCCGGAGCGGATCCTGCTCGGCATCGACCGGCTCGACTACACCAAGGGCATCCTGCCCCGGCTGCGCGCCTACTCCGAGCTGGTCCGGGACGGGCACTTCGACGTCGAGGACACGGTGTTCGTGCAGGTCGCGACGCCGTCCCGCGAGCGGGTCGAGCAGTACCGCATCCTCCGTGACGAGATCGACCGGCTCGTCGGTCGCGTCAACGGGGACCTCGGCCGGATCGGGCACCCGGCGATCTCCTACATGCACTCCTCCTACCCGCGGCACGAGATGGCCGCGCTCTACCGGGCCGCGGACGTCATGGTGGTGACGCCGTACCGGGACGGGATGAACCTCGTCGCCAAGGAGTACGTCGCGTGCCGCTTCGAGAACGACGGCGCCCTGGTGCTCTCGGAGTTCGCCGGTGCCGCTAACGAGCTGCGCCAGGCGTGGCAGGTCAACCCGTACGACATCAACGGGATGAAGGCGACGATCATGGACGCGGCCCGGGCCGAGCCCAAGGAGACCACCCGCCGCATGAAGGCGATGCGGAAGCAGATCATGGAGCACGACGTCGACCAGTGGGCAGCCGGATTCCTGAAGGCCCTGGCCGCCGTCCCGGGCACCCACGCCAAGAGCGTCCGCGCCCCCAGCACGGACTGAACCGCCGGCCGACCCTTCCGTTTCGGCGCAACGGCGCCGAAGGGATAGATTGCCCCAATGCTTTTGGTGATCGGTCCCACGTGCGCGGGCAAGTCGACGTACATCGAGAAGCTCCGCAAGGAGGCCGCAACAGACGGCCAGGAGCTCGAGGTCCACTTCGGGTTCGAGGTGCGGCGCGGCAAGGAGGTCCCCACCGGACCGAACGACGTCGTGCACCTCAACCTGCTCAGGGGCGGTGACCGCACCGACGACCAGATCCACCAGGTGGCCCCCGGGGCGCGCGCCGACCTCGTGCAGCTGCTCGCGGCCGCCGAGCGGGTCGTCGTCATCGCCGCCCCCCGCTCCGTGCTGCTCGCCCGGGCCGGCAAGCGCGAGAAGCTCGAGCCCGACCACGAGAAGTACGCCAACACGAACTACGACGGCGCGCGCTGGGAGGCGATGCTCAAGACCGTCCACCTCGCCCAGATGTACGAGCAGATCGCGCTGACCCTCGACGGGTCCGGCAAGCCGGTCGAGTACCTCTGCAGCAACCACGACGAGGTGGTCCCGGTGTCGCGCTGGCAGTTCCCGCTGCTGGCCACCGAGCGGGCCGAGAAGCTGTGCGCGGACGGTCACCCGGCCCCCGACCTGGATCTCGGCTCCAGGACCTACCAGGCCGACTACCGCGAGGGCGCCTCAGGCTCGATGCGCTCGCTCACCCTGCAGCGTGCGCTGAGGATGCCGCTGGCCGGCAAGCGCGTGCTCGACATCGGCTGCGCCGAGGGCGCGGCCGCGCTGAGCGCCGCCCGCATGGGCGCCGACGTCACCGGCCTCGAGCCCAAGCCCGCCCGCTTCAGGAAGGCCCGCAAGATCTCGAAGGCGCTCGGCACCCCGATCGAGCTGCACAACATGATCCTCGACGGGTACGACGAGCCCGGCCGCTCCTTCGACGTGGTGCTGGCGCTCAACGTGATCCACCACGTCAACGACCCGTTCGCGTTCCTCGACCGGGCGGCGCACCTGACCCGGTCGCACCTGGTGCTGGAGTACCCCGGCCTCGGCGACCGCAAGTTCGGTGCCACGGTGCCCGGCAAGGACGTCCCCGGCGACGAGCTGCCGCTGATCGCGGTCAGCCTGCCGGCCGAGCAGGACCAGACCTACGTCTACACGCCCGCCAGCTTCGAGCGGTACCTCGTCGAGATCCTCGGCGTCTTCGGCAAGCACGAGATCATCGAGTCGCCGATCTCCGACCGCTGGATCTCCGTCTTCTCCAAGAAGCAGAGGAAGAGCGGCCTCGACAGCGCCCTGGCCCGCGAGTCCCGCCTGCGCAGGCAGCTCGCGGAGCGGGAGCAGGAGACGCGTCGCCTCCAGCGACGGGTCGACGAGCTCGAGTCCAGCACCTCCTGGAAGGTCACCGCACCGCTGCGCAAGGTCACCGGCAAGCTCCGCTGACCCCGGAAGCGCACCGGGGACGCCCGCGACCGATTCCGTCGTTTCTGCCCAACCCGCTCGCCAAAACGCGCAGAAAGGCGCATGGTGTAATGCGGCAGTGGGGCCGCATCGGCATGACTCAGGGTTGGGAGAAACCGCGGGTGAGTGACACCGTCCGCACGGACTTGGGGACGCGGGAGCGCTTCGCGCACGAGGCCGTCTTCTACGACGGACCGCCGGCCCACGCCCGCGCCGTCCTGCCGTTCATCCGTGAGGGCGTCGACGCCGACGAGCCGGTGCTCGTCGCCATGCTCCCCGATGTGACCGCGGAGGTCCGCGACGAGCTCGGCGACGACAGCCGCTGGGTCACCTTCCTCGACATGTCCGACCTCGGCGCCAACCCGGCACGGATCATCCCGGCCTGGCGTCAGTTCCTGTCCGCACGGCACCACGGCACGCCGGTGCGCGGCGTCGGCGAGCCGATCTGGCCCGGGCGACGCCCGGCCGAGCTGGCCGAGGCCGTCCTCCACGAGGGGCTGCTCAACGTCGCCTTCGACGACGGTCCGGCCTGGCGGCTGCTCTGCCCGTACGACGTCGAGCGGCTGCCCGCCACGATCATCGACGAGGCGCGCCGTACCCACCCGACCGTCACCGGCACCGGGGCCGGGGGCGTCCGCTACGGCGGCCACGACCACCCGCGGCACCTCTTCACCAGCGAGCTGCCGCCGCCCCCGGCCGAGGCGACCCGGATCGACTTCGGCGTCGAAGACCTCAGCACGCTCCGCGGCGTCGTACGTCGACTGGTGGCCGCCGCGCGGCTAGACCAGGACGCCGGGGACGACCTCGTCCTCGCCACCCACGAGCTGGCCATGAACAGCGTCCAGCACGGCGGTGGCACCGGCACCCTGCTCACCTGGCACGACCCCGACGCCCTGATCGTCGAGGTGCGGGACACCGGCAGCATCGACGACCCGCTGATCGGGCGCGCGATGCCCGACTTCGGCGGGGTCTCGGGCCGCGGGATCTGGATGGCGAACCAGCTGTGCAGCCTGGTCCAGGTCCGCTCCGGGCACGAGGGAACCCAGGTCCGGCTGCACAGCTGGCTCTGAGATCACCCGTGCCCCGACCGCAACGCGGCCGGGGCACGAGATCAGGTGCGAGGTGCGGGACTCAGACGTGCGCGTCCGGGACGACCCGGTCGTGGCGCAGCGAGCTCCCGCTCGTCTCCTTGGCGCAGAGCACCGCGATGATCGTGATCACCGAGGCGATGGCCACGTAGATGCCGACCGCGGTGGTGTTCCCGTCGTCGACGTCACCGAGCAGCTTCAGCGCGATGATCGGCGCCAGCGCTCCGGCGAAGATCGACGCCAGCTGGTAGCCCACCGAGGCACCGGTGTAGCGCACCGAGGTGCCGAAGAGCTCGGAGAAGAACGCCGCCTGCGGTGCGTACATGAACGAGTGCAGGATCAGCCCGACCACGACGGCGAACAGGATCTTGTTCGGCTCCTTGGTGTCGACCAGGTTGAAGAAGATGAACGTCCAGACACCGACACCGGCAGCACCGATGAGGTAGAGCGGACGTCGGCCGACCCGGTCGGAGAGGGCGCCGATCGCGGGGACCACGAAGAACTGGATCGCGGCGCCGATCAGCAGCGCCTTGAGGATGACCGCCTTGTCGATCGCGGCGTACTCCGCGGCGTAGGTCAGCACGACGACGGTGAAGATGTAGTAGGAGATGTTCTCCGCCATCCGCATGCCCATCGCGATGAGGACCTCCTTGGGGTACATCCGGATCACTTCCATGATCGGCATGTGACCCCGGACCTCGGCCTTGGCCTCGAGCTCGGCCTTGGCCTCCTTGAAGACCGGCGACTCCTCGATCGAGAGCCGGACCCAGAGGCCGATGATGACCAGCACCGCGCTGAGCAGGAACGGGATGCGCCAGCCCCAGTCGAGGAAGGCCTGCTCGCTCTGCACCGCGGCCAGCACCCAGAGCACTCCGGTGGCGAGCAGGTTGCCCAGCGCCACACCGGCCTGCGGCCAGGAGGACCAGAAGCCGCGCTGCTCGTCCTTGCCGTGCTCGGCGGCCATCAGGACGGCGCCGCCCCACTCACCGCCGACCGCGAAGCCCTGCACCAGGCGGCAGACCACCAGGAGGATCGGGGCGAGGATGCCGATCGTCGCGTACGACGGCAGCAGGCCGATCGCGAACGTGCCCGCCCCCATCATCAGCAGCGAGACGACCAGCATGGCCTTGCGACCGACCTTGTCACCGAAGTGGCCGAAGACCACGCCGCCGAGCGGCCGGGCGATGAAGCCCAGCGCATAGGTCATGAACGCGTAGAGCGTGCCGTTCGTGCCGCCGATCTCGCCGAAGAAGACCTCGCCGAAGACGAGGGCCGCGGCCGAGCCGAAGAGGAAGAAGTCGTACCACTCGACGGCGGTGCCGACCAGGCTGGCCGCGACGATCTTGACGATCGACCTCGGCTCCCGGTCAGCGCCCGCCGGGGCGGGCTCGTGGGTGTGGGTGGTCATGTTCGTTCCTTTCATGCGGCGGTCCAGCCGCCATCCATCACATGGGAGGTTCCGGTGATCGAGCTGGTGCCCGGACCGCAGAGGAAGGCGACCATGCCGGCCACCTCGTCGGGCTCCACGAGGCGCTTGACCGCGGTGCGGGCCAGCAGCACGTCGTGCAGCACGTCGGACTCGGCGATGCCGTGGGAGGCGGCCTGGTCCGCGATCTGGCCCTCGACGAGCGGGGTGCGGACGTAGCCCGGGCACACGGTGTTGCTGGTGACGCCCTTGTCGGCGCCCTCGAGGGCGATCACCTTCGAGAGGCCCTCGAGACCGTGCTTGGCGCTCACGTAGGCCGACTTGTACGCCGACGCGCGGTGTCCGTGGGCGGAGCTGACGTGGATCATCCGGCCCCACCCGGCGGCGTACATGCCGGGGAGCAGGGCGCGGGCCAGCAGGAACGGCGCGTGCAGCATCACCCGGTGGATCGCGGCGAAGGTGTCGGGGTCGAAGTCCTCGATCGGCGCGACGTGCTGGAAGCCGGCGTTGTTGACGAGGATGTCGGCGTGCACCGAGGTGCCGAGGCC
>JBEVFC010000051.1:0-7655 GCA_040512455.1 Nocardioides sp.
CGACCACGAAGATCGGCAACCCCGAGACCGGTCTCGGCATCCTGGCGGCCGCGGGTGCCTCCTGGCGGCTGGCCGAGCTGGTGGGCGAGCCGGTGGCCAAGGAGATCCTGCTCGCCGGCCGGATCCTCGACGCGGACGAGGCGCACGCGCTGCGGCTGCTCAACGAGGTGGTCGAGCCCGACGAGCTCGAGGCCGCGGGACGGCGCTGGGCGGACCGGATCGCCAAGCAGGGACCCCTCGCCGTACGCCTGACCAAGACCGTCTTCCACGCGCCCCGCGAGGCGCACCCGGTGATCGACGACCTCGCCCAGGCGGTGCTGTTCGAGACCGAGGACAAGGAGCGCCGGATGACCGCGTTCCTCGAGCGCAGCAAGGAGAAGCGATGACCAGCCAGGTGTCCCCGGCTCTGCCGGGCACGGTGGGCGTCTACGGCGGGGGTCGGATGGGCGCGGGCATCGCCCACGCCTTCCTCGCGGCGGGTTCCGCGGTGGTCGTGGTCGAGACCGACGAGGCCGCTGTCGCCGCAGCCCGCGAGCGGGTCGCCACCAGCCTGCGCGGCGCGGAGGAGCGCGGCAAGCTCGCGGGCACCGCCGCCGAGGCAGTGGCCCGGCTGGACGTCACCACCGATCCCGCCGCGCTGGCCGCGGCCGGCCTGGTCGTCGAGGCCGTCCCGGAGGACCCGGCGCTCAAGGGCCGGGTGCTCGCCACGGTGCAGGACGCCGCGCCGGAGGCGGTGCTCGCCACCAACACCAGCTCCCTGTCGATCGATGGCCTCGCCGCCGGGCTCCGCACCCCGGAGCGGTTCGTCGGTCTGCACTTCTTCAACCCGGTGCCGGCCAGCAGCCTGGTCGAGATCGTGTCCGGCTCCGCCACCTCCGGTGAGCTCGTCGAGGCGGCCCAGTCGTGGGTCCACGCGCTCGGCAAGACCGCGATCACGGTCACCGACTCGCCCGGGTTCGCGAGCAGCCGGCTCGGCGTCGCGATCGCCCTCGAGGCGATGCGGATGCTCGAGGAGGGCGTCGCCTCGGCGGCCGACATCGACACCGCGATGACCCTGGGCTACCGGCACCCGGTCGGACCGCTGCGGACCACCGACCTGGTGGGGCTCGACGTACGCCTGGCCATCGCGGAGCACCTCGCCCGCGAGGTGGGCACCCGCTTCGAGCCGCCGCGGATCCTGCGGGACAAGGTGGCCGCCGGCGAGCTCGGCCGCAAGACCGGCCGGGGCTTCTACGACTGGTGAGCCGCGAGGCCGTCGAAGGCCATCGTGGTGATCGCGTGGGAGAGCAGCTCGACGTCGGCCTGCCCGTCCGGGCGGTACCACTCGGCCAGCGAGTTCACCATCCCGAACAGCAGCCGGCTCACCACGTCCGGGTCCACGTCGCCGCGCAGCGACCCCTCGGCCACCGCCTCGCGGACCAGGTCGGCCAGCCGGGCGTCGAGGGCACGTCGCCGTTGCTGGGCCGCGAGCTCCACGTCGCTGTTGCCGCGGACCCGCAGCAGCAGGGTGACCGCCGGCTGGTGGGCGACGAGGACCTCGACGCTGCGCTGGACGGTACGCCGCAGCCGCTCGCCGGCGCTCCGCCCGTCGGCCGGGGCCGCGCCGGCCTCCACCGCGGCGGTGAGCTCGTCGAGGGCCTCGTCGAGGGCCTCCGCCAGCAGGTGTGACTTGCTCGGCACGTGGTGGTAGATCGCGGACTTGGTGAGCCCGAGCTCCCGGGCCAGGTCGCCCATCGAGGTGGCGTCGTACCCCTGCTCGTTGAACAGGTCGATCGCGCGCCGGAGCACCGTCGCCTGGTCGTGACCCGGCCGGCCCCGACGCGCGGGAGTGTTCTCCACGCCCGCGGCCGTCATGGCGTCAGGTTCTCACAACGAAGACGGGCGGAGGTCACTTCGACGGTGTGGGCGTCTTGCAGTCCACCTTGGGGTTCACCCCGACGTAGTTCAACGGGCCCGCGATGACAGTCAGCACGGTGTCGCCGGTGCTCTTGCAGCTCACCTCGCGGTCGTCGCCGAAGTAGCCGCGCTGGGCGGCGGCGATGACACCGACCACCAGCCACACGACAACGATGATGCCGACAATTCTGCCCATGGGGTCCTCCGACTCGGGTGCTGACAGGGTTTCGCGCTCGACGTACCCGCCGCCGCGGCCCTCATGCATCCGACCCGGTTGGGGACCTCGGCTCGCCGACCCCCCTATCCTGAACCGACACGTCACGTGGGAGGACGACTGGTGGACGGTGCGATCTACGCGCAGATCGTTGAGGGGTCGCGCGACGGCATCTGGGTCTTCGACGCCGACGGCCGCACCCTCTTCGCGAACCGCCGCCTCGCCGTGCTGCTCGGGCGCACCGACGAGGAGATGCGGGACACCCACGTCGCCGACGTGCTGGACGAGGAGGGGCGGGCTCAGTTCGCCCGGCACCTCGCGGACCTGGCGGAGGTCGGCGAGAACGCCGCCGACGTCGAGTGCGTCTACCGGCACAAGGACGGGTCGCCCGTCGACCTCACGGTCAGCGAGTCGACGCTGCGCGACGAGAACGGCGAGGTGCTGGCCTACGCCCACCGGCTCAGCCTCGACACCGAGCGCCGTGCGCTGCTGCACGAGCTCTCCGCCAGCCGCGAGCTGCTCGACGAGGCGCAGGCCCTGGCCCGGGTCGGCAGCTGGGAGCTGGACTTCGCCACCGACACGATGACCTGGTCGCGGCAGATGTACGCGATCCTCGGCGCCGACCCCGGGTCCTTCGCGCCGAGCACCGAGACCTTCCTCCAGCAGGTCGTGGAGGCCGACCGGGAGCTGGTGACCGAGCGGTTCGTCACCGGCCGGCAGACCGGGTCGTTCACCTTCGACGCCCGTCTCCAGCGCCTCGACGGACCGGTCGTGTGGGTCCGGGGCATCGGCCGGGTGATGTACGACGCCTCCGGTGAGCCGGCCCGGATCGGCGGCACCACTCAGGACATCAGCGACATCAAGGAGGCCGAGCTCAAGCTGCTCGACGCCGTCGTCCTCAACTCCCTCATGCAGGTGATCGCCTCGTCGGCGAACGAGGCCGCGACGCTGACGGACGCGCTGGTGGTGACGCGTGCGATGCTGCTCGGGCACGAGGACTGGCTGCGCGGCGTGGGGTTCGCGGTCGTGCCCGACGGCGACGGCGGCCAGCGCCTCGAGGCGCTCCCGCTGACACCCGAGGACCCCGAGCCCGACGATGTCGAGCGCCGGCTGGCCGCTCGGGCGCTGGCCGCGGGCGGCACCCTGTTCGAGGAGAACGACCGTCCGGCGACTCCTTCGGTGTCGTTGGTGGTGTTCCAACACGGACAGCCACTGGTCGTCGTGGTGATCACCGCGGCCTCGCCGTTCGAGCGGCACGCGATGATGCAGGCGCTGTGCGACCAGGTCGCCGAGCAGCTCGGCAGGGTGGCCGACCGTGAGCTGGTCGCCACCCAGCTCGCCGCCGCACGCGACGCGGCGATGGAGGCCTCCCGGCTCAAGTCGGAGTTCCTCGCCACCATGTCCCACGAGATCCGTACCCCGCTGAACGGCGTGATCGGGCTCAACGAATTGCTCCAGCGGACCGGGCTGACCGACGACCAGCGCCGCCTCGCCGAGGGCGTCCAGGGCGCCGGCCGCACCCTGCTGGGCGTCATCAACGACATCCTCGACTTCTCCAAGATCGAGGCCGGTGAGCTCGAGCTCGAGGAGGTCGACTTCGAGGTCCGCCGGATCCTCGACCAGACCGCCGCCATGCTCGCCGAGTCGGCGGGGGAGCGGGGCATCGGGCTCTCGGTCTCGGTGGACGACGAGGTGCCTGACCGGCTGGTCGGCGACCCCACCCGGCTCGGCCAGGTGCTGTCCAACCTGATCGCCAACGCCATCAAGTTCACCAGCGCCGGCGAGGTGAAGGTGCGGGCCCACGTCGCCGGGGAGGACCCGGACGGGGTGCTGCTCGGCGTCGAGGTCGTCGACACCGGCATCGGCATCCGCCAGGACCAGATGGACCGGCTCTTCGAGCCGTTCCGCCAGGCCGACGCCTCTACCACGCGGACCCACGGCGGCACCGGCCTCGGCCTGGCCATCTCGCGGCAGCTGGTCACCGCGATCGGCGGCGACATCGGCGCTCGCAGCACCCCCGGCGAGGGCAGCACCTTCTGGTTCACCGCCCGCCTCTCCCGCAGCCGTCCCGGCGTACGCCGCCTCGAGCCGACGGAGCCCCGGCGCAGCGACGGAATCCGGCACGGCCACGTGCTGCTGGTGGAGGACAACGAGGTCAACCAGCTGGTGGCACTCGGCTTCCTCGAGTCGCTCGGCTACACCGCTGACGTGGCCGCGAACGGCGAGGAGGCGGTGGCCCGCGCCGCGGACGCGACGTACGACGCGATCCTGATGGACCTGCAGATGCCGGTGCTCGACGGGGTCGCCGCCACCCGGCAGATCCGCGCCGCCGAGGGCGGCCGCAGCGTGCCGATCATCGCGATGACCGCCTCGGCCTTCGAGGGCGAGCGCGAGAAGTGCCTGGCCGCCGGGATGGACGACTTCCTCACCAAGCCCGTGGACAGCACCCGGCTGGCGTCGGTGCTCCGGGCCCACGCCCACCGCACCGGAGGGGTCCGGGTCGCCCCGGTGACGCTCGACGAGGCCCCGGCGGCACCCGCGGACGCGGTCCTGGACACCGGCCGGATCGAGGAGCTGCTCGAGATGGGCGAGGGGGCCGAGGTCCTGGTCCACAAGGCCGTCGACAACTTCGTCTCCCGGGTCCCCGATACGGTGACCGGCCTCCAGGAGGCCGTTGCCCGTCAGGACGGGCCGGAGCTGCAGGCGCTCGCCCACCGGCTCAAGGGCAGCGCCCTGAACATCGGCGCGTCCCGGGTGGCCAGGGTCAGCCTGGCCCTGGAGGAGTCCGGCCGCGAGGGCTGCACCGAGGAGGCCGCCGCGCTGCTCGTCGAGCTCGAGTCAGCGCTCGGCGAGGCGCGCGTCGCGCTCCTGGGCTACCGCGCCGGCTGACCCGGTCCGTCCGCCCTCAGGGCTTGGTGGCGAGCTGGTCGGCCACGCAGGCGTCGAAGTCGTCGTCGTCGGTGTCCGGGTCGTCGACCAGGCCCCGTGCGGCGCAGGTGCCCTCGGCCTCGGCCCGGGTGGGCGGCGCCGGTGCGGGCGGCTGCTCCGGGGCCGGCGGCGGCTCCGGGGCCGGCTCGGGCTCGGGCGTGGGCTCGGGGGCCGGCTCGGGCTCGGGCGTGGGCTCGGGCGCAGGTGCGGGGGCCGGCTCGGGTGCCGGGGTCGGCCCGGGCTCGGGGGCGGGCGGCTGGGCCGGTCCGGTCGGGTCGGCCGGGGCGGTGGGGGTCGCCGGGTCGGGCACGTTCGCCGTGAACGACCCGGGGGGCCGGTTGCCCTTCGCGGCGTTGGCCTTCGCCTTCGCCTTGAGTACCTTCGCCCGGTCCTGGCGCTCCGCGCGGCGAGCGGCGTGGGCGGACCCGGGCAGCGGCGGCAGGCGCACCTCGAAGGTGTCGGGCGAGAACGACGCCGAGACCACGTGCGCGGTCATCGGGTCGAAGTGACCGCGGGCATAGCCGTCGGCGGTGGCCAGCACCAGCGCGACGTACGAGTTGTTGTGGTTGTAGCGCAGCGTCGCGGCCACCCGGCCGGCCTCGGTCGACAGGTCGTCGGAGCCGGAGCAGAGGTAGACCGCGGTGGCCAGGGCCGCGTCGTCGACGTCCTGCGGGTTGCGGGTGCCGTCGCCGTCCGCGTCGACCCCCACCACCGACCAGGTCGACGGGATGAACTGCATCGGGCCGACCGCGCGGTCCCAGCGGGTGTCGCCGTCGTACAGGCCGGCGTCGGTGTCGCGGATCGTGCGGGTCCCGTGGGTGCCGTTGAGCGGGATGCCCAGGATGCCCGGCAGCGCGATGCCGTTGCGGTCGAGGTGGCTGCCGCCGTACCGGCCGTGGTCCGACTCGACCCTGCCGATCGCGGCGATGTGCTCCCACGAGACTCCGCAGCCGGGGTCGGAGGCGTTGATGACCGTCGCCGCCCGCTGGTACGCGGCCAGTGCGGGGGACGGGAGGTTGGCGCGCGCGGCGGCGAGCACGGCGCGGGAGCGGGCCTCGGTCGAGAGCCGGTCGCTGGCACGGGTCAGGCTGGCCGGCGCCTGGATGACCTGGGTCGGCGGCACCACCGCGGGTGCGGGGAGGGTTGGCCGGTCGGGAACCACGGCGGCGTCCGCCGGGAGCGACATCGCCAGGGTGGGTGCGACGGCCGCGGGAGCTACGGCGTTCAGCGCCCAGGAGGCAGGCACGGCTGCGAGCATCGCGGCCGCCGTCGACTTCCAAGACCAGGCGTCCCGAACTCGGGCAACGTGCCTGCCGGTGCGTCGCATCCCAACTCCCCTCCGCTGTGCGCCCCGATGCGCAGTGTCCGAACCGCCCGATATGCGGCGATGTCGGTCACGCTACCGGCGGGACTGCGCGGCGGTGGCCGGTCGTGGGCACGATGACACCTACGTGCTAGGAGGGATAGCCCATTCAGCGAGTGGCGCTCGCCGACCAGGTGAACGGCCGGTTCTGGTCGCGTGGCTGACCGTCACACGAGTAGCTACCGGCCCCGCACGTGTAGCGCACGGAGGTGTTCGACAGCGTCAGGGTCACCCGGCTCACCGAGGAGCGCGAGAACGGCAGGGTCAGCGCACCGTTGCCCGCGGAGCTCAGCGGCACCGAGCGTCGCAGCAGCGTGCCGTCCTTGCGGGTCACCGTGGCCACCGCACCGGAGATCCCGGACGGGCCGTTGACGGTGAGCCGGAGCTTCCGCGAGCCGGTCAGGCTCGACCCAGCGGTGAACGCGTAGCTCCGCGCGGTGAGGTGGTCCAGCTTCAGCGAGCGGGAGCCCGTGCTCTTGGTCCCGGAGCTCAGCGTGTACGTGGCGGCGACGCGCGGGCGGCGGTAGCTCTTGCCCTCGGCGTAGGTCCGGGCGGGGGTGAGGTTGCCGGCGGCGAAGCCCGCGAACCGGGAGCGCAGGCTGGTGCCCGCGGCCCGCAGCGTCCGGCTGATCGCCACCGTCGAGTAGACGCCGTCGGACGCGGCCCTGGTCCACATCGACCTCACCACGGCACCGCCCAGGCGCCGGCTGAGGAACTCGAAGAAGATCCAGTTGCCGTAGGCCGTGGAGTTGGTCAGCGGGTAATCGAGGCTGCGCCCGGGAACGGCCATGGCGCTGGCCGGGAGGAACTGCCGGTTGTCGTTGACCGAGTCGTAGACCCGCTCCTCCATCCACGTGGCGGTCGCCTCCATGAACCAGCCGTCCTCGTACTGGTCGTAGGCGAACTGGACGATGTGGAAGAACTCGTGGGCGGCGGTGACCCGGAGCAGCTCCGCCGGGGTGCCCGGGAAGTCCTTGAAGTCGTCGTCGAGGACGAGGTAGGCCGAGGAGGTCCGCGGGGAGGTGCGGTCGGTGGCGGCGTAGCCGTAGTAGCCGTCCCTGCCGATATCGCCGAGGTAGACGTCGAGCCCGGTGTCCGGGCCCTCGTCGTTGGCGGTGCCGGCCGGCGCGGTGCCGCGGTCGGGCAGCGGCGCCCGGTAGCTGAGCCCGGTGATCTCTTGTTTCCACACGTTGCCCACGACACGGGCCACCTCGTCGACCCAGTCAGGGACGCCGTCGGCGGGGGAGGTGTCGG
>JBEVFC010000094.1:0-4063 GCA_040512455.1 Nocardioides sp.
CTCGACAAGGAGCTCGGTCGGGCGGCGATCAAGTCGTTCCTCGTCCGCAAGGACAACCCCGGCCTGAAGGTCGAGCGGCTCGAGCACAAGCTCGGCATCCGCGCCTCCGACACCGCCGCGATCACCTTCACCGACTGCCGGGTGCCGGCCGAGGACCTGCTGGGGTCGCCGGAGATCGACACCAAGTCCGGCTTCGCCGGCGCGATGGCGACCTTCGACAACACCCGACCGCTGGTCGCGGCCATGGCGGTGGGCTGCGCCCGGGCCTCGCTGGACCTCACCCGCGACCTGCTCGAGCAGGCCGGCGTCGTCATCGACTACGACCGGCCCGCCCAGGTGCAGAGTGCGGCCGCCGCGAAGTTCATCCAGCTCGAGGCCGACTGGGAGGGTGCCCAGCTGCTGATGATGCAGGCGGCGTGGATGGCCGACAACCGCCAGCCCAACTCGTTGGAGGCCTCGATGGCCAAGGCGAAGGCCGGCCGGGTCGGCTCCGACATCACCCTCGGCTGCGTCGAGCTGGCCGGCTCCGTCGGCTACAGCGAGAGCGAGCTGCTCGAGAAGTGGGCCCGCGACTCCAAGATCCTCGACATCTTCGAGGGCACCCAGCAGATCCAGCAGCTGATCGTGGCCCGCCGCCTGCTCGGCCTCTCCAGCACTCAGCTGAAGTAGCCGCTCAGACGGTCAGCCCGGCCAGCGCCGCCACGTCGTCGGCGCCGGCCAGGTCCGGCACGGAGACGAACACCGTCGACACCCCACGCGCGGCCAGCACGCCGTACCGGTCCCGGTGCTCGGGCACCGTGCCCGCGTGGGTACGCCGTGCGAAGGCCGCCGCGGAGGTCCGGCCGCGCAGCCGCTCCACCCGGGCCCAGGTGTCGTCCCGGTCCCGGCCCACGACCGGCAGGTCGAGCACGGTGATCGCGACCTCCGCGGGATCCCGTCCGAGGTCGCGGCAGTGGTCGTGGAGCACCCGCACCTTGCGGTCGAGCACGTCGAGGTCGGAGCGGACGTTGATCGCGTCGCCGAGCCGGGCCGCGATCCGCAGCGTGCGCCGCTCGCCGCCGCCGCCGACGATCACCGGCAGTGGCCCGACCGGTCGGGGGTACGCCGTGGTCTCGGGGAGCCGCGCCCGGGTGCCGGCGTACGCCTTGGTGCCCGGCGACCACAGCGCCCGCATCGTCTCGACCGCGTCCTCGAGCAGGTCGAGCCGCTCGCGGTCGGACGGGAAGGGCAGCCCGAAGCCCAGGTGCTCGCGCTCCCACCAGCCGGCCCCGACACCGACGAAGGCGCGGCCCCCGGAGAGCACGTCGAGGGTCGCCGCCGCCTTGGCGATCACGCCGGCCGGGCGGAACGACGCCGGCGTGCACAGGGTGCCGAGCTTCAGGCGCGTGCCCAGCGCCGCCAGGTGCCCCAGGGTCACCCACGGCTCGGGGATCGGCTCCCACGCCCGGTCGACCTGCGGGATCTGGATGAGGTGGTCCATCAGCGCGAGACCGGCGAAGCCCGATGCGTCGGCCGCCTCCGCGACCTTCCGCAGCCACGCGGCAGGCTCCTCGCCCCAGGGGAAGCGCGACACCTGGAGCACCACCTCCACCCCCTGGGACGTACGGCGATCGGTCGCCGCCGCGGGCCGCGGCGCCGTCGCCGCGGGTGCCGGGGAGGCGGCAGCGGACACCACGTGGACGACGTCCCAGCCCTCACCGGCCAGCCCGGCGTCGATGTCACGCAGCGCCCGTAGCTGCCCGGTCAGCACCGGTGCCGGGACCGGTCGGTCGCGGGCCGCGTTGCGCCGGCGGCACTCCGCGTCCGGAGTGGCCAGCACCACGGCCACGGTCGGAAGCCCCGCGGCCCGGCCGGCGGCCAGCCAGGCCTGCCGACGGGAGGGATCGGTGCCGAGCGTGTCCACCACCGTGCACAGCCCGCGGCCCAGTCGCGCGGCGACGATCGTCTCCAGCAGCGTGAACGCGTCGGCCGAGGCGTCCAGGTCGTGCGGGCCGCTGCCGACCACTCCCCGCAGGGCGTCGGAGGAGACGATCTCCTCGCGCCGGTAGCGCTCTGCGGCCCAGGTGGACTTCCCCGATCCGGACGCGCCGACGAGGACGACCAGCGCGGGGTCGGGCAGCCCGGCGCCCGTCGACCCGCCCACGGAGGTCAGCCGAACTCCAGCTTGTCGGGCTCCGCGGAGGCCTGCTCCTCGGGCCGCGACCACGGCGTGACCGGCCGCGGCACCTCCTCGCCGTCGACCACCAGGTCGGTGCGCTCGTTCCAGAACGCCAGATGGTCCTGCACCCGGACGGCGTCGTCCAGCGGGTTGGGGTAGACCCAGGCGATGTCGCGGCCGGCCTCCTTGCCGTCCACCGTCGACAGGTAGGACGCGATCCCCTTGTAGGCGCACGCGCTCCGGGTGGTGCTCGGGCCGAGCAGGTCCATCCGGACGTCCTGCGGCGGGATGTAGTAGCGCACCGGCAAGTGGGTCTCGAGGAGCAGCCGGGCCCGTTCCGTCGACGCCAGCACGGTGCCGTCCAGCCGCACCTCCACGCGCCGGGTCGAGGCCAGCACGTCGATGCGCTTGAACGGGTCGTGCGGGTGCGCGACCAGGACCTCGTCCTCGTTCAGCCAGCCCTCGAACGCGTCGAAGTCCAGCACCACCAGTCCGCTGAGGTCCTCGTCGTCGGGCAGGAAGCCCGCCCCGGTGAGCCGTACTCGGCCGGCCACCAGGTCGGCGACACTTCCCGGTGTGGTGTGGGTGCCGAAACCGTCGGGCCCCAGCAGCCGCGGCAGCGCGCCGAGGTCCGGGGGAGGCGGCTGCGGGTCGGAGGGGACCACCTCGGCGTCCACGTCCTCGACGGGGACCGCGTAGACCGGCACCAGCCGGCGGGGCTCCCACACCAGCACACCGCGGCGGGTGTCCAGCACGGTCTCGCCGGCGAGCGTGGCGCGTAATCGCGTCGGCACCGGCTCGAACCGCAGCTGTGACATCGACTGTCCGAGGTGGTGCTTCATCCGGAGGGCCATGTCTGATTGAACACCCGCCGCGGGGGTGAGTCAGGACACGGCGCGGAACGGATCGTGCTCGGCGAGGATCTTGTCGACCCGGGCCTGGTCGAGCCGGGCGTAGACCGCCTGGTTCTCCTGGTTGTCCCTCACGCACTTGGCGAGGGTGAACGACGAGGTGGTCAGGAACATCGTGCCGAGGCCCAGGAAGGCGCGGATCCACGGGTCGACGGGCAGGTAGCAGATCGCGAAGATCATGGTCAGCAGGGCGACCCCGAAGGAGAGGCCGGCCTGCAGGAAGAAGGCGTTCGTGTTCTTGGTCGGGTTCGGAGTGCTCATGGGTGAAGCCTTCCCGGAACCCAGGCGCGCGGGACCCGTCGCCGTACTCGATCCGGGCTGAGTACCCGCACCCATCGCCACGGGTTGCTCGACTTCACCCGCCTCTGCTGGTCGGATGGCGGGCATGAAGATGTACGCCGACAGCCCCGCCCGCCGTACCCGCCAGATCGTCGCCGACCTGCTCGTGGTGCTCTGGCTGGTGTTCTGGGTCTGGGCCGGCTGGTGGGTCCACGAGGGCGTCCAGGAGCTCGCCCGGCCCGCCGAGCGCACCCAGTCCGCGGCCACCGGCCTCGCCACCAGCCTGCGCGACACCGGCGACTCGCTCGGAGGCATCCCGTTGATCGGGGACACCGCCGCACGCCCGCTCGACGAGGCTGCCGGGCACGCCGAGGACCTCGCGGAGTCGAGCGCCAGGGGAGTGGACACGATCAACTCGCTGGCGCTCAAGCTCGGGCTCGGGGTCGCGATCGCGCCCATGCTGATCGCCTTCGCGATCTACCTCCCGGCGCGGGTGACGTTCATCCGCAATGCCACGGCCGGGCAGCAGTTCGTGGACTCCACCCACGACCTCGACCTGTTCGCCATGCGGGCGCTGGCCAACCAGCCGTTGCACCTGCTGGCCCGGATCAGCCCCGACCCCGCCGGCGGCTGGCGGGCCCGCGACCCGTGGGTGGTGGCGCAGCTGGCCGCGCTCGAGATGCGCGACGTCGGGCTGCGGCCGCCGCCCTGGCTC
>JBEVFC010000113.1:0-16679 GCA_040512455.1 Nocardioides sp.
ACCATCGAGCAGGAGATCGAGGCCGGCGACCACACCATCGTGCTGCTCGCCCTGCACGCGGTCGACGACGACGGCGGCTCGCCGCTGGTCTTCCACCGCAGCGGCTTCGGCCGGCTCGAGGACTCCGCCTGACGTCATGCGTCCCGGTCGCTCGCGCGGCCGGTCTGGATGACGTCTCGCGCAGCGTCATGCGAAGTGGTCGCCCGCGCAAACGATCCGTATGACGTCCCGAGCAACGTCATCCGCGCTGGGCGCCCGGGCAACCAGCACGCATGACGTCCCGCGACGGGGAGCGTGACCCGTCTGGCAGGCTGGCTGCGTGACCCAGCGCCGTACCGTCGTCGTGGGAGCCGGCATCGCCGGGCTCGCCGCCGCCCACGAGCTCGCCGCGGCCGGTGACGACGTGCTGGTGCTCGAGGGCTCGCCGTCGGTCGGTGGCAAGCTCCGCCGCACGGACGTCGCCGGGGTGACCGTCGACGTCGGCGCCGAGGCGATGCTCAACCGCCGTCCCGAGGCCGTCGACCTGGCTCGGTCGCTGGGCCTCGACCTGGTCCACCCGGCCACCATCTCCTCGCGCATCTGGACCCGCGGCGCGCTCCGCCGGCTGCCCCGCTCGGTGATGGGCGTCCCCGCCGACCTGGACGAGCTGGCCCGGACGGGGGTGCTCTCCGAGGACGGCCTCGCCCGGGCCCGGGCGGAGGTCATCGCGCCGGCGTCCGAGGAGGATGTCTCCGTGGCCGCGTTCGTGGCCGACCGGCTCGGCGACGAGGTCGTCGACCGGCTGGTCGAGCCACTGCTCGGCGGGGTGTACGCCGGGCACGCGCGGTCGCTGTCCGCGCGGGCCACCGTCCCGCAGGTGGTGGCGCTGCTCGACCGCGAGCCGTCACTGGTCCGGGCCGCGGCCACCGTGCCGCCCGCCTCGGACGTGCCCGTGTTCGCCGGCCTGGCCGGGGGGATCGCCGGGCTCACCGAGGAGCTCGCCACGCACGGCGGGTTCCGGGTCCGCACCGGCACCACCGTCCGCGAGCTGCGACGTACCCCGGACGGTGGTTTCGAGCTGGTCGTCGGGCCGACCGCGGCGCCGGAGCTGGTGGCCGCGGACCGCGTGGTGCTGGCCACTCCGGCCGCCCCCACCGCCCGCCTGCTGGCGGACCTCGCCCCGTCCGCGGCGGCGACGCTCGGGGAGATCGAGTACGCCTCGATGGCCATCGTCACGCTCGCCTTCCGGGTGGCGGACGTGGCCGGTGTCGAGGCCCTGCGCGACGGCTCCGGCTTCCTGGTCCCACCGGTCGACGGGCGCACCATCAAGGCGGCGACCTTCAGTGCCGGCAAGTGGGGCTGGGTTCGCGACGCCGGGGTCGCGGTGGACGTCGTCCACCTGCGCACGTCCATCGGCCGGCACCGCGAGGAGGCCGTGCTCCAGCGCCCGGACGAGGAGCTGGTCGCGGCCTCCCTCGCCGACCTCGCCGCCGCCACCGGGCTCGCGGCCACGCCGGCCGACACCCACGTGCAGCGCTGGGGCGGCGCGCTGCCGCAGTACGCCGTCGGCCACCTCGGCCGGGTCGCCCGGGTGCGGGCCGACGTGGCCCGGGTGCCCGGGCTCGCGGTCTGCGGGGCGGCGTACGACGGCATCGGCATCCCGGCCTGCATCGCCTCCGCCCGGAAGGCCGTCGCGGCTCTCGGATGACCCGTGGCGGGGGATGTATCCCGCCCGGCGCGGCGGTCTCCTTGTCCTCGAGGCGCCGACCGGCGCGCCACGGGGTGACGAGGAGAGGTCCCATGCCCGCTGTCGAGAAGTCGCCGATCCTGAGCATCGAGTCCGGCGAGGTGGTGCCCCGTGGGCGACCGGTCCTCGTCCGCGGCCGCCGCAAGCTGGCCGACCGTGCGCCGTCCGGTGTCGCCGTGCTCGGTCACACGCCGTCCGTGACGGTCTCGGAGGACGGGCGCTCGGTCGTCGTCGACACCAGCGACCTCCCACCCGGACGGCACCGGTTGCTGGTCTCCGAGCTCGCCGAGTCCCGATCCGGTGCCCGGCTCGCCCCGGTGACGGTCGACTTCGTGGTCGCCGGCACCGACGCGCCGCTGCCCGAGGACGTCGTCGTGCGCCACGCCGTACGGCTGCGCGTGGACGACCTCGAGGTCACCCGTCTGCCCATGGATGCCGCGGTCCGCGGGTCGTACCTCGACGCCTTCAAGGCCGTGTCCCGCAAGGGCCGCCGCCCCGTGCAGCTCGCCTTCGACGAGAAGGGCAACGCGGTCGACCTCGACGAGGTGCTCGCCGGCGTCGCGAAGCGTCGTCTGGAGAGGTTCGGCAAGCTGCACCCCGCGCTGCACGAGGCGGTGGCCCGTGGCGGGGACGTGGAGGTCGCGGTCTGGCTCGACGTTCCCGACGACGTACCCGTCGAGAAGAAGGAACGCGGTCAGACCAAGCGTCGCCCGGCCGCGGAGACCAGGGCCCGGGACGCCTGGCGGCGCGCGGCCAAGGAGTTCGCGGGCGCCGCGCACGAGCACGGCCTGGAGGTGATCGCCGTCGACGACGCCGCGCCGGTCGTGACCGGCCGGATCGACGCCAAGCGGGTACGCCGGATGGCCGCCGACGACCGGGTGGCGGCGCTGTTCCTGCAGGAGCAGGGAGGTCCCGAGGACCTCGGCAGCTCGATCGCGATCGCCAATGCCGACGACGCGCACACCGCAGGCTTCACCGGGCGGGGCGTCAACGTCGCGGTCTACGAGAACGGCCCCGACGACACCACCAACCTGGCCATCGCCGCCCGCTTCGACTCCAGCCCGACGACCAGCGACCACTCCCGGCACACCCACGGGATCATCAAGAACGTCGAGGCCGGAGCGCCGCACGGGCACGCCCCGGACTGCAACCTGCACTCGGCGAACAGCAAGGACCTGGCCGCGATCCGCTGGGCCGCCCAGGACCACGGCTGCACGGTGATCAGCCAGAGCTTCCACCGCGACTCCGAGCAGACCAGCTCGACGCTGTCCTTCGACGACATCTACAAGGACTGGACGGCGCTGCGCTGGCCGTACCCGACGTTCTGCGAGGCCGCCGGCAACGGGTCGTCCTCGGAGTTCGTCAACCACAAGGGCTTCAACCGGCTCACCGTCGCCAACCACAACGACGCCGCGAGCGCGCTCGCCTCGGACAGCGTCTTCCGCAACCCCTCGGCCACCCACGGCGACCGGGAGCTCCCGGAGATCTCCGCCAACGGCGTCCTCGTCACCACGGTCGGGCTGCAGTTCTCGGGTACCAGCATGGCCGCGCCCGCGGTCGCCGGCGGCGCCGCGCTGATCCAGCAGGCCAACGGCACGCTGAAGTCCTGGCCCGAGGGCTGCCGGGCGATCCTGATGGCCGGCGCCTGGCGGAACCCGTTCGGGGGGACCTGGCCGGCCGACCGGGCCGCTGGCGTGGACGCTCGCGACGGCGCGGGGGCACTGGACTCCGCGGCCGCGGTCGACATCGCCCGCAACCGCCGTACGCCAGGTTCGCCCGGGCGCCGCGACGGGTGGGACGTAGGCACCTCCCGGGCCTCCGACAGCGACGGCTCCGGCTGGGCCAAGCAGACCTGGCAGATCACCGTGCCGCGGCTGATGCTCCGGCCGCGGGTCAAGGTCGTGCTGGCCTGGGACTCGGTGGTCGGCAAGGTGAACTTCCTGGGCATCGAGATCCCGGTCTCCTCACGGCTCACCGTCGACCTGGACCTGCACGTCTTCGACTCGGCCGGGAACCCGGTCGCCTCCTCGATGACCTGGGACAACAGCTACGAGATCGCGGAGTTCGCGGCCCGGGCGGGGGAGACCTACACGATCCGGGTCAACCGGTTCTCCGGCACCGACGACGTGTGGTTCGGGCTCGCCTGGCGGACCACCGGGATCGACCTGGTGATCGACCGGTTCGAGCGGTTCGGGAGCCTCGCGATCGAGGGCTGAGGCGCCCCGGGCACAATGGGGGCATGACCACGAACGCCGCCCGCTCCCGCGAGCTGAACGACACCATCCGCTACACGATGTGGTCGGTGTTCCGGCTCGAGCACCTGATCGGCGACGCCGATCGCACCGCCGAGGCCCAGGAGGTCGAGGCCCTGTTCGAGAAGCTCGCCGCGGACGACGTGGTCGTGCGCGGGACGTACGACGTGGCCGGCCTCCGCGCCGACGCCGACGTCCTCGTCTGGTGGCACGCCGAGACCTCCGAGCAGCTCCAGGGCGCCTACCACGCGTTCCGGCGTACGGCGTTCGGTCGGCGCCTCGCCCCGGTCTGGTCGCAGATGGCGCTGCACCGGCCCGCGGAGTTCAACAAGAGCCACATCCCGGCGTTCCTCGCCAACGAGGAGCCGCGGGCGCACATCTGCGTCTACCCGTTCGTGCGCTCCTACGAGTGGTACCTCCTCGAGGACTCCGAGCGCCGCCGGATGCTGTCCGAGCACGGCCAGATGGCCCGCGACTTCGCGGACGTGCGGGCGAACACCGTGGCCAGCTTCGCGCTGGGTGACTACGAGTGGATGCTGGCGTTCGAGGCCGACGAGCTGCACCGCATCGTCGACCTGATGCGCCACCTGCGGGCCTCCGACGCCCGCCGGCACGTGCGCGAGGAGGTGCCGTTCTACACCGGCGCCCGCGCCGACATCGCGGACCTCATCGCCCGCCTGCCCTGAGCGTTTGCTGGCCGTTGGCCGCTGGTTGACGGCCGCCGGTTGAGCGCGCAGCGCCCGTCTCGAAACCGCGCAACAACGCGCGGTTCGGCGCGCAACAACGCACGGTTCGGCGCAACAAGTGACACCTCGACACGCCAGAAGGGACACCTCGGCGGGGACGGGTCGGTCGTATGCAATACTAGTAATATGAGTGAGTTACTCGACATACATCGTCTGGGGTGGCGGGTGAGGTACCGGCGGCTGCACGTCGACCTGGTCCGCACCGCGAGCGACCTGTGTCGCGGGAGGTTCGCCCATCACGCCGACTTCCCGACCTCCAGGAGAACCCATGACCACCCTTGCCGTCCCCTCCCTGCTGTCCACGCTGCGTGACCTCGCCGCCGACCCCGACCTGCCGTCCCTGATCGAGCCCGACGCCGTGGAGCGGCGCTGGATCGAGGTGCCGATCGGCGCCGACCTCCAGGCCTGGCTGATCTCCTGGCCGGCCGGCACCGGGACCGGCTGGCACGACCACGGCGCCGCCGCGGCCGGTGCGTTCGCCACGATCTCCGGCCGGCTCACGGAGTACACCTGGCACTCCGGCCGCTACGTCCGCACCCTCGGACCGGGGGAGGACCGCACCTTCCCGGCCGGGCACATCCACGACGTGCGCAACCTGGCGCGCACCCCGGCGCTGTCGCTGCACGTCTACGCGCCGCGACTGACCACGATGACCCGCTACCACCTGCAGGACGGCCGGCTCCGGCTGACCTCCGTCGAGGCGGCCGGCACGGCGGGAGCGGCCTGGTGAGCGCGGCGACCGCCCGCACGACGACCCAGTCGACCCAGTCGGCCCCGTCCGGCATCTGGTTCGACGGTGTCGACGCGATGCTCGCCGACGCCCGGTCCCGCCTCGACCGGATCACGCCCTACGCGGCCTACCGCGAGCTGCTGGCGCGTCAGGCGATCCTGGTCGACATCCGGCCCGCCGCCCAGCGCGCCGAGGAGGGCGAGGTGCACCCGGTGGTGCACCCGCTGTACGTCGAGCGCAACGTGCTGGAGTGGCGCTTCGACCCGCGCAGCGAGGCCCGGCTCGAGCAGGCGTCCTACAACGCGCGGGTGATCGTGCTCTGCCAGGAGGGCTACACGTCGTCGCTGGCGGCCGACGCGCTGGTGCGTCTCGGCGTACGGCGGGCCACCGACGTGATCGGTGGCCTCCGGGCCTGGCGCGAGGCGGAGCTGCCGCTCGCGCCGGAGCCCGTCAGGCCTTCGGTTCCAGCGTGAGCGAGATCGAGTTGATGCAGTAGCGGTCTCCGGTAGGGGTCCCGTAGCCGTCGGGGAACACGTGGCCCAGGTGTGACCCGCAGTTGGCGCAGCGCACCTCGACCCGCTTCATGCCGAGGGTGTTGTCCTCGATGTAGTCGACGGTGTCGGTCAGCGGCTGGTAGAACGACGGCCAGCCGCAGCCGGAGTGGAACTTGGTGTCCGACTCGAACAGCGCCGCGTCGCACGCCTTGCACCGGTAGACGCCGGTGGTCTCGGTGTCGGTGTACTCGCCAGTGAAGGCGCGCTCGGTGCCGGCCTTGCGGAGCACGGCGTACTCCTGGGGGCTCAGCTCCTCGCTCCACTCCTCGTCGGTCTTGGCGACCGGGTAGGTCTTCGTCTCGGTGTGGCCCTCGGGGCCGGACTTCTTGAACATGTTCGTCACAGTACGTCCCAACGCCACGGACCGCCCTTCCGTTCCCGCACGCTCCCGAGCCGCCGTCGGCGAGCGTCCGGCGCCCGGCCGTAACCACTTCACCCCTAGGGGCGTTGACCCAGTGAGTAAACAAGTGTTCACTGACCGTGGACTGGCGTGGAGACGAAGACCGGAGGCCCGATGTCGACAGGCACCATCCCGTGGGAGCGCGTACGCAGGGCCGGCTCGAAGCTGACCACCCCGCTGCATCCCGACGACTACCTGTCGCTGGTCAACCCGCTGTGGAGCTCGCGTGAGCTGCGCGGCCGGGTCGAGAAGGTCGTCCCGGAGACCGAGGACGCCGCCACCCTGGTGATCCGTCCGGGGTGGGGTTGGCGCTACGACCACCGGCCCGGCCAGTACGTCGGCATCGGCGTGCAGGTCGACGGTCGGTTCCAGTGGCGCTCCTACTCGATCAGCTCGCCGCCGCGGCGCACCGGCCGCACGATCGCGATCACCGTGCGGGCGATGCCCGAAGGGCTGCTGTCCGCGCACCTGGTCAACGGCCTCGCGCCCGGCACCATCGTCCGGCTGGCGCTGCCTGAGGGCGACTTCGTGCTGCCCGACCCGCCGCCCGCCAGGACGCTCTTCCTGGTCGCCGGCAGCGGCATCACCCCGGTGATGGCGATGCTGCGCACCCTGGACCGCCGCGACACCATGCCGGACGTCGTCATGCACTACTCCTCGCCCACCGAGGAGCGGATGATCTTCCGCGACGAGCTCGAAAGGCTCCAGCAGCGCCACGACGGGCTCACCCTGCACCGGCTGCACACCGACGTCGACGGCATGCTCGAGCTCGCCGACCTCGACCGGATCTGTCCCGACTGGCGGGAGCGCGAGACCTGGGCCTGCGGCCCGGGCCCGATGCTCGACGCGATCAGCGGGCACTGGGAGAACGCCGGCCTGGAGGAGCGGCTGCACCTCGAGCGGTTCTCCCTCGCGCTCGGTGGCGACGGGGGAGAGGGCGGCACCATCACCTTCCGCAACTCGAACAAGACCGCCGAGGTCGACGGGGCCACCACCGTCCTCGAGGCCGGCGAAGAGGCCGGCGTCGGGATGCCGTTCGGCTGCCGCATGGGCATCTGCCACACCTGCACCGTGACGCTCGTCTCCGGCACCATCCGGGACCTGCGCAACGGCGACGAGTTCGGCCAGCCCAACGAGCAGGTGCAGACCTGCGTCACCACGCCCGTGGGCGACTGCACGCTCGACATCTGACCACGAACCAAGGAGACATCGCATGGCCATCGCCGACGTCAAGGAGTACACCCACCTCAGTGAGGACGAGGTCGAGCAGCTCGGACGCGAGCTCGACGCGATCCGCGCCGAGATCGAGGAGTCACGCAACGCCGAGGACGCGGCGTACATCAACCGGATGATCCGGGTGCAGCGCGGCCTGGCCACCGCCGGACGGGTGGCTCTGCTGGCCGGTGTGCACAACAAGAAGACGGCCAAGCCGGCGATGGTGGCCGGCGCGGCACTGCTCGGGGCCGCCAAGATCCTCGAGAACATGGAGATCGGCCACAACGTCATGCACGGCCAGTGGGACTGGATGAACGACCCGGAGATCCACTCCTCCACCTGGGAGTGGGACACCGCCCAGCCGGCCGAGCAGTGGAAGCACTCCCACAACTACGTGCACCACCAGTTCACCAACGTCCTCGGCCACGACAACGACATCGGCTACGGCATCCTCCGGATGGCCCGTGAGCAGAAGTGGCACCCGTTCAACGTCGGGCAGCCCGTCTACAACGCGCTGCTCGCCTCGCTCTTCCAGTGGGGCGTGGCCCTGCACGACCTCGACATCGAGCGGATCCGCAAGGGCGAGAAGAACCCGAAGGAGATGAAGCGGCAGCTGCGCCAGATCGTCCGCAAGGGCCGCAACCAGATCCTCAAGGACTACGTCGTCTACCCGGCGCTCGCCGGCCGGCAGTGGAAGAAGGTCGTGGCCGCCAACGCCACGGCCAACGTGACCCGCAACCTGTGGTCCTACGTGATCATCTTCTGCGGCCACTTCCCGGACGGGGCGCTGCACTTCACCGAGGAGGAGCTCGAGGACGAGACCCGCGCGGAGTGGTACCTCCGCCAGATGCTCGGCTCCGCGAACTTCGAGGGCGGCCCGCTGCTGCACATCATGAGCGGCAACCTGGGCTTCCAGATCGAGCACCACCTGTTCCCGGACCTGCCCAGCAACCGGTACGCCGAGATCTCGGTCAAGGTGCGTGCGCTCTGCGACAAGTACGACATCCCCTACACGATCGGGCCGCTGCACCGACAGTACGGCCAGGCGCTGCGCACGATCATCAAGCTCTCCCTGCCCAACGGGATGACCGCCAGCGACGACCCGGCCCCGCCGGAGCGCCGCGACACCGCGGACGAGCCGGCCAAGGACCGCCGACGACGCCTCGACGACGAGCGCCAGCCCCGGCGCCGCGAGCTCGGTGCCTGGTCACGCAGCCCGCGCGAGCGGAGCGCCCGCTGATGGACGCCGCCCCCTGCACCTTCGACGAGCTGCCCCACGACGCCGAGCACGGCGTACCGGTGCCGTTCGCCTGCGGCGGCAGCGACCCGTACGCCGATCCCGGCGGGCCGCCGCCCTCGGCCCGCGCCCTCGACAAGCGGCGGGTCACCCAGTGCGCGCTCAGCCGGGTGTGCGGTGTCTGCGGCTCCGTGCTCGGGCGCCCGCTGGTGCTGATCGGCACCGCACGCGAGGTCGGTCGCAACGCGTTCCTGCTGCCGCCGGCGCACCTCGAGTGCGCGGGCTCGCTGTTCGCGGCGTACGCCGGGGTGACCGAGCCGGTGTTCGGCCAGGACGACGTGCCCGCGACCTGGCAGCTGGTGACCACCGCGGGCTTCGAGTTCGTGCGGCCCGGTCGCGACGACGCGGACGACCGGCCCACGTTCCAGCCGAACTCCCTGCTCGCGCAGCAACGGGTGGGATGAGCCGGGCGGCCGTCAGCGAAGCCACACGCGCTGCGGCCCGAGACCGGCGAACCCGGCGGCCAGCAGCCCCACGAGGTCCGCTCCCCAGGCGTAGTCGGTCAGCGGCCGGCCGGGGAACTCCCGCGCGGCCGCCGCGACGACCTCGCCCCAGTCCAACGGCCGCCCTTCGAGCGCCCATCCGTTGGACATCCCGGCGACCCTGACCGCGTCGTGCAGGACCACCCCGCCGGTGAGCAGCCCCTCGTCCCGGCGGGCCAGGATCCGGAAGCGATCGTCGGCCAGCACGGCCGGGACCAGCACCTGCTCGGTGTCGTGCACCCGGTTCCACTCCAGGAGCAGGTCCGGTTCCGTCACCCGGGTCCAGGAACGCGGGAGAGTGGACCGGGTGCCGCCGGCCGCCGGGTGGTGGAGCCAGGTCGCCGTGAAGAGCAGCGTGAACCCGAGCGACGCGAGGTCGAGGTCGCCGAAGGAGTCCGCGACGCTCCCGTGCTCGTGCCGCTCCATGGCGGCCAGGACCGTGCCGACCGGAACGCCGGGGTCGACCGTCTTGACCGCGGAGTGCCACCGTGGCGGCGCGTCGAGGGCGCTCCACAGACCGTCCCCGCGGCGGGTGCGCAGCCCGTGCAGCGCGAACACGTCGTCGTACCAGCGGAGGCTCGTGTCGACGGCGGCGCGGAGGCGTGGGTCCACGAGGGCAGTATCCGCCCGGCGGTCCTGCCCTGCATGCCTGTCGGGGGCGTTCGCGGCTAGCCTGACCGCATGCCGAAGCCACCAGCCGCCGAGGTCGAGGCCGGGGGACGTGCCGTCCGCGTGTCCAGCCCGGACCGGGTCATCTACGAGAAGACCGACCGCACCCCCGAGGTCACCAAGCTGATGGTGGCGGAGTACTTCGCCTCTGTCGACGACGGCCTGATGCGGGCGCTGCGCGACCGTCCCACCGCGCTCGAGCGGTGGACCTCCGGCGTCCGCGAGGGCATGCGGCTGGCCACCGGACCCCAGGACCGCAACGCCGACGCGTTCTACCAGAAGCGCGTGCCCAAGGGCGCTCCCGACTTCGTCGAGACCGTCCAGGTCACCTTCCCGTCCGGGCGCACCGCCGACGAGATCTGCCCGACCGAGATCGCGGTGCCGGTGTGGTGCGCGCACATGGGGGCGCTCACCTTCCACCCGTGGCCGGTGCGGCGCAGCGACGTCGACCACCCCGACGAGCTCCGCATCGACCTCGACCCGCAGCCGGGCACCACGTTCTCCGACGCGGTCCGGGTGGCCGGCGTCGCGAAGGAGTTGCTCGACGAGCTCGGCCTGGTCGGCTACCCGAAGACCTCGGGCAACCGGGGCGTGCACATCTTCGTCCGCATCGAGCGCCGCTGGGAGTTCACCGACCTCCGGCACGCGGCGATCGGGTTCGGCCGCGAGCTGGCCCGGCGCGACGAGGGCGTGACCGTCGACTGGTGGAAGGAGGAGCGCGGCGAGCGGATCTTCGTCGACTTCAACCAGAACAACCGCGACCGCACCATCGCCTCCGCGTACTCCCTCCGGCCCCAGCCGGGTGCTCCGGTCTCCACCCCGGTCACCTGGGACGAGCTGGCCGCACTCACCGACCCCCGCGACTTCAACCTCTTCACCGTCCCCGACCGGGTGGCCGACGGCGACCCGTGGGCGACGATCGACGACACGGCCCACTCCCTCGAGCCGCTGCTCAGGCTGTGGGAGGAGCTGCCCGGGGGCGAGCTCAACTTCCCGCCGGACTACCCGAAGATGCCGGGCGAGCCGCCGCGGGTGCAGCCGTCCAAGAAGGTCGAGGCGCACTGGGACGCCGAGGGCAACCGGGTCGAGGAGTGACCGAGCCCGTCGAGCCGGAGGGCGACCTCGGGGGCGAGGCCGCACACTGGTCGGCGTACCTCGACTTCTACCGGGCGACCCTCGCCGCCGGCGTGGCCGCGCTCCCGGTCGAGGCGCAGCGGACCAGCCGGGTGCCGTCGGGCTGGACGCCGCTGGAGCTGCTCAGCCACGTGCTGCACATGGAGCGACGCTGGTTCGTCTGGGGCTTCCTGGGTGAGGACGTGGCCGACCCGTGGGGCGACTGGACGGTCGAGGATCCCTGGGAGTACGACGAGGGGGACGCGTCGGTGCGCTGGCAGGTGCCCGACGGCGTGACCGTCGAGGACCTCATCGCCCGGCTGGAGGAGCTGGCCGTACGGACCCGTGTCGTGCTCCGCGACGTCCCCATGGAGACCACCGGCGAGCCCGGCCCGCGCTTCCCCGACGGCCCGCCGACCCTGCGGTGGATCTGCCAGCACGTCGTTCACGAGTACGCCCGGCACGCCGGGCACCTCGACATCGTGGTCGAGCTCGGCGACGCCTGACAGGGTCTCCCCATGACGCCGGAGGAGCTGCTCGACCTGTACGACCGCGAGGTCAGGGAATCGTTGCGTGACCGCCTGCCACACGGGTGGACGAGTGAGCAGGACGGTCCGCTGACCCGTTGCGTGACGCCGCGCGACGGCTTCGCGATGTTCACCGCCGACTCCTCGCCGCTGACGCCGGGGGAGCTCGAGTCACTCGTCGAGCGCACGTTCGCGTTCTACGAGGAGCGCTCCCTCCGCTTCGAGTGGAAGACCTTCGAGCACGACCGCCCGGACCTGCTGCCGCTGCTCTCCCGGCACGGTGCGGTGCCCGAGCCGCGCGAGGCGCTGGTCCTCGGGGAGTCAGCGGTGCTGGCCGGCGAGGTGACGCTGCCCGACGGCCTCACGATGCGCTCGGTCTCCTCACGGGCCGACCTCGAACGCGTCGCGGCCCTCGAGAGCGAGGTGTGGGACGAGGAGTGGTCCTGGCTGGCCGACGACCTGGAGGGCCGGCTCGCGGCCTCCGAGCCGGCCGAGGTCCTGGTGGTGGAGGACGGCGACGTGGTGGTCAGCGCGGCCTGGCTGGTGCCGCTGGCGGGGACCAGCGTGGCCGGGCTCTGGGGTGGCAGCACGCTCGCGGCGTACCGCGGACGCGGCCTCTACCGGGCGCTGGTGGCGCGCCGCGCGCGCATCGCGGTCGAGACCGGCTACCCGATCGTGCAGGTGGACGCCTCGGACGACAGCCGCCCGATCCTCGAGCGCCTCGGGCTGCACGTGGTCGGCGGGACCACGCCGTACGTCAAGGACCCGGGACAGTGAAGGATCCCCGGCACCGGGTGCCGGGGATCCTTCACTGAAGGGTGGTGCGGGTCAGCGCTTGTTGCGCCCCGCGCCCGCCTCGGCCACGCCGATGAGCAGGAACGCCGCGATGACGGCGACGATGAAGCCGATGATGTTCAGCTCGAAGATGTCGCCGGTGCCCAGCACGCTGGCGATGATGCCGCCGATGAGCGCGCCCGCGAGGCCCAGGAGCAGGGTCCAGAGGAGCCCGAGCTGCTGGCGACCCGGCTTGATCAGACGCGCGATCGCGCCGATGACGAGTCCGATGACGATGAGTCCGAGGATCTGCATGGTGGTGCCTCTCGATCTTGGTAGCTGCGCGGCCGGGGCCGCGCTGTCAGGGCGTCGTACCCCACCGCGAGCGTCCCATGTCCGTGTGCCGCGTCACGTACGCCGCGCTAGTGGCGCGCCCGGGGCAGGTCGACCGGCCGGTGGTGCTCGATCCACTCGTCGATCTGCGCCCACCAGTCGAAGAGCCAGTCGATCTGCGCCTCGCGGCCGGTGGGGATCTCCTCGCGCGGCACCCGCCACCAGCGCATGATGATCTGCTTGTCCATCGGCAGCGAGTGCCACAGGTCGCGGACGGTGAGCAGGTGGTCGAGGCCGGTGTGGGCGACCAGCAGCACGTCCGCCTCGGGGGCCGCCTCCAGGGCCGCGATCACCCCGCCCGGGCGCGGGGCCAGCACGTGCTTCATCCGCTCGGCGCGCTGCGCCATCCGCTCCAGGCCGAGGCCGCGCAACCGCTTGATCGCCCGCTCCCGGCGGGCCGGGGTGAAGTTGCCTCCCTCCGGGAAGATCACGAACGCGTCGTTCTCGTCGAGGCCCCGGGCCATGTCGGCGATCTGGGCCTCGACGTCCGTGCCCCCGGATCCCGGGTTGGGCTGGATGAAGCGGCTCGGCAGCCGGTGCAGCATGATCCCGATCGCCGGGTCCCACGCCATCGTGTCCTTGAGGACGACCCGCGGCTCGCGGCCGTACCAGTGCATCAGCGCGTACATCAGCGTGAACGAGTCTCCCGGTCCGGCGTGCCGGCAGCAGACCAGCAGCGGGTCCCCGGGGAACGCGTCGGGTGTCGGGCCGACGGTCTCGACCTTGAGCCGCAGCACCCGGCGGGCCTCCCGGAAGAAGATCACCAGGTAGGCCTGGACGAGGTCGTAGTGGATCCGCTCGAAGAACGGCCGCCGGATGAACAGCCCGAACCCGCTGGCGATCCACAGCCCGAACAGCTCGACCAGGATCAGGCTCTCCAGCGTCAGGTGCAGCACCAGCACCCAGACCAGCCGGACCGGGCGCAGCCAGCCGGGCACGAACGCCGAGGCGATCGCGGTGCCGATCAGCCAGAGGGGCGCGGCCACCCACAGCGTGACGGTCAGCGCGATGACGGCCGGCGCCAGCACCACGCGCCGTACGACGGCGGCGAGCAGCTTCGGCATCAGAGGTGCTCCGCCAGGTAGGCGCGGCTGGCCTCGTGCGCCTCGGCGATCCGTTCACGCACCCGCGCGAAGTCGCGGTGGGCCAGCGGGCTGTCGTCGCGGTCGGAGCCGCCGGCCGGCAGCACGTGTGCCTCGACGTGGTCAGGCAGCTCGCCCATCTCGCGGTGGAAGCGGTGCCGGCGGGCGATCTCGAACGACACCCGGGCCACCTCCCACGGCCGGCGCGGCACCTTCAGCGGCCGGGCGACCCGGCCCACCTGGAGCACGAAGATCCGGGTCGCCCCCTCGGACGCGGCCCGGCCGACCGGGATGGAGTTCACGATGCCGCCGTCGAGGTAGTGCTCGCTGCCCACCTTGGCCGGCGGCAGCAGCCCGGGTACGGCGGCGCTGGCCATCACCGCCTCGACCACCGGCCCGCTGGTGAACCAGTGCTCGGAGGCACGCTCGATGCTCGCCGCGCAGCACTGGAACTCGACGGCGAGGTCCTCGAAGGTCGTGCTGCCGAAGCGCTCCTCCAGACGACGCCGCAGCGGGTCCGCCGAGTGCAGGTGGGTGCCGGTGCTGAGCGCCCGGCGGGCCTGCCGCAGCGGGCCGTCGGAGTACACCTCGCGGTTCTCCGCGACCGCGCGCCAGAGGTCCTCGAGCTCGTCGACCGCACCCGGCGTCGGGTCGCCGGCCAGCACCACGCCGTTGAGGGCGCCGACGGAGGTGCCGAGCACCAGGTCCGGCCGGATGTCGCGCTCGAGCAGGGCGCGGACCATGCCGATCTCGACGGCGCCGAGGACCCCGCCGCCGCCGAGGACGAAGGCGGTTCGTGGGGTGCCGGCCCGGCTGCCGGGACGTTCGCTGCTCAGAGCCCCGTGACGCCCTCGCCGCCACCTGACTGCTCGTCGTAGGTCTCGTGCTCGAGCAGGTGCAGGACCGGCACGCCGATCCTGCGCCGGGCACGGGAGGTCCAGTCGAGGTGGAAGAACTCGGAGACGATGTGCGAGCGGGTCAGGATGATCGCCTCGCGGGCGTCGTCCGCGGCGACCGCGGCGATCAGCGCGTCGACGGGCGGCTCGTGGACCACCCGGCCGTCGGCGGTGGCCCCGGCGGCCCTGAGCGCGGCCAGCGTGTGGGCGAGCTCGCGCTCCGAGCGCTCGAGGCAGTCCTTGCGCACCTCGTCGAGGTCGACCTCGCTCATCACCATGGCGGGGGAGGCCATCACCTCACCCGCCGCCAGCGAGCCCATCGCGGCCTCGACGCGAGCCGCGGCGTCCTCCACCGGGAGCAGCACGTGGTAGGTCACCGGCCGGTCGAGGTCGCGGTGCAGGTCGGTCACCTGGCGAGCGTCGACGGCGGACAGCTCCTGCTCCACCAGGAGGACCACGTCGTAGTCGCCACCCATGTCGCTACCCATGTCGATCGCCTCCGGACCAGGGCTCAACGGATACTCAAAATCTTAGCGAGGTCGTAGCCCGAAGGCTCCTCGAGCTGCTCGTACCCACAGGATTCCGGGTCCCGGTCTGGACGCCACCGCTTGAACTGCGCGGTGTGCCGGAAGCGGCGGCCCTCCATGTGGTCGTAGCCGACCTCGAGCACGCGCTCGGGCCGCAGCGGCGTGAACGACAGGTCCTTGCCCTGGCTCCAGCGGCTCTGGGTGCCGGGCACCCGGTCCGGGTTCGCGATCGCCCACTCCGCCCACTCGCCCCAGGGATGCTCCTCGATCGGGCACACCAGCGGCTGCACCTCGGCGATCAGCTCGGCCCGGCGCGCGGCGGTGAACGAGGCCGAGACGCCGATGTGCTGCAGCTTCCCGTCGGCGTACAGGCCGAGGAGCAGGGAGCCGAGCAGCGGGTTCTCGGGCGTCGAGGTCTTGTGCTCGCGGTAGCCGCACAGCACCACGTCGGCGGTGCGCGAGTGCTTGATCTTGAGCATGGTGCGCGCGTTCTGCTGGTACGTCGCGTCCAGCGGCTTGGCGATGACCCCGTCGAGGCCGGCACCCTCGAACTGGGTGAACCACTCCTCGGCCACAGCCGGGTCGGTGGTGGTCCGGGTCAGGTGGCAGGGCCCGTCGAGGTCGGCCAGCGCCTCCTCCATCGCGGCCCGGCGCTCCGAGAACGGCCGGTCCACGAACGACTCGTCGCCGAGGGCGAGCAGGTCGAAGGCGACGTACGACGCGGGCGTCTTCTCCGCCAGCATGGTGATCCGGGACTTCGCCGGGTGGATGCGCTCCTGCAGCGTCTCGAACTCCAGCCGGGCCTCACCGGCACCGCCGAGGGCCACGAACAGCTCGCCGTCGAGCACGCACCGCTCCGGCAGCTGCTCACGGGCGGCGGCCACCACCTCCGGGAAGTACCGCGTCAACGGCTTGGTGTTCCGCGACGCCAGCTCGACCTCGTCCCCGTCCTTGAAGACCAGGCACCGGAACCCGTCCCACTTCGGCTCGAACGACAACCCCCCGACCTTTCCCGGATCGGGAATCCCCTTCACCGGCTTCGCCAACATCGGCTGCACAGGAGGCATCACCGGAAGATCCATGCCCGCGACCCTAGCGAAGCAGTGCCCACGCCGGGGCCCCCACAGGAAGGAAGAACCCCAGATAGGGTGACCCGCGAAATGCATTCCCCGGTTGGTCTGCCGGCAGGGCCCGCCTGACTTTGAATCAGGACTAGCGACGTAGGTTCGACTCCTACCCGGGGAGCTCGGCTCGGATACGGAGGAACTCTGTGGCAAGCAACCTGACCGTCGTGGT
>JBEVFC010000120.1:0-17454 GCA_040512455.1 Nocardioides sp.
GCGCCCGCGGAGGACGAGGACGCGGCGTACACCGATGACGCGCTGGCCGCGATGCACGCGGCGACCGGCGGGTACCCGTACTTCATCCAGGCCTACGGCAAGGCGGTGTGGGACCTGGCTCCGCGCAGCCCGATCACCTCCGAGGACGTCGCCGTGGCCAGCCCCGAGGCCGAGGCCGAGCTCGCGGTCGGCTTCTTCGGCAGCCGCTTCGAGCGGGCCACGCCCGGGGAGCGCGACTACCTCCGCGCGATGGCGGACACCGCGGTGGCGATCGCCGAGCGCGGTGAGGAGGAGGTCGACGACATCGGCTCGGTGCCCACCGCGGAGGTCGCCGGGCTGCTCGGCAAGAAGCCGCAGTCCCTCAGCCCGGCGCGGGACTCGCTGCTGAAGAAGGGGCTGATCTACTCCGGGGAGCGCGGCCGGATCGCGTTCACCGTTCCGCACTTCGGGCGCTATCTGCGCGAGCAGGGCTGAGCCGGCCCCTGCCGATCCCGGCTGATCTTGGGCCGGGCTGGTCCCGACGCGACCGGACCCGAGCCTGTGGATCCCGGGGTTGACAGATCTTTCGCGAGGGCGCGGACCGGCCTAGGGTGCGAAGGGACCGCGTCCATCGGGGTCGCGGGGATGAGGAGTTTGGAGATGTCCTCCAGTTCTCGGGTCCGGCTCGCGTCAGCCGCCGCCGTTCTGCTCGCCGCCGGAGTTCTCCCGGCGTTGTCCGTGTCCTCGGCCGGCGCCGCGCCGCCAGGCTCGGGCGACCGCATCTTCAACCCCGTCCGCGGGTTCACCCCGGGCGGCGCGAAGGCGCGCGTCCGGCCGGACCACTTCGCCGCGAACCGCGTCGACCTCGCGCGCGCCCGCGGGCTGCTGCGGCAGGCGCCGGCGGCATCCTCGCCCAACGCCCTGGTGTTCTCGATCCCCACGCCCGAGGGAGGCACCGAGCGGTTCGCGGTCCGCCGTACGACGGTGCTCGAGGCCGGTCTGGCCCGCGCTCACCCCGAGATCGCGACGTACGCCGGGAAGTCGCTCGACCACCCCGGCACCACCATCGCCGCCGACGTGACGCAGATGGGCTTCCACGCGTCCGTCCGCGGGATGCCCGGCCAGCGCGCATGGTACGTCGACCCGGCTTACGACCGGCGCGGCACCACCACGCACCTGAGCTACTACGGCGGGGCGATCGACCGCACCGTCAAGGCGTTCGCCGAGCGTCAGGCACCCGAGGTCCGGAACGCGCTGCGCGGCGGACACGGGGGGTCCGGACAGGGCTCGGGCGGCAGCCACAACGGCGGTGGCGGCAAGGTGACCCAGCGCGTCTACCGGCTGGCGCTGACCTCCGACCCGTCGTACGCCGCCTACTTCGGCACCCAGAACGTGCTCGCCGAGAAGGCCACCCTGATCAACCGTGTCAACCAGATCTACAACGACGACCTGGCGATCCGGATGCTGCTGGTCGACGAGACCGACCAGCTCAACCTCGACACCGAGGCGAAGGCCACCGGGGCCAACGGCCCCTGCGGCGCCCACCCGTGCTTCGACCCACCCGACCCCGGTGACCCGAACGACCCGGACGACGACGTGGCCGGGCAGCTCGAGTTCTGCGACGTGCCCACGCTCGGCCGCAACCGCACGGTGCTCGGCCAGCTCGTCGGCGCGTCGAACTACGACGTCGGCCACATCGCGCTGGGCGTGGACGGCGGCGGTGTCGCCTACCTCGGCGTCGTCGGCTGGGACTACAAGGGCGGCGGGTGCACCGGTCTGCCCGAGCCCAAGGGCGACTTCTTCGCGATCGACTACGTGGCGCACGAGCTCGGCCACCAGTTCGGCGGCAACCACACGTTCAACGGCGTCCAGCGCGCCTGCACCGGCGGCAACCGCAACGCGGCCACGTCCGTCGAGCCGGGCTCCGGCTCGTCGGTGATGGCGTACGCCGGCATCTGCGCGCAGGACAACCTCCAGCCGCACTCCGATCCCTACTTCTCGCAGCGCAGCATCGACGAGGCCACGGCGTACGTCGCCAACCCGACGCTCCCCGTCGTGGAGGTGCAGACGGTGTCGCTGCGCGGTTTCGACACCGACGGTGACTCGTTCCGCCTCTCGTTCCGCGGCCGCACCTCCGAGCGGCTGGTCAGGGGAGGCAACTACGACGCGGCCGGCGTCGAGGCGGTCGTCGAGCGGCTCACCGGCAAGGACGTGACGATCTCCGGGTGGGGCTACGACCCGTTCGGTGACTTCGACGCGTACCCCGCCCCGCTCACCGCGCCCGACGACACCGGGTTCCAGGTGATCTTCTCGTCGAACCCCGCCCCCGACGCCCCCGGCACCTACCGCGACCAGCCGCCGCTCGGCGTCACCAACGCCTCCGGTGCCTCAGGCTTCGTGGGCGAGACGGCCAAGGGCGGTGAGGCCGACAACGGCGGCACCGAGGTCCGGACCCGCAACCACGCACCGACCGTGAAGGCGCCCCGGGACCGGACCCTCCCGACCCGGACGCCGTTCACGCTGGAGGCCTCCGGCAGGGACGTCGACCGCGACCAGCTGACCTACCTGTGGGAGCAGAACGACATCGGCGCCGAGGACACCGCCACGGTCGCCGGCGGCACCAGCCTGGTCGACAACACCAAGCGCACCGGGCCGTTGTTCCGGGTGTTCGGGGTCTACGCGAACGTGACCGACGAGGGCACCCTGGAGTCCCCGTCGCCGGGCGAGAACCTGGCCGACGGCAACCCCAGCCGCACCTTCCCCGACCTCGCGCAGGTGCTCGCCGGCAACACCAACGCGGCGACCGGCCGCTGCCCGACGGTCGGGCCGCCGCCCGCCCCGGTGCCGCCGGACGTGCGGGACTGCTTCTCGGAGTTCCTCCCCACCGCCGACTACCTCGGCAGCGGCGACCTGCTGGACCGCGCGATGCACTTCCGGGTCACCGCTCGTGACGGGTACCCGTTCGGTGGCGGCACCGCGCACGACGACGTGACCCTGAGCGTGGACCCGACCGCGGGACCGCTCCTGGTGGACGGACTCGGCGCGGCCTCGGTCCGGGGTGGAGAGAAGGCCGAGCTGACCTGGCAGGTCAACCGCACGGACCGCCTGGCGCGCGAGGTGCGGATCCTGCTGTCGACCGACGGCGGGACGACCTGGCGGGTCCTGGACCGCTCCACCCGCAACGACGGAGCCAAGAAGGTGAGGATCCCGAAGGACCGCACGCGCACGGCCCGGATCAAGGTCGAGGCGGTGGACAACTACTTCTTCGCCGTCGACCCCGGGCAGTTCCGCATCACCTGAGCCCGGATCCCGGCACGCGGGTGGCCGAACGGCCACCCGCACTAGGGTCTGGCCATGGCACCGACCCCCGAGGACCGCGCCGCACACCGTGAGCGGGCGGTCGCCGCGCTGTGCGCCCCCGACCTGGCCCCGATCGTCGACCTCGTCGTCTGGGTCGAGGACGGCACGCCGTTCGCCGCGAACCACGTCGGCCGGGTCCGCTGGGACGCCGACGACACCCGGGTCGTCGAGCACGGTGCCGACCCGATCGGCAGCGAGGACCCGATGGCCTTCCTGCCCTACGAGCGAGAGGTCGCCGACGCCTCGCCCGAGCGGTCGACCGGCAACGCCTACCCGTACGCCGCGGCGCGGCTGCGGTCCTTCTTCGCCGACCCCGAGCGCAGCCCGGACCTGGCGATCGTGCACACCCCGCGGCACCAGTTCCTCGAGGTCGGCGGCCACATCGGGGAGCACGGCTCCCTCGACGTGATCCAGTCGCGGGCACCGCTGGTGCTCAGCGGTGCCGGGGTCGCCCGTCGCGGTTTCGTGGACGACCATGCCCGGCTGGTCGACGTCGGGCCGACGCTCGCGCTGCTCTCCGGGGTGCCCGAGGCGTCCCTGACCGACGCCGCCGGCGACCCGCTGGACGGCCGCCCGCTCACGGCGTACCTCGACGGCACCCTGCCCCGGCACGTGGTCGGAATCCTCTGGGACGGCGCCACCTCCGGCGACCTGCTGCACCTGGCCGAGTCCGGCGAGCTGCCCGGACTGGCCCGGCTGATCGAACGGGGTACGGCGCTGCGCGGCGGCGCGGTCGCGGAGTTCCCCAGCGTCACCCTGACCAACCACACCGCGATCCTCACCGGCGTCGGCCCCGGCCGGCACGGCGTGATGGGCAACGTCTACTTCGACCGGGCCACCGGCGAGACCGTGGTCCCCAACGACGAGACCACCTGGCACCGCAGCAGCGAGTGGCTCAAGCCGTCCGTGCGCACCGTGTTCGAGATGGTGCACGACGTGGTCGAGCCGGGCGCCGGGCCGCGCACGGCCAGCATCAACGAGGCGATCGAGCGCGGCGCCGACTACTCGACGATGCAGCTGATCCGGGCCGCCAGCACCGACGGCGCCGGGTCCCTCGACGACCTGCTGCCCGACCCGGAGACCTCGCCGTTCCTGGCCGGTACGACGTACCTCGACGACAGCTACTACCGCTGGGGCGTGCGCGTCGACGACGTCGGCCTCGACCAGATGCTGCAGCTGTGGGCGGACCCAACCGCCGCGCCGCGGCTGACGTGGTGGGCGCACGTGGTGACGGACGCCGGACACCACGGCGGCGGCCCGCGGTCGGAGATGTCCCGGGACACCCTGCGGCAGAGCGATGCCCGGCTGGTGCGCTTCCTCGAGCACCTCGACGAACACGGCGCGCTGGACGACGTGGCCTTCCTGCTGACCGCCGACCACGGCTTCGAGGGCAGCCACGCAGGCGTCACCGGGTCCTGGACCGCGGCACTCGAGGGCCTGGGCGTTCCGTACCGGGACGAGGGCCCCGGGCTCGTGTACTTCACCGACTGAACCTCCGCGGATGCGGGGTCGACCGTGCTTAGACTCGGGCGCATGCAGGTCGTGGCCCATCGGGGCGCCAGCGAGGAGAACGCCGAGCACACCCTGGGCGCCTACCTCGCGGCTCTCGACGCCGGCGCCGACGGGCTCGAGTGCGACGTCCGCCTCACCGCCGACGGGCACCTGGTCTGCGTGCACGACCGCAGCCTCCGCCGGACCGCGGCCACGGCAGGCACCGTCTCCACCATGGAGCTCAAGGACCTGTCCGAGCTCGACGTCACCAGCTGGAAGAACCCGTGGGCCGACCTCGACGACGAGGCGCCCGACACCGACCCCGAGCTGGGCCGGGTGCTCACGCTGCGCAAGCTTCTCGAGACCGTCGACGCCTGCGGCCGACGGGTGGAGCTGGCGATCGAGACCAAGCACCCGACGCGGTACGGCGGCCTCGTCGAGCGCCGCCTCGTCCAGCTGCTCGCCGAGTTCGGGTGGGCGACGCAGGGCTCCCCGGTACGGGTGATGAGCTTCTCGTTCACCGCGCTCCAGCGGGTCAGCCGACTCGCGCCCGAGCTGGAGCTGGTGATGCTCGTCGACAAGGCCCACCACTGGCCGATGCTGCGCCGGATGGTCGATCCCGACTGGATCATCGGCCCAGGCATCAAGGAGCTGCGGGAGCACCCGGGCCTCGGTCGGCACCTGGGCGGCCGACGCGTGTTCGTCTGGACCGTGAACAGCCAGGCCGACCTCGAGCTGTGCCAGGACCTCGGTGTCGAGGCGGTCATCACCGACCGCCCGGCGTACATGCTCAAGCGCCTCGGTCGGTAACCTCCCCGGCATGGGAAAGAGCTCACGCACCAAGGGTCGCGAGACCACCGCCACCGCTGACGGGGCGGTCGGTCCGCGGCAGCCGTGCCCGTGTGGCTCCGGCCGCCGCTACAAGGCCTGCCACGGTGCCGCCGACGGACCGCCGCCGATGTTCGTCGCGCGGCCGTTCGACGGCTACGCGGGTGAGTGCGACCTGATCGCGCTCCGCGAGCTGGTCCCGGCCGCCACCGCGCCGCTCACCCTCAAGGACAGCGACCGCGAGGTGCGGCTCTGCACGCTGCTGCCGATGGCGGCGCCGGCGATGGTCCGCGACGACGGCAGCATCTGGCTCGGCCTCCAGGTGCAGCACGGCTTCGGGGACCCGTCCCGCGACCTGGGCGCGGTGCTCGAGAAGGCGCTGACCGCCGAGGCCGGTGTGGTCGGCCTGACCGAGCCCCCCGGCGAGGGGGCGCGCTTCCAGGACCTGGTCGTGGACGCACCGCTCGAGATCACCGTGCACGAGGGCTTCGACTTCTGGATCGACGAGAAGGATCGCGACGCCTCCACCGCGGCCGCGCTGGAGCAGGCCAACGGCGCCGCCCACCCCACCAGCCGGCTGACCGGCGTCGAGGCGGCGTACTGGACCAACGTCGGCACCAAGGAGCACCTCCGCTGGGTGATGCCCGAGCCCGAGGACGCCCTGCTGGACGCCCTGGCCCGGCTGCACGCGGCCGGCAGGGACGAGCTCATCGAGGGCGCCCGGCTGGTGGGCATGTTCCGCGCGCACGGTCTGTTGGTCCCCGTCTGGGACCTGCCCGTCGGCACCGGCGCCGAGGTGCTCGAGGAGCCCGCGGCCCGGTTCGCCGCCGACCTCGCGGAGGCCCTGGCCGTCTCCACCGACCTGACCCCCACGGAACGCTCGGCCCGCTCGGGCCTCGCCAACCGTCAGGTCACGATTCGCTGACCGCGTCGGGACACGCGTTCCGAGAGTTGTCTCGGGCGCGGCGGTCCACTAGGTTTTCCACGCCCGGTCGTTGTTGCATCCCCCGTCAACAGCGGCCGGGCCTTTCCATTTCTGCGCGGGTCACGCTCCTCGCGGAGCGGCTCCGCTAGCGTGCGGCCGGTGCCCGACGCCCTCTTCTCCGATCCCCGGCTGGCGCGCCTGTACGACGCCTTCGACGGCGCCCGCGACGACCTGACGGCGTACCTCGGGCTGGCCGCGGAGCTGGACGCGGACCGGGTCCTCGACGTCGGATGTGGCACCGGCACGCTGGCGCTGATGCTGGCCGCGAAGGGTCGGCGGGTGACCGGTCTGGACCCCGCGGAGGCGTCGCTGGCCGTGGCCCGGGCCAAGCCCGGCGCCGACGCGGTCACCTGGCTCCTCGGTGATGCGACGACGCTGCCGCCGCTGCAGGTCGACCTGGCGGTGATGACCGGCAACGTCGCCCAGGTGTTGCTCACCGACGACGACTGGGTGGCCACCCTGCGCGGGCTCCATGCGGCGGTCCGCCCGGCCGGACACCTCGTCCTCGAGACCCGCCGGCCCGAGCGGCGCGCGTGGGAGGAATGGGGAAGAGAGACGGTCCGGCGGACCGTGGACGGCGTGGGCGAGGTCGCGCTGCGCACGGAGGTGACCGAGGTGCGTCCGCCGCTGGTCTCGTTCCGGCACAGCTATGCGTTCCCGGACGGCGAGTTGCTGCACTCGGACTCCACGCTGCGGTTCCGCGGGCCTGACGAGATGGAGGCGAGCCTCGCCGTGCACGGGTTCGTCACCCGCGAGGTCCGGGAGGCGCCGGACCGGCCCGGTCTCGAGCACGTCTTCGTGGCGCGCCGTACGCCCTGACACAACCCTCCCGGTGTCCACCTGCGTCACAGTGTCGAGGGGAGGCCCGATGCCTGAGTCGCTGGCTCGACCGCAGACCGGAAGGACGGAGCTGGGTGTGGTGGTGATGTCGTACGAGGAGTACGTCACGCTCCGCTGGCCCACGCTCTACCGCACGGCGTACCTCATGGCCGGTGACCACGCCGACGCCGAGGACCTGGTGCAGAGCACGCTGGTCAAGGTGTACGGCGCGTGGGACAAGGTCTCCCGGGCCGACTCGGCCGACGCCTACGTGCGCCGGGTCCTGGTCAACACGTTCGTCAGCGGCCGCCGACCGGTGCGGTTCACCAGGGAGCGGATCGTGGCCGCGGTTCCCGAGCGGGCCGAGAACGTCGAGGGACCCGAGGACCGGCTCTCGATCTGGCCGCACGTCGCGGCCCTCCCACCGAAGCAGCGCGCGGTGATCGTCCTCCGATACTACGAGGACCTCAGCGAGCAACAGATCGCCGACGCCCTCGGCTGCTCGCCCGGCACCGTGAAGTCGAACGCCAGCCTGGCGCTCGCGTCCCTCAGGGCCCGCATGGAAGGAGCCCGCTCATGAGCATCGACGACCTGCTCACCCGGGAGCTGGCCACCGTCGCGCGGGGCGTGGAGCCGCCACCCGCACCCGTCGACCAGCTCGTCGCTCGTGGTCGCGAGGCGCGTCGCCGCAGCCGGTGGTACGCCGCGGGTGCGGCCGCCGCAGCCGCGGCGGTCGTGCTCGGCGTCGTCTGGTCCGGCGCCACGGGCGGCGGGGACGACGCCCGCCGCCAGGACCCCGCCGGCCCCGCCGGCGACCTCCCGACCGGCGCCCTCCCGCAGGTTCCGATCCAGGTCGGCACCACGACGTACGTCGACGGGCGGGCGCTGGCGGAGAAGTACGGCCCCCTGGTGGGTGACGGCCAGGGAGGGGTGGCCCTGGTGCCCGCGACCCGACGCTGGCGGGTGCTCACCGAGCCCGGGGAGCCCGAGCTGCCGGCGGGCACCGTCGGTTCCCCGGCACCGCACCCCGACGGCGACCGGGTCGCCTACGTCGACCGCACCGGCACGCTCGAGCTCTGGTCCTACGACGGCACCCGCGACCAGGTCATCAGCGGTCCGACGCCGGCGAGGGAGTCGCTGCTCGCGGGCATGGACTCCTCGGGCAACGTCTACGTCACCGCCCTCGAGGATCCTGCTGCGCCGCCCCGGGTCTGGAACCTGGCCGACGAGCGCGACCGCCCGGTGACCTACGCCGGCGCGCCGGTGTCGCTGGTGGGGGTGACCGGCGCCGGCCTCCTGTTCAGCACCGAGCCGGGCGGCGAGCACCTGCTGGGCGTGCCCGACGCCACCGGCGCGATCGTGGAGGCCCGGGGCGTCCCGGACGCCACGCTCGCGGTGAGCGCGTCGGGCGACCGGGTCGCCTGGCTGACCGACACCCAGGAGGGCGCGGACGGCCGCCTCCCGTCCGTGACCGTCGAGAAGCTCGTCGGTCCGCCCGGTCGTGTCGTGATCGACCTGCCCGACGGCACCGGTGCCGGCGACGTCGTCTGGGAGGACGAGACGCACGTGCTCGTCACCCTGTTCCGCGACGCGCGCGGCACCACGCAGAGCCTGCTGCGCTGCGACCTCGACGGTGCCTGCGAGTACGCCGTACCGCCGCCGGACTGATCAGGGCGACCAGTCGTCGTACTCCGACCACCAGCGGCGGTCGGTGCGCAGCAGCTCGGTGACCTCGTGGGCGGCGGCCAGCACCCCGAGGAGCTGGTTGCCGTTCATCCGACCGGACTGCCGCATCGCGTGCAGATGGTCGACGTCCTTCCACACCAGCGTGCCGTCCGGCTGGATGATCAGGTCGAGGCCGTGGTCGTCGGTGTCGAAGCCGCCCTTGCGCCGGACCATCGGCGCCTCGAAGTTGACGTACCAGTGCCGGAACGTGCCGTCCGGCTCGTGGAAGCGCCACACGGAGTACGGGTCGCCGGCGCGGTGCAGCTGCAGCACCACCTGACCCGACCAGGCCTGGTGCGCGGCCCAGGGGTGCGCTCCGAACGGGTGGGTGTGGAAGGCGAACTCCGAGCCCGGCTCGAGGAGTACGGCGAGCAGGTCGCCGTCGTCGGCGACCACCGTGACCGGGTGGTCCATCCAGAGCTTGCCGTGCAGCACCTCGCGGCGGCGGACCACCGATCCGGGTTCGTAGGGCTTCGGGTCCGGCATGGGTCAGTCGGTGGGCAGGGGCGCGCGGGAGACCGGGCAGCTCATGCAGCGCGGGCCGCCACGACCCGAGCCGAGCTCGGACCCGGCGATCCGGACCACCTCGATGCCGGACTCCTCGAGCCGCGCGTTGGTCTCGTCGTTGCGCTCGTAGGCGACCGCGACCCGCGGCGCGACGGCCAGGGTGTTGTTGCCGTCGTCCCACTGCTCGCGCTCGGCGGTGACCGGGTCGAGCCCGGTGTCGATCTGGTGCAGCGTGTCGATGCCCATCGCCTTGGCCGCGGCGACCAGGAACGGCTCCGCGTCCGCCACGTCCAGGCGCAGGTCCGTGTCGAGGGGACCGGTGCGCTCGGCCACGGTGACGGCGAAGGCGCGCAGCGAGTCGGCGACGTTGGGGTACATCACGATCTTGTCGACGTCGACCATCGTGCAGACGGTGTCGAGGTGCATGGTGGCCCGTTCCTGGGCGATCGGCACCGCGAGCACCGTGTGGGCGAGATCCTGCTGGAAGACCTGCCGGGCCAGCCGCTCGACCCCGGCCGGGGTGGTGCGCTCGCCGACGCCGACGGCGAGCACGCCGGGTGTCAGCAGCAGCACGTCGCCACCCTCGACGTTCTCGTGGTGCCAGCCGTGGATCTTGGGCGTGCCGACGAACCGCGGGTGCTCGGTGTAGATCAGCTCGGTCAGCTGGGTCTCCCGGCGCCGGGCCGGCATCGCCAGCGAGGTGATCGCCACCCGGTCCCGGATCCACACGCTGGAGTCGCGGGTGAACAGCAGGTTCGGCAGCGGGTCGATCACGAAGTCGTCGTGGGGGAGCAGGCTGGTGACCAGCCCGAAGCCGCCGGTCAGCTCGTCGTTGCGCACGCCCGCGGTGAGCAGGGTGGCCAGCTCCTCGGGGGAGTGGTCGTGGAGCGCGTCGGTGAGGTACGCGCCGAGGGTGTCCCCGAGGTGCATCTGCGACGTCACCGCGGCGATCGCGTGCTCGCGCGCGGTCTCGCTGGCGAGGGTCTCGATCAGCAGGTCCACGAGGTAGAGCACCTCGACGCCGCGGTCGCGTAGCGCCTGGGCGAACGCGTCGTGCTCGTCCTGGGCCCGGCTGATCCACGGGATCCCGTCGAAGAGGAGCTTGTCGTTGTTGCGCGGCGTGAGGCGCTTGAGCTCCGGCCCGGGCCGGTGCAGCATCACGGTCTGGAGTCGGCCGACCTCGGAGTCGGCGCCGTGCAAGGAGGACATGAGGGAACTCTAGTGGCCCTCAGCCCAGGATCTCCCACACCGTGATCCCGAACAGGACCAGGCACACCAGGGACCCGACGTAGTGCAGGGTCGAGAGCCGCATCCGGGTCAGCAGCACCCGGCCCAGGACCACCGCCAGGCCGCTCACCGCGAGCAGCGCGCCCCAGGCGCCGAAGAACACGCTGACCGGGTCGTCGTACTTCGCCACCAGCGAGAGCGTCAGCAGCTGGGACAGGTCGCCCCACTCGGCGGCGAAGAGCACCAGGAAGCTGGCCACGACCGCGGCCAGCCCGGACTTCGGGGTGCCGCCGGCGCGGGCGGCGAACTCGGCCTCGGTCTCACCCTCGGCCTCGTCGGCCCCGCGGGCCTCGCGAAACAACAGCACCGCGCCGATGAGGAACATGGCGGCGGCGCCGAGGTGCACCCAGTCGGTCGGGAGCTGGCCGACGACCTTGCCGAGACCGACCGCGATCAGGGTCTGGACGAGGAACGCGAGCCCGACCCCGATCCACACCAGCAGCGGCCGGAACTTCGTGCTGAGCACGAGGGTGGCGATGAAGGTCTTGTCCGGGAGCTCGACGAGGAAGATGGCGCCGAACGTGAGCGCGATGACGAGAGGGTCCATCAGGACGCGGGGTGTCCTTCCGAGAGGTCCGGGGAGGTGAGCCGGCTCAGGATCTCACGGAGGGTGTCCCAGGTTGTCGCCCCGGCCCTCTCGCGGAACTCCGCCTCCACGTCCTCGATGACGCGCTGGCCCGCGGCCAGCGCCGCCAGCCCGTCGGCGGTGGGACGCAGGATCCGCACCCGGCGGTCGGCGGGGTCGCGCACGGACTCCAGGAACCCCAGCGACTCGAGCGTGGTCGCGAGCTCCCCGAGCGACTGCTTGGTCATGCCGACCCGGTCCGCCAGGTCGGTGACCCGCAGCCCGTCGACGGGAGTCAGGCTGAGCAGCCGGATCTGCGAGCCCCGCAGGGAGCGCGCCGCGGGTGGGGCGCCGTCGAGCGGCATCGTGGCCACCCGCCGGTTCACCTCCCGGCGGAAGCTGTCCATGAGGTACCCGAGCAGCGCGAGCATGTGGTCGGGGCGACCGTCGGCGCCTGGGGTCATAAGGTCACCTTACGGTCGGTTCACGCGGGGCCGAGGAACCCCCGGCTGGCCGCGATCGCGGCGCCGAGGACGTCGCTCACCGGCCGGCCGAGGGCGGCCGCCGCACGGGCCACGTCGTCGTACTCCGGCTGGGCGTTGACCAGTACCCCGTCGTGCCGGGCGAGCTTCACCGCCACCTGCTGGCCGCCCACGTCGACGGCGACCATCTCCCGGTCGAGGGCGTGCTTGCCGAGCGGGTGCTCGCGTACGCCGATCGTGGAGGTCTGCCGGAAGATCGCGGCCCGCACCGCGGCCGCCTCGGCGGAGGAGACCAGCACCGAGAGGGTGTGCGCCGGGCGGCCCTTCTTCATCAGGATCGGGGTCAGCCAGGCGTCCGAGGCGCCGGCCTCGAGCAGCGCGGCGATCACCGCGGGCCACACCCGGGGGTCGAGGTCGTCGATGTTGGTCTCGATGAGCAGCGGCGGCCCGGTGGGCGACCCCGCGGGGGTGCCGGTGAAGAGGCGGAGGACGTTCGCGTGGCCGTGCGGGTCGCGGCCGCCGGCGCCGATGCCGATCCGGTCGGTCGTCATCGCCGGCTGCGGGCCCCAGGCGGTGGCCAGCGTGGTCAGCAGGGCGGCGCCGGTCGGGGTGCACAGCTCGGTGGCCGGCGCGCCGGCCGGTCCGGCGTACGACGGGTGCCCGCGGAGCAGCTCGGCGACCGCCGGCGGCGGGACCGGCATGGTGCCGTGGGCGCCGCGGATCTCCCCCGAGCCCACCGCCACCGGCGACACCACGACCTCGTCGAGACCGAGGGCGGCGAAGCCGGCGACCACGCCGACGATGTCCGCGATCGCGTCGAGCGCGCCGACCTCGTGGAACGCGACGTCGAGCGGGTCGGAGCCGTGCACCGTGGCCTCGGCGACCGCGAGCCGCTCGAAGACCCGGTCCGCGAGGTCCCGGACCTCCTCGGCGAGGTCCGCCCGGGCCAGCAGGGCGCGGATGTCGCGCCAGGTGCGGTGGGTGGTCGAGTCGGCGACCTCGACGCGGCAGCGGGTAGCGGCGAAGCCGTTGCGGGTGACGCGTTCCACGTGGAACGTCACCGGCTCCGGCACCACCGCGTCCACGGCGGTCTGCAGTGTCTCGACGGGTACGCCGGCGCCGAGCAGCGCCCCGAGCAGCATGTCGCCGCTGGCGCCGGAGGACGCGTCGACCCAGAGGGTCATGCGGTGCCCTCGGGAGCGGTGCGGGGCGCGGCGTTCCGGGCCACCCGGGCGGCGAAGACGCCGGCGCCGTAGCCGTTGTCGATGTTCACCACGGTGACCCCGGGTGCGCAGGAGTTGAGCATCGCCAGCAGGGCGGCCAGGCCACCGAAGGACGCGCCGTACCCGACGGAGGTGGGCACCGCGACCAGGGGCACCCCGGTCAGCCCGCCGACGACCGACGGGAGGGCTCCCTCCATGCCGGCCACCACCACCAGGCAGTCGGCGGCGGCGAGCCGGTCGCGTACGTCGAGCAGCCGGTGCAGGCCGGCGACGCCGACGTCGTGGATCTCCTCGACCCCGGCGCCGTGGACGCGGGCGCTGAGCACGGCCTCGGCGGCGACCGGTCCGTCGGAGGTGCCGGCGCTCACCACCGTGACGGTGCCGCGGGGTTCGGGCAGCGGGCCGAGCGTCACCGCCCGGGCGTCGAGGTGGAGCTCGGCGCCCTCGAGGTCGCCGACCGCCGCGATCGCCTCGTCGGAGAGACGGGTGGCCAGCACGGCGCGCTCGGGGTGCTTGGCGTGCAGGGCGCTCAGGATCGCGACCAGCTGCGCGGGCGTCTTCCCGGCGCCGTACACCACCTCGGCGTCGCCGGTGCGGTCCGCGCGGTCGAGGTCCACGCGCGCGAAGCCGAGGTCGGCGGTCCGGTCGTCCTGCTCGTGCACACGCTCAACCTAGCGCCGACCGTATGACGTCACGCGGTGGGTCAGGAGGAGGTGGCGGCCCGGAAGGGGTCGGCGGGGTAGACGCCGAGGATCTTCACGTCGGTGGTGAAGAACGCCAGCTCCTCGAGGGCGTTGCGGACCGGGGTGTCGTCGGGATGGCCGTCGACCTCGGCGAGGAACTGGGTGGCGGTGAACTCGCCGCCGACCATGTAGCTCTCCAGCTTGGTCATGTTGACGCCGTTGGTCGCGAAGCCGCCGAGGGCCTTGTAGAGCGAGGCCGGCAGGTTGCGCACGTTGAAGATGAAGCTGGTCACGACCGGGCCGTTGTCGGGCGACGCCTGGACGTACTCGGGGGAGAGCACCACGAAGCGGGTGGTGTTGTGGTCCTCGTCCTCGACCTCGTCGCGCAGGATCTCCAGGCCGTAGATCTCGGCCGCGAGCGGCGGCGCGATCGCGGCCTGGGTCGGGTCCTGGGCGTCGGCGACCTCGCGGGCGGCGCCGGCGGTGTCGCCGGAGATGACGGTGGTCAGGCCGAGTTCGCGGATCACCTTGCGGCATTGACCGAGCGCGTGCACGTGGCTGTGCACGGTCTTCAGGGTGTCGGTGGTCGCGCCCGGGACCGCCATCAACGCGAACTCGATCCGCAGGAAGTGCTCGGCGATGATGTGCAGGTCGGAGGTCGGCAGGAAGTGGTGGATGTCGGCCACCCGGCCGGCCAGCGAGTTGTCGATCGGGATCATCGCCAGGTCGGCCTCACCGGCCGCGACCGCCGCGAAGACGTCCTCGAACGACGCACAGGGCACCGACTCCCAGTCGGGGTAGTGCTGCTTGGACACCAGGTGGGAGTTGGCGCCGGGTTCGCCCTGGTAGGCGATGCGTCGCGGGGCAGTGGGGGAGGTCACCGGGACATTTTCCCACGGCGTGGGCGCGCGGTCCGGTGATGACCGGGGGCCGATCACTACCCTCGGGCCGTGGACTCCCTCACCTGGCTCGCCGTTGCGCTGGCCCTCGTCGCGCTCGCCCTGTCCCTGCAGACCCGGCAGGCCGCGCGACGCCGTACCGGCGACGAGGAGGACGCGCTCCCCGAGGACGTCCACGGCCTCCGTCAGGAGGTCGCGGCGCTGCGCCGCGAGGCCAAGGACGCGCTGCGTCACCTGGCGGTCGTGCGGTACGACGCGTTCGGCGACATGGGCGGGCACCTGTCCTGGTCGCTGGCCCTGCTCGACGACTCGGGACACGGAGTGGTGCTCACCTCGATCCACGGCCGCAGCGAGGCCCGCACCTACGCCAAGAACATCACGGCCTGGAAGTGCGAGCAGCAGCTCTCGCCCGAGGAGCTGGAGGCCATCACCCACGCCCGTCCCTGAGGGATCAGCGCGGGACCCGCACCAGCAGCCGCCCGTGCACGCACTCCATGGTGAGCTCGCGCCCCGGACCGACGGAGTCGCCGTCGAGCTGGCGCGGGGTGTCCGCCGCCGCCCGGATGACCACCGTGCGGCCGGTCATCCGGTTCACCAGCTCGTCGGTGTGCTTGAGCTTGAGCAGCACCCGCCAGGCGAGCGGGATCCAGGAGAAGAAGTTGCGCGGGTGCAGCACCACGATGTCGATCAGCCCGTCGTCGATCGCCGCGTCCGGCAGCAGCGGCAGCCCGGCCTGCAGGAAGCCGACGTTGCCGACCACGACGGTGCGCGCCCGGTGCCGGGTGAACGCGGCCCCGTCGACCGAGATCTCGAACCTCCCGGCGGGGAACATCAGTGACTTCAGCCCCGACAGCACGTAGGCCACCCAGCCCACGCGACGCTTCAGGTCCTCGTTGACGCCCTCCATGATCGCGGCGTCGAAGCCCATCCCGGCCATCACCATGAAGTGCGTGCTCTCCAGCCCGTCGCCGGACAAGTCGACCATGTCGATGGCCCGGTCCTGGCCGGTCAGGCACACGTCGATGGCGGAGCGGAGGTAGAGCGGGATGGTGAGGTTGCGGGCCAGCAGGTTGCCGGTGCCGGCGGGGATGATCCCGACCGGGATGCCGGTCCCGGCCAGCTCGGCGCAGACCTCGCGGACGGTGCCGTCGCCGCCGCAGACCATCACCAGGTCGGCACCCGCGACCGAGGCGGCCGCGGCCTGCTGGGTTCCCGGCTCCTCGACGGAGGTGTAGTGCCAGGTCGGTGCCGACCATCCGGCCTCGGCCGCCATCGCGGCGACGATCGCCCGGAACTGGCCGACGTCCTCGACCTTGATCGGGTTGAGGATGACGTGCAGGTCGCGGGTGGAGGCCGGCACGCTGGTGACCAGGGGTACGGCGGTCGCGGCGTGGCTGCGGGGCGCCGGCGGGTAGACCGCCAGGCCGAGGAACACGACCCCGATCGCCAGCAGCGCGCCGCCGACCACGTCGCTCGGGAAGTGCCGGCCCATCAGGATCCGGTCGATGCCGACGACGACGGGCACCACCACCATCGCGACGACGCTGGCGATCCGCAGGTTGCGGCGCCGTACGAACAAGGTCGCCAGCACGATCATCACGCCGCAGAACGCGGTCACCGAGCTGGTGTGCCCACTGGGGAAGCTGTGGTTCTCGACGATGCCGGTGGGGTCCTGCCACAGCGGCCGGTCGCGGCCGAGGGTCTGCTTGAGCACCGTGGTCGCGAGCCCGTTCACGATCATCACGCCGGCGGTGAAGATCGCCGCACGACGCTGGCCGCGGAGCAGCAGCAGGGCCGTGACGATCACGGTCAGGATGGTGATCGCGATGGAGCCGAAGCCGTGCTCGACCAGATGCAGCGCGGTGACCAGGTCGTCGTGGCCGCCCGCCCAGCTCCGCGCGGGTTTGCCCTCGTCGTCGATGCGGACGAGCGGCTGCCACGAGTGGACGACCAGGGCGGCGAGGACAGCGAAGGAGGCGAAGCAGGCGGCGCTGATGCCGAGGTTCCACGCACGTGGTCGGTCGATCACGGTGCTCCGTTCGCGTCGGGTCGGCTTTGGTTGCGGCAAAGTATGCCGTTGACTGTCCCGAGACCGGATAATGGCAGCCAACGCCGGGAGTCCGACCCGGCATGAAGGGTGCGACATGACCATCCGACGCCCAGCAGCACGACGACTCTCCCGCCTGATGCCTGCCGCGGCCCTGCTGCTCGCGGCCCCGCTGGCGGGCTGCGGAGAGCAAGGCTCCGACGCGTCCGGGTCGGACTCCTCGTCGAGCAGCCCGGCCACGGACGCGACCACCCCGACCTCCGCCGGCGGCGACCCGTTCGCCGCCGACAAGCCCTGGGTCGCGCGCGTCGAGACCGGCAGCGACGAGGTGGCCGACGGGGTCGCCTACGTCCGCTTCGACCCCGCCTCGGGCACCACGAAGGTCACCGAGATCACCGGACCTCCGCTCGACTTCGAGCCGAACCCCTACCTGCTGGTCGACGCCGGGCGCACCGTCGCGGTGCGGGCCAACGCCTCCTCGCTGGCGGAGGAGCGCACCGGCACGCTCACGCTCTACCCCCTCGACGGCGGCAAGAAGCGGTCCGTCGACCTCCGCGAGGTCACCGGCGACGAC
>JBEVFC010000135.1:0-19351 GCA_040512455.1 Nocardioides sp.
AGCTGCTGGCCACCGACCCGAAGTTCCGAGCCGAGAACCTGATGATCGTGGACCTGCTCCGCAACGACATCGGCACGGTCGGCGAGGTCGGGTCGGTCGAGGTGCCGGTGCTGATGGACGTCGAGTCCTACCCCTCGGTGCACCAGCTCGTCTCGACGGTCCGCGGGGTGCTCCGCGACGACGTGACCACGATCGGGGCGCTGCGGGCGCTGTTCCCGGCCGGGTCGATGACCGGGGCGCCCAAGCTGCGCACGATGGAGGTGATCCGCGACGTCGAGGCCACCGCCCGCGGCGTGTACGCCGGTGCGTTCGGCTGGATCTCGGGCGACGGCCGCGCGGACCTCGGCGTGGTGATCCGCAGCCTCACCACCGCCGGTGACGGCACCTGGACGCTCGGCACCGGCGGCGGCATCACGGTCCGCTCCGACGTCGTCGAGGAGTACGCCGAGTCCCGGTGGAAGGCCGAGCGGCTGCTGCGGGTCTTCGACGGCACCGACTGACGGGGGCCCTACTCGAACAGGTCGCCCTTCTCCCCGAGGGTCACCTTCAGCTCCAGCTCCTCGCCGTCGCGCAGCACCTTCAGCGTGACCTCGTCGCCGGGGCGGTACTCGAGCGCGGTGGTCACCAGGCCGAGCTGCTCCTGGACCTTCCACTCGTCGATGGCGACCACGATGTCGCCGGTCTTCACGCCCGCCGCCTCGGCGGCGCTGCCGGTGTCGAGCTCCTTGACCAGGGCGCCCTGCGGCACCCCGGCATCGGTCGCGTTGCCGGGCACGATGCCCAGCCAGGCGTGCGTCGGGTCCTCGCCGGCGCGCAGCTGCTCCAGGATCGGCTCGATGATGTGGATCGGGATGGCCCAGCCGATGCCGATCGACCCGAGGTCGCCCGGGCTGTACGGGTCGCCGGACGAGGCAAGCTTGTTGGCGGAGTTCACCCCGACCAGCTCGCCCTTGATGTTGACCAGCGCGCCGCCGGAGTTGCCCGGGTTGATCGCCGCGTCGGTCTGGAGCGCGGGGTAGATCATCGGCTTGTCGGGGTCGTCCATCCCGGGCACCGCCACCGGGCGGTTGAGGGTGCTGATGATGCCGGCGGTCACGGTCGCGTCGAGGCCGTACGGCGACCCGACGGCCACCACGGCCTGTCCCACGTCGATGTCGTCGGACTTGCCGAGCGTCGCCGTGGGCAGGTCGGAGACGCCCTGGGCCTTGATGAGGGCGATGTCCATCGACTTGTCGAAGCCGACGATCTCGGCCTCGGCGGTGGTGCCGTCGTTGAAGAAGACCTCCATCGTGCCGTCGATGCCCTCGAAGGCCACGTGGTAGTTGGTCAGGATCTCCCCGTCCTCGGACAGGATGATCCCCGAGCCGGTGCTGCCGCTGCTGGTGCCGATCGACTCGATCTTCACCACGGTGGGGAGTGCCTGCTTGGCGACGGTCTGCACGGACACCAGGTCCTGGAGGTCGACGCTGCCGGTGTCGATCTGGTCGGCGTCGACGCTGCCGTTCGGGGTGCCGGCCCCGGCGGTCTCGTCGTGCAGGGCGGCGCCGGCGAAGCCGGCACCTGCGCCGAGGACCAGGGCCGCGGCGAGGATGCCGAGGCCGCCGCCCCCGCGCCGGGTGCGGTTCCGCCGCGGTGCGGGCGGGGGCGGCGGGGACTGCTGCGGGTAGCCGGACTGCCACTGCTGCTGCGACTGCTGGGGCTGCTGCTGGTAGGCCGGCAACGGCGCGGTGTCGTGCGGCCGGGGGGCGTACTGCTGCCCCTGGGAGGGCGCCGGCGGAGGCGGCGGCTGGCGGTAGGGCTGACCGGCCGGGGGCGTGCCGGGCCGGATCGAGGTGCCGGCGTCGTCATCGCCGCGGGGCTGGTCGGTCATGGCGTTCATCATGTCCGCGGTGCGGACGGTCAAACGCGCGCGGGAGGGTGCGTCGCACCGGGCAGCCGCAACGACATCTGGGTGCCGCCTCCGGGCGGGGACGAGGCGACCACGCTGCCCGAGTGCCGGAGCGCCACCTGGCGCACGATCGAGAGACCCAGGCCGGAGCCGGGCATCGAGCGGGACTCCTCGGAGCGGTAGAACCGCTCGAACACGTGCGGCAGGTCTTGGGAGGCGATGCCGGGGCCGTGGTCGCGCACGGTCAGCACGCCCTCCTCGAGGCGGACCGTGACGGTGCCCGACGGGGGGCTCCACTTGACCGCGTTGTCGAGCAGGTTCATCACCGCGCGCTCCAGGGCGCCGGACTCGCCGATCACCCACCACTCGCCCGCGGTCACGTCCAGGGTGATGCCGGGCGCGCGACGGCGTACCCGCGCGACGGCCCGGTCCAGGACCTCGGCCACGTCGACGGGCTCGACCACGTGCGGGGACGGCTCGTCGCGGGCCAGCTCGACGAGGTCGCCGATGAGGGTGGTCATCTCCTCGATCTGGGCGCGTACGTCGTCGAGCAGCTCGACCCGGGCCTCCTCCGGCATGCCGCCGTGCTGGTCGGCCTGGAGGAGCAGGTCGAGGTTGGTGCGCAGCGAGGTCAGCGGGGTGCGCAGCTCGTGGCCGGCGTCCGCCACCAGCCGGCGCTGCCGGTCCCGGGACGCGGCCAGCGCGGCGAGCATCGCGTTGAACGCCGACGACAGCCGGGCCACCTCGTCACTGCCCTCCACCACGATCGGGGTGAGCTCCTCGGTCCGCGCGATCTCCTCGGTGGCCAGGGTGAGCTTGCGCACCGGGCGAAGGCCGTTGCGGGCCACGGCCCAGCCGGCCAGGCCGGCGGCGACCACGCCCGCGGCCCCGAACAGCAGCATCACGATCCCCAGCCGGTGCAGGACGTTCTCCTGTGCCTCCAGCGACTGCGCGAGCACCAGGGCGCTGCCTGCCTCGGTCGGGACCGCGACCACGCGGTAGCGCGTGTCACCGGCCTTGATGGTCCGGATCGACTCGTCGCTCCGGCCGGCGGCGACCTGCAGCTCCGGCCGGCCGAGGGTCAGTGGCGGGCCGCCGTCGAAGGTGCGCCACTCGCGGCTCTCGGTGATGAAGATCATCCGCACGTCCGCGGCGCCGAGCATCCACGACGGGATCTCCCAGTCGCGGGTCAGCTCGGACAGCGCGGGGGTCCTCGCGGCCCGGTCCGCCCGGTCGAGGAGCGAGGCGTCGGTGGCGGCCTGCATCTGCATCCGCACGGTGACGTAGGCGCCGAGCGCCAGCACCGCGACCGTGATGCCGACCGCGATCGTGGTCAGCAGTCCGACCCGGCTGGCCAGGCTGCGGCGGTAGTGCCAGCGCCGGTTGTCCCAGCGCCCGCCGAGCCCGGAGGCCCAGCCGGCCGCGGTCCCGGCCCCGGAGCCCGCGGTGAGGCCGGTGGCCATCAGCCGCCGTCCTTGAGGACGTACCCGACTCCCCGCACCGTGTGCAGCAGCCGGGGCTCGCCCTCGGCCTCGGTCTTGCGGCGGAGGTAGCCGACGTACACCTCGAGGGAGTTCGCGGTGGTCGGGAAGTCGTAGCCCCAGACCTCCTCGAGGATGAAGGAGCGCTCGAGGACCCGGCGCGGGCGCCGCAGGAACATCTCGAGCAGGGTGAACTCGGTGCGGGTCAGCTCGATGAGCCGGTCGCCGCGGTGCACCTCGCGGCTGGCCACGTCGAGGGTCAGGTCGCTGAAGGCCAGCGTCTCGTCCGGGTCGGTCTCGTGCGGCACCACCCGGCGGAGCAGCGCGCGGAGCCGGGCCAGCAGCTCCTGCAGCGCGAACGGCTTGGTCAGGTAGTCGTCGGCGCCCGCGTCCAGGCCCTCCACCCGGTCGCCGACGGCGTCACGCGCGGTCAGCACGAGGATGGGTACGTCGTTGCCCGCGGCGCGGAGGGCGCGCGTGGCCTCCAGCCCGTCGAGCCGCGGCATCATCACGTCCATGATCACCACGTCGGGGCCGAAGCTGCCGATCCCGGCCAGCGCCTCGGCGCCGTCGCAGGCCATCGAGACGTCGTAGCCGTTGAACTCGAGGGACCGTCGCAACGACTCGCGCACGGCACGGTCGTCGTCGACGACGAGCACACGGGGGCGGGCGGCAGCGGAGGCGGTCACGTTCCTACTGTGCCAGCCCGACCTGAGTCACCGCTGAGAAGAGCTCAGTAGCGCGAGGCCAGCGCGGCGGCGCGGGCGCCGTACCCGCCGCCGAACATCGCCGCGTGCACGAGCAGCGGGAACAGCTGGTGCAGGCCGGTCCGCTCCTCCCAGCCGGCCGCCAGCGGGGTGGCCTCGGCGTACGCGTCGAGGGCGCGCTGGAGGTGCGACAGCCCGAACAGCCCGAGCATCGCCAGGTCGGTCTCGCGGTGCCCGGCGTACGCGGCCGGGTCGATCATCCGGACCTTTCCGTCGTGCCCCCAGAGCACGTTGCCGTTCCAGAGGTCGCCGTGCAGGCGGGCCGGCGGCTCCTGCGGGACGAGGTCGTCGAGCCTCCCGACGACGGACTCGACGGTCGCCGCCTGCTCGGCGGTGACGGCGCCCCGGTCGTGCGCGAGCTTGAGGTACGGCAGCACCCGGCGGGTGGCGTAGAACTCGCCCCAGGTGGGGGCGGTCCCGTTCGGCAGCGGGAGCCGGCCGATGAACCCGTCGGGGAGCGCGCCGAACTCCTTCGCGCCGGCCGCGTGCACCCGCGACAGCGCCCGACCGAACTCCGCGGCCGCGTCGGCGCTGGGCTTGCCGGGCTCGATCCACGGCAGGATCAGGCAGTCCTGGTCGACCGCCAGCACCTCGGGTACTGCGTCGCCCGCCGCCTCGGCCAGCCACCGCAGCCCGCGGGCCTCGGCCGCGAAGAAGCCCTCGGGCGACGGGCTGAGCGTCTTGATCAGCACGCTGTGCCCGTCGGAGAGCTTGAGCCGCGTGGCGGTGCAGATGTCCCCGCCCGCGACCGGTGCCGTCGCGACCACCGGAGCGCCGAGGAGCTCCTCGGCGCGGCGGGCGGTCGCGGACTGGCGGGTCATGCCGGACTCGTCTGCCTCTCGAGCAGGTCGACCAGCCGGGCGCTGGTGCGCTCGACGATGGTGAGCACCTCGTCGAAGCCGTCGTCGTCGCCGTAGTACGGGTCGGGCACGTCGGCGCCGGCCCCCTCGCCGCCAGGGTCGACACCCGAGTCGACGGCAAGGTCGACGTCCGGGTCGAAGGACCGGAAGAGCCGCAGCCTCGAGGCGTCCACGCCGAGGTCCACCAGGTCCTCGTGGTTGGCACGGTCCATCGCCAGGACGAGGTCGAAGGCGTCGGCCTCGCGGACGCCGAACGTCCGGGCGCGGTGCCGGGTGGCGTCGTACCCCTCGGTGGTCAGGACGGCGGCCGCGCGGGGGTCCATCGGCCGGCCGACGTGCCAGTCGCCGGTGCCGAAGCTCTCGACGCGCACCCGGTCGGCGAGACCGGCCTCCTCGACCCGGGAGGCGAGGACCACGTGCGCCATCGGTGAGCGGCAGATGTTGCCGAGGCAGACCAGCGCGATGCGGTACGTGACGGGGGAGCCCGGCTCCGGCAGCGTGGCGGTCATCGCCGGTCCTCGAGCACCGCGTCGAAGAACGAGGTGGTCAGCGTGATGATGATGCTCCCGAGCAGGGCGGTCCAGAAGCCGTCGACCTCGAAACCGATGTCGGCCTTGCCGGCCACCCAGCCGGCCAGCATCAGCATCCAGGCGTTGATCACCAGCAGGAACAGCCCGAGGGTGAGGATGACGAACGGCAGCGAGAGGAACGTCACCACCGGCTTCACGATCGCGCCGATGACCCCCATGATCAGCGCGACCAGCAGCAGCGGCACGATCTGCTCCTGCCAGGTGTCGCCCTCGATGCTCATCCCGCCGAGCAGCCACGTCGCCAGCGCGAGCGCGGCCGCGGTGCTGACGAGCCGGACGAGGAACCTCACGGGGCCAGCGTAGCGGTGGCGGTTCAGCCCTCGGGTCGGACGCCGAGGGCGTCGAGGATCGCCACCTCGGCATCGGCGAGGTGGCCCTCGATCTCGGTGACCGCCGCCTCGATCTCGCCCCGCTCGAGCAGGTCCAGCAGGTGGTTGTGCGAGCCGGCCTGGTCGTGCGCGTTGCGGCGGATCCGGTCGATCTGCGCGAGCGCCAGCCGCAGCTCGGCGCTGAGCGCCTCCGCGGTGGCGACCAGGCGAGGTGAGTCCAGCAGGCCGACCAGCGACTTGTGGATGGCCAGGTGCTTCTCGTTGAGCTGCTGGTAGGACGCCCCCTCCCGGACCGCGAGGGTGTAGGCGGTCAGCGCCGCCCGGACCTCGTCCCGGAGCTCCTCGGACGCCTCGGTCCAGCGGCGTACGCCGGCCACCTCGAGCACGGACCTGGCCCGGCAGACGTCGCGCACGGAGTCGGGGTCGGCCTCGGCGACGTGGACGCCGCGGTTGGGCTCGCGGGTGGCCAGGCCTTCGCCGACCAGCACCGCGAGCGCCTCGCGGACCGTGGAGCGGGCGACGCCGAGGGAGTCGGCGAGGGCCACCTCGCGCAGCGGGATGCCGGCCTCCAGCTCTCCGTCGAAGACCGCCCGCCGGAGCTCCACGACGACCCGGTCGACGGTGGAGGCGTGCTCGAGGTTGAGCGTGCCGAAGGCCGGTGTGTCGCGGGTCATGCCCGCATTGTCCGACAGAACTTGCCTGGACGCTCGTCCGCCCCCACACTGGTCACTGTCTGATTGTCAGACAATCTGGAGATGGTGACCATGCCGCCCTCGGGCGGCCACCTGAGAGGGGACGTCCATGACTGAGCTCGACAGTGCACTGCGGTGGGGCCACCACTACGTGATGGTCCGACCGGACCACTTCCGTGTCGAGTACGTGATCAACCCCTTCATGGATCCCGCCGACCAGCCCGACCACGCCCGGGCCATGGCGCAGTGGGAGCACCTCGTCGGCACCATCGAGTCCCTGGGCGGCCGGGTGGACACGCTCGCGCAGCGCGCCGACGCCCCCGACATGGTCTACGCGATGAACCTCGGCCTGGCCCTGGTCCGCGAGGACGGGCAGCCACACGCGGTGATGAGCCACATGCGCCACCCGGAGCGTCGGATGGAGACCGCCAGCGCCCAGCCGTTCTTCGCCGACCTCGGCTTCGCGACGTCGTACGTCGGGCGCGACGGCATCGGTGCCCACTTCGAGGCCGGCGACGCGTTCGCCTTCGGTGACGCGCTGGTCGTGGGCTACGGCCCGCGCACCGAGGAGCTCGGGCTCAAGCACCTGGCGACGGACCTGGGCGTCCGGGTCCGCGGCTTCCGCATCACCCACCCGGGGATGTACCACCTGGACCTGGCCTTCAACCCGCTCGACGACCGCCGCGCGATGGTCTGTCCGGCGGCGTTCGACGACGAGTCCGCGGCGGCGCTGCTCGCCCTGGTCCCCGAGCCGCTGGTGCTCACCGAGGAGGAGGCGCTGACCTTCTGCGCGAACTCGATCGTGATCGGGAGGACCATCCTGATGCCGGCCTGCCCGGACCGGGTGCGCGCCCAGCTCGAGGAGTGGGGCTTCGAGATCGTCCTGCTCGACCTCGACGAGTTTCACAAGGGGGGCGGTTCGATCCGCTGCCTGACCAACCCGGTCGACGTCACCGTCGGTCGTGACCTGCCCGCCGTTCCCGGCGGCGAGGTCGTGCTGCCCTGAGCCCGCTGCCCTGGTCCCGGGGGAGCACACCGAAGACGGGATCCGCGCCAGAGCGGGGGGGACCACCGGCGCGGACCCCGTCAGTCCGGAAGGTCAGGAGGGCTCCTCCTGACGATCGTCCACCGGTGCGATGACTCCCGCCCCGGTGGGGCGACGCAGCCGGGCGCGGCTGCCCGGAGCGCCGCATCGCCGTCCATCCTAGGGAGGCGCGCAGCGCGCGGGCCATCGACGAAGCTCATGGTGCAGACCACCTCCGAGCCGGTGTCCCCCGGCCGCCAGCCAGTCGGACGGCGCGTGGCCGCTGGAGGTCCGGTCTCCCCCGGACGACCCCCTCCGGCACAGGCGCCGGTCGCGACCGGATCCCCTCTGTGACGACGTGTCACTGTGCTCATCTTCGTGGCCGCTCGCCGCGACCGCACTAGGGCTGCCACCCCAGAGCCCGAAGTGACTAGAACTGCTGGCGACCGGACCACCCGAACTGCTCCGTCTAGGGTGCGGGCATGACCAGTGCCCCATCCCCTCGCGCGAACGTCGGGAAGATCCCCGCCTACGTCCCGGGCAAGCCGCCGACCCCGCGGCCCGGCCTCACGTCGTACAAGCTCAGCTCGAACGAGAACCCCTACCCGCCGCTGCCCGGCGTGGTGGAGGCCGCGACCGCGATGGTCGCGCAGATGAACCGCTACCCGGACATGGGCGCCGTGGCGTTGTACGACGCCCTGGCCGCACGCTTCGACGTACCGGTCGCGAACCTGTCGGCGGCGACCGGCTCGGTCGCGCTGATCTACCAGATCCTGCAGGCGTTCTGCGATCCCGGCGACGAGGTCGTCTATGCCTGGCGGTCCTTCGAGGCCTACCCGATCGCCGTCACCGCGGCGGCCGCGACGTCCGTGCAGGTGCCGGTCACCGCGACCGGGGAGCACGACCTCGACGCGATGGCCGCCGCGGTCACCGACCGGACCAAGGTCGTGCTCGTCTGCACCCCGAACAACCCGACCGGACCGTCGGTCACCCAGTCGGCGCTGCTCGACTTCCTCGCGAAGGTGCCGCCGCGGGTGCTGGTCGTGGTCGACGAGGCGTACGTCGAGTTCGTGCGGATGGACGACGCGGTCGACGGGCTCGCGGTGCACCGGCGGTTCCCGAACGTCGTGGTCACCCGGACGTTCTCCAAGGCCTACGGGCTGGCCAACTTCCGCGTCGGGTACGCCGTGGCGCACGAGGAGGTGGCCGGCGCCCTGCGCGCGGTCTCGCTGCCGTTCGGCGTCTCGGGCATCGCGCAGGCCGCGGCGATCGCATCGCTCGCCGCCGAGCCGGAGCTGCTCGAGCGGGTCGAGGCGCTGGTCGCCGAGCGGGCCAGGTTCCGGGCCGCGCTGCTCGACCAGGGCTGGGACATCCCGGAGGCCCAGGGCAACTTCGTCTGGTTCCCGCTGGGCGACCGGGCCGTGGACTTCGCGGCGGCCTGCGCGGAGGCCGGGGTGACGGTCCGTCCATTCGCCGGCGACGGCGTCCGGGTGAGCATCGGCGAGACCGAGGGCATCGACCGGGTCATCGAGGTGGCCCGGGCGTTCCGCTAGCCCGCCGACCCGTGCGTTGTTGCGGGCTCAGCCGTGCGTTGTTGCGGTCGGACGTCCATCTCCTTCCACCGGGGCTGGACGGCCGGCGCCATGGTGGTGACGAGGTACGCCGCACCGATCAGCAGCAGCGCCGGTGACAGGCCGACCGCCGCGACGGCGAGCCCGCCGAGGAGTCCACCGAACGGGATCAGCGACCAGCTCAGGGCCAGGTTCATCGACGTCACCCGACCCATCAGGGGTGCGGGGATCCGCTCGAAGAGCACCGCGCCCAGGATCGGGTTGAGGAACCCGGCCGCGCACCCACCGATCACCGCGACCAGCAGCACCGCCCACAGCGGCGCCCCCAGCGCGAGCACCACGAACCGCGGCACCCCGCACAGGAAGAATGCCACCAGGTAGGTGCGGTAGCGCGGCAGTCGTTCGGCCCAGGCGGCTGCCGCCACCGAGCCGGCCACCGCCGCCGCTCCGAACGTCGCGGCCAGCAGGCCCACCGCCCCGACGCCGTACCCGCTGTCGCGGGCCCACACCGGCACCAGCACCACCGACCACGCCTGGTCGAGGAGGTTGGTGATCGCGATCATCACGCCGATGCCCATCAGCACCGGGTCGCGTCGCATGAACGACCAGCCGTCGCGCAGCTCCCCGGCGTACGTCGAGGCGACCGCGCCGACGTCCGGCTCCGTGCGCACCGGGGTGGCGGGCACCAGGCCGCGGGTCGACACCGCGAGGACCACGCCGGCGATCGCGAACGACGCCGCGTCGACCACCAGCGCGTTGGCGCCGCCGACCACCGCCACCAGGCCGCCGGCAACGGCCGCGCCGACCAGCGAGGCGCTCCGCTCGACGGCCCCGGCGAGCCCGGTGACCCGCTCGGTGGGCAGGTGCGCGTGCTCGACCAGCAGCGGGAGCATCGCGTGGGCGGCCGCGTCGCCGGGGCCGCGGGCCGCGCCGGCCAGCGCGACCAGGACCAGCAGGAGCGGGAACGTCAGGAGCCCGAGCGCGTGCAGCAGTGGGATCGCGCCGACCACGACCGTGCTGGCCGCGCTGCAGACCAGGGTCATCCGGCGGGCGCCGATGCGATCGATGTAGGGGCCGGACAGGAACTGCAGCAGCACCAGCGGCGCCATCTCGGCGAAGGCCACCAGCCCGGTCTTCGTGGCCGAGCCGGTGCTGGTCAGCACGAACCACGGGATCGCGATCATCGACAGCCGGGTGCCGCTGACGGAGACCGCCAGCGCGGTGAGGTAGCCCCACAGGGGAGTGCGCCGGCCGGTCACGACCCGTCCCCGCGGGGCGTCACCGAGCCGGGGCGCAGGAACGCGTTGACGTTGACCTTGAACGGCGCCGCGTCCGGGTCGCCCTCGTCCTCGGGCCAGGACTCGACGAGCTCGTGCAGGGCCTCGACCAGTGCCTTGGCCCGGGCGGCGGTGAGCTGCAGCGTCCAGTCGCTCAGGTTGCCGGCGTCCAGCCAGGGGCGGGGGAGCAGCCGCATCTCCTCGACCGAGCGCTGCAGCTGCTCGCCGTAGACCATCGCGACGGCCTGCATGTAGGCCTCGTAGGTGTCGTGCTCCTCCGGCGTCGTCGCGTCCGCGACGTCCGTGCGGGTGTACTCGTGGGTCGCCCGCCACCAGCGGTCCCGGGCGTTGCCGCGGGAGGTGTCCTCGACGACGAAGCCGTGCTTCTCGAGCTGCCGCAGGTGGTACGACGTGGCGCCGCTGTTGAGCCCGAGGCGGGCGGCCAGGGTGGTGGCGGTGGCCGCGCCCTCGCTGCGCAGCAGCCCGAGCATCCGGAGCCGGCCGGGGTGGCTGAGGGCCTTGAGTCCTTCGGGACCGGGGACGATCGCGCTGCGTTCCATCCGGACAGCCTAGAACTGCAAAGGGTTGTTTGCAAACAGTTCTTTGCGGTTAGGTGGTTGAGTCTGCAACTACGCTAGACCGCATGAGCGACGACCTGACGCCGACGTACGTCGAGCAGGGTGGGTTCGACCGGGACATGACCTACCTCCCGGACCGGATCACCCGCGACGCCCGCACGCCCGAGCGCGGTCCGCAGGGGCCGACCTGGCCGGTCGAGCCGGGGCGCTACCGCCTGGTGGCTGCCCGGGCGTGCCCGTGGGCGAACCGGGCGATCATCGTGCGCCGGCTGCTCGGCCTCGAGGACGTCATCTCTCTCGGGACCCCCGGGCCCACGCACGACAAGCGCAGCTGGACCTTCGACCTCGACCCCGACGGCCGCGACCCGGTGCTGCGGATCGCCCGGCTCCAGGAGGCGTTCCTGGCCCGCGACCCCGACTACTCGCGGGGCATCACGGTGCCGGCGATGGTCGACGTCCCCACCGGCCAGGTCGTCACCAACGACTTCCCGTGGATCACCCACGACCTGTTCTTCGAGTGGGCCGACCACCACCGCCCGGGCGCCCCGGACCTGTGGCCGGCCGACCTCCGCGACGAGATGGAGGAGGTCATGAAGCGGGTGTTCACCGAGGTCAACAACGGTGTCTACCGCTGCGGCTTCGCCGGCTCGCAGGACGCGTACGACGCGGCGTACGACCGGCTCTTCACCGCCCTGGACTGGCTCGGCGACCGGTTGACCGGGCAGCGCTGGCTGATGGGCGAGACGATCACCGAGGCCGACATCCGGCTGTTCACCACGCTGGTGCGCTTCGACGCGGTCTACCACGGGCACTTCAAGTGCAACCGGCAGAAGCTCAGCGAGATGCCGGTGCTGTGGGCCTACGCGCGCGACCTCTTCCAGACTCCCGGTTTCGGCGAGACCATCGACTTCGGGCAGATCAAGGCGCACTACTACGTCGTGCACACCGACATCAACCCGTCCGGGATCATCCCGCGCGGACCGGCGGTCGACGACTGGCTGGCCCCGCACGGGCGCGAGGTGCTCGGCGGGAAGTCCATCGAACCCTGGTAGCCGGGCTGCTGGGCCACTAGGGCTCCAGGAACCTGCCGAGGTAAGGCCGGGCGGTGACCGTCCACCGCAACCGGGCGCCGTACAACGCACGCCTCTCGCCGGGCGTGCTCACGCCTTCCCCCTTGGCGAAGTCCGCCGGGCACGGGGTGGTGCTGCCCTCCCCGCACACCCAGCCGTGCAGGTAGAGCCGGCTGACCCGACCCTCCTGGAGGATGTCGGCGCCGCCGGGACCGCAGATGCCCGTCGAGCCGCGGTCCAGGAGCACGTGCGCCCTGCTGTCGGCCCAGTCCCACACCGAACGGGAACGCTGCCAGAGGGTGCGGTAGCGACAGTGTCCGAACCAGCCCTCGGAGGTGAGCAGCACGAAGCGTCCGTCCCGCTGGACCAGCACTGGGTTCTCGACGATCCCGCGGCTGCGGACCAGCTGGCGGCTCCTCTGGTCGTCGGGCACGCGTGTCCCGCCGCCCGTCAGTCGGACCATGCGGATCGTCGACGGCGTCCCCTGCGTCCGGTAGAGCAGGAAGAGCCTCCCCTTGCGGCTGCGGAAGAGCGACGGGTCGATGACGCCCTCGCGGGGGAGGTCCCGGGCCCGGCCGCGGACCCGGTCCTCGGCGCGCGGGGTGCGGGCGTTCGTCGGGCAGACGAGCGGTCGGTCGCCCACGGGGGCGAACGTCGCGTCCGGGGTCGAGGCGGCCGCGACCGCGATGCAGCGCCCCTGAGCCCCCACGCCGGAGACGCGGACGGCGAAGTACATCAGCCAGCGGGACCCGACCTTCACCAGGTCCGGGGCCCAGACATCCTGGTCGGGCACCGCCCAGGACGGCCAGCTCTCGAACGCCGGGGGGAGGTCCTCGAAGGGGCCGGCCGGCCCGGGCGCGGTTGCCCGGATGGCGTTGGCGGGTCCGGTGGCGGCGCCGACCACGCCGCCGGCGTACCGCTCGATCGCGGGGTCGGCGAACCCGTGCTGGGCGAGCAGCGGTGTCGGCGCCGTGGCGCGGGCCGCGGCTTGCGGGGTGGTGCTGCGGCCGGCGCTCGCCGGGGCCACGGCGTACGCCGCGAACAGGGCCAGGAGCGCGGGCGCCAGCAGCCATCGACGACGCGGATGTCTGGTCATGAGAGGGCTCCCGGGAGTGCCGGGCTCGGTCCTCCGGCGTTGGGGACGCTAACCCGGCGCGACGCCTCGCGCCGGCGGAACGCAGCTATTGGTAGAGGACGAGCCGTCATCCACAGGGTCGGTTTGGTGTCTGGTGGCTGTCGGTGGTCCCGTCTAGCATCGAACACATGTTCGAAGAATCCGGTGCGGGTGGTGCGGGCGGCGTGGGGGTGCCGGCCGCGGGTCTCGACGTGTCCGTGGTTCGTGGCTGGTGGCCGAGCTGGCAGCCCAGGCCCGGGCCGGGGTGGGCCACCGCTACCGATCCCAGGCACCACCGGTGCTCGGGCAGGTCACGCGACCCCCAGGGACCCCCCTGGAGCAGCGGTTGACCGACCTCATGCTGATCGCCTGACCTCCCGCGCCGTTCCGCTGCCTAGGCTGTGCCCATGGGACACGATCACGGGCACGCGGCGGGGCGCGCGGGGGACCGGTCGCGCCTCAAGCTGGTGCTGCTGGTCACCAGCGTCGTCCTCGTCGTGGAGCTCGTCGGCGCCTGGGTGGCCGGCTCGCTGGCCCTGCTCGCCGATGCCGGCCACATGGCCACGGACGCGGCGGCGGTGGTGCTCGCGCTCGGGGCGTCGTACGTCGCGGGGATGTCGCCCGGACCGCGCTCGACGTTCGGCTACCACCGGGCGGAGGTGCTGGCCGCCCTGGTCAACGCGCTGGTGCTGCTCGGGCTGTGCGGCTACCTCGCCTGGGCGGGCATCAGCCGGCTGGCCGACCCGCAGGACGTCCGGGCGGTGCCGCTGATCCTGTTCGCGACGGTCGGCCTGCTCGCCAACGGTGTCTCCCTGATGATCCTCAACCGCTCCGAGACGGGTTCGCTGAACCTGCGCGGGGCGACCACCGAGGTGTTCGCCGACCTGCTCGGCTCGCTGCTCGCGATCGCCGCCGGCGTGGTCATCCTGACCACCGGCTGGCAGCGCGCCGACCCGGTCGCCTCCCTGGTGATCGCGGTGCTGGTGCTGCCGCGGGCGATGATGCTGCTCAAGGACGCGGTGGTGGTGCTGCTCGAGATCGCCCCGGCCGGGCTCGACCTCGACGCCATCCATGACCACCTGCTCGCGATGCCCGGGGTGGTCGACGTGCACGACCTGCACGCCTGGACCATCACCAGCGGACTACCCAGCCTCTCGGCGCACATCACCGTCACCGACGAGGCGCTGGCCGCCGACGGCGTCGGCGGCATGCTCGACCGGCTGTGCAGCTGCACCGCCGAGCACTTCGAGGTCCGGCACGCGACGTTCCAGGTCGAGCCCGAGTCGCACCGCGCGCACGAGGACCTCGGCGAGACGCACTAGTCCCGGGTGCCCTCGCCACCCAGCGCCGCAGCGTGAGGAGTCTCCGCGTCCTCGACCCACTCGAGCAGGTCGCCCGGCTGGCACTCGAGCACCCGGCACATCGCCTCGAGGGTGCTGAACCGCACCGCCTTGGCGCGGCCGTTCTTCAGGACCGCGACGTTCGCCGGGGTGACCCCGACCCGCTCGGCGAACTCACCGACGCTCATCTTGCGTCTCGCCAGCTCGACGTCGATCCGTACCACGATGGGCATCAGATCACCGCCTCCATGTCCGTCCGGAGCGTCGTTGCCTGCCGCAGCAGCGCACGCATCACCACGATCAGCAGCCCGAAGACGGCCCCACCGACGACCAGCAGGAAGAGGAGCAGTGGCAGCCCCGGATCGTCCGCCCGGAAGCCGACGTACAGGAACACGGCCACGAGGGTCAGCCACCCGGCAGCGACGGCCCCGACGATCGCGTCCACCCACCGGAGGGAGTCCTCGCTGAAGATGCGGTCGTCCCGGACCAGGGTGAGCAGCCGCCAGGTGCACACGATCACCACCTGGACGCAGAGCACCCAGAAGACCGTGACGGCGGTCAACGGCCACCGCAGGTACGCGAGGTCGGGGGACTCCTCGGCCATGTACGCGAACTGCCCGGGCAGCGAGAGGGTCTGGAACACGACCAGCACCCCGAACAGCACCACGAGAAAGACCCTGAGAGGCACGACCGCCAGACGCTCCGTCATCATGCATCGAGTTTCGGTCAGTCTCTATCGATTGTCAATCGATTCTAGGTATCAGATCGACCCAGCCCGGCCTCGCGCGCCTTGATGATCGCCTCGGCCCGCCCGGCGGTGTGCAGCTTGGCGTAGATCGACGACACGAGGTTGCGCACCGTCTTGTTCGACACGTAGATCTCCCGGGCGATGTCGTCGTTCGACCGCCCGGCCGCCAGCAGGTCCAGCACGGACCGCTCCCGGTCGGTGAGCTCGGGGAACGGTGCCTCGGCCGGGGCGGGCCCGCCGCCACCGAGGTAGGACGCGACCCGACCGGCCAGCGACGCCCCGAACACCATGCCCCCGTCGGCGGCGGCCTCGATCGCGCGCAGCACCTCGGTGGCCCCCGAGCCCTTGAGCAGGTAGCCCGACGCCCCCGCCCGGATCGCGCTCATCACGGTCTCGTCGTCCTCGTTCATGGTCAGCATCACCACCCGGACGCCCTCGTGCGCCCGGGTGATGAACCGCGTCGCCTCGATCCCGTCGAGCTGTGGCATCTGGATGTCCATGACGACGACGTCCGGCAGGGTCTCGCCGACCACGTGCACCGCGTCCCGCCCGTCGGCGGCGGTGCCGACGACCTCGATGCCGTCGAGCGCGCCGAGCAGGGCGACCAGCCCGTCGCGGACGATCTGGTGGTCGTCGGCGACGACGACGCGGACGGGTCGGCTCATGCGGTTCTCCCCATCGGTAGCCAGGCCCGGACGACGGTGCCGCCTCCGGGAGGGCAGGTGACCTCGCTGCGACCGCCGAGCTCGGCGGCGCGCTCCCGCAGCGACACCAGGCCGACACCGGCCTGCGCGTCCGCCGCGATGCCGGTGCCGTCGTCGGCGACCTCGACGACCAGCTCGTCGCCGGTCTCGGTCAGGCGTACGACGCACGCGTGCGCGGCCGCGTGCCGGGCCACGTTGGTGAGGCTCTCGCCGGCGATGCGGTACGCCGCGACCTCGACCGCCGCGGGCAGCGGACCGAGGTCGTCCGCCTCGACCCGGACGACCAGCCCGTTGCCGCTCAGACCCTCGGCGTGCTGCTGGAGGGCGCCGACCAGGCCGCGGTCGTCGAGGGCCGGCGGGCGCAGGTCGTGGACCAGGCGGCGTACGTCCGCGACCACGTCCTGCACGTGGTCGCTGGTCGCCTCGATGTGCGCGACGGCCGCCGCCGGGTCGCGCTCGACGAGGAGCCGGGCGGACTCCAGGCGGTACACGACCCCGGACAGTGCCGGCCCGAGGCCGTCGTGCAGGTCCCGGCGGATCCGGCGCCGCTCCTCCTCGCGGGCCACCACCAGCCGCTCGCGGCTGTCCTGGAGCTCGTCGGCGAGCCGGCTGGTCCGGGCGGCGGTGGCGGCCTGGCGGACCAGGTCGCCGAGGAGCTGCTCGTCGCGGCGTGAGAGCCGCCCGTGGAGGCCGCGGGCCGGCAGCACCAGCCGGCCGACGACGGCGTCGCGGTAGGTGATCGGGAGGCTCCGGGTCTCGCCGACCGGTTCGCCGTGGGTCGCGATCAGGCGCTCGCCCCCGCCGCGGTCGACCTCGACGCGGACGAACGGCACCCGGAACGCCGAGGCCACCGCCCGGGCGACGGCGGCCAGCTGGTCCGGACCCTCGTCGGTGGTCTCGAGCGTGGACGCGAGCCCGGCCACCGCGTCGTACGGGTTGTCGCGGTTGCCCAGCAGCAAGCGGCGCACCGCCATCCAGAGCCGGTGCCGGAGCGGGCCGTAGAGCACCGCGGAGAGCAGCAGCACGAGCAGCACCACCTGGCGCTGGTCGAGCGAGTCGCCCAGCAGCGCGGTGACGCCGGCGAGGAACGCGAGGTCGATGGCCACGATCGCCACGGACAGGGCGCCGTAGACGAGGGTGCGGCCGAAGAGGTCCTCGATGGAGACGATGTCGGGCTGGACGATCGCCACCGTCATCGCACCGGCCGGCATCACCATCAGGGTGAAGGTCATCAGCAGCTCGAGCCAGGCGAGGTCGAAGGCGGTGCCGGCGGCCAGCACCAGGGCCATCACGATCACCGCCCAGAGCAGCCAGCGCATCTGCTCGCGCTCGACCCCCCGGGAGCGGCGGTGGCGTACGACGACGCTCGCCATCGTCACCAGGAAGGCCGCGATGCCGAACCCGGCGAGCACCGGGACGGCGGTCGCGGCGAGGTCTCCCGAGACGGGCAGGCTGGTCGCGTCCAGGTCGACCCCGGGTGGCAGCGGCACCTCACTGCGGCCGTCCGACGGAGCCACGATGATCGCCAGGCAGGCCAGGCACATCACGCCGAGGCTGACCTTGCCGGCGGTTCCCCAGCGACCGGGCAGGAAGCGTCCGTTGGGGAAGATCAGCAGCAGCACCGCGATCGACACCGGGAGGAAGGACGTGAAGCGCAGCAGGAACCACAGCGCGAACGTCATCGCCGGCAACGCCCGGTCGTCGGACAGCCCCACGCGGACGTAGGACTGGGACAGCCCGTCGAGCGCCCAGAACAGCCCGAGCCAGGCCATCGCCCAGCCGAAGCGCTGCCGGGGGTCGCGGCGCAGGATCACCAGCGCGAACCCGGCCAGTACGACACCGTTGAGGGCGTAGATCCAGCCCGGCTCGGGGGCGAACTCCAGCCCCGAGTCGCCGTACGGCGTGCGGAGGTCGAGGGCGACCGCGAGGGCGAAGCAGACGACGGACAGCGCCGGGAGGGCGTACACCTCCCAGCGCTGCCGCGGTGCTGTCGTCACCGGGTCATTGTGACGCTCCGGGGCGAGGCTCGCTGGGACATCGCCCGGGACCTCGCCCGGAGCCGTCACGCCCGGTGCGCCTTGTCGCCGAACGAGAAGCCGAGTGCGGTCACCAGCAGCCACAGCGGGCCGGTCATGCCGGCCATGTACTGCAGCGGCGAGACGCCGAGCAGCAGGGTCAGCCCGCCCAGCACCAGGCCGACGAGGCCGATCCAGCGCGGCACGCCGCCCCGGCGGAACGCCGCGAACAGCGCGACACCGGCCAACCCGGCCAGGGTCCACAGCCACGGGATCGTGCCGATCCAGTGGTTGTACATCACGGCGCTCGTCGGCAGGACCGCGTCCTCCTGCGAGAGGCCCATCATGAACTCGGTGTCGAGACCGCTGCCCATGATCGAGACGAACGCGGTGCCGATCAGGCCGCTCAGGGCGAGCGTCGGGAGGATCGAGTCGGGGAGCGAGGTCCGGAGGCGGCGGTAGAGGCCGGCGGCGAAGACCAGCAGCAGCACCGCGCCGACGGTGGTGAACGTGTGGAAGGCGTACATCGCCCCGGTCTGGTCCTGGAGCTTCGCCATGATCGCCGCCGGGTCGCCGGCGATGTCCTTGTCGTAGATCGCGTTGACCATGCCGGAGGTGACGACGGTGCCGATGCCGGCCAGTGCGGCGCCGATGCCGGCGTACGCCCAGCCGCGGGAGGCCCGGGCGGCGCCGGCCTCGTCGGTGGACGCCTCGACGACGTCGCTGCGGACCAGGTTCTGGGTGGTGACGTGAGTGCTCACGGTGCTGCCTTTCGGGTGGTGTGTCGTTGTCGTGGGAGCACCGTGCCGGGCCGGATGTCCCGGCGCACAGGGACAACGGGGCACTCCTGTCCGGACAGGTGGGCACAGTGAGATTGGCGGCTCCGGCGGGTGTCCCGGTACCTTGGCGACAACAGCGATGTGTCCCCCCTCACAACGGGGCCACGCCGCCCCGCAGAGCCCGCGGCAGGCAGACGTACCACCCCTTCGTCGTCGTCCACGGGCAGGTTTCCCACCCGGGCAAGGTGACCCCGCAGCCCCGGCGACGTGAAGGAGTGCAGGTGACGCATCAGGCCGAGTTCGGACCCGACCTCGCAGAGGTGTTCGGTCCCTCCCAGCAGGACGGAGGCCCGGAGCTCATCCAGCTGCTCACCCCCGAGGGGGAGCGCAAGGAGCACCCGGACTTCTCCTTCGACCTCGACGACGAGGCCATCAAGGGCTTCTACCGGGACATGGTGCTGACCCGGCGCATCGACACCGAGGCCACCGCCCTCCAGCGCCACGGCGAGCTCGGCATCTGGGCC